>JAJYPJ010000006.1 GCA_021795435.1 Pseudomonadota bacterium
GGACGATCGCCGGCGGTCCGGCGGGGCGCATGTTGCGAGACAGCACGCCCGCGTGCCAAGATGCCGCCCATGGCTCCCCGGACCAACCACCCTGACGTCTTCACCAGCGCCCGCATGGCTGCCGGAATGACGTCGCGTGCGCGCCGACCGCATGGCGTGCTTTGTCGGGCCGGTTAGCGCATCAGCGCAGGTGAGTTCCCCCTTCCGAGCCCGGCCATCATGCCGGGCTTTTTCGTTTCCGGCGGTTCCTGGGTCACTGGCCGTCCACCATTCACCGCTTCACCCGAACCACGAGGCTCCGAATGCAGTTCCGACATTTCCTCAGCACCCAGGACTATTCCCGCGCCGAGCTGGACGAACTGCTGGTTCAGGCCGAGGCTTTCAAGCGCCAACGCCTCGGACACGAATTGCGCGGCAAATCGATCGCGCTGCTGTTCTTCAACAACTCGATGCGCACCCGGACCAGCTTCGAGCTCGGTGCCCAGCAACTGGGCGGGCACGCAGTGGTCCTCAGCCCCGGCCGGGATGCCTGGCCGATCGAATTTGAAGTGGGCAGCGTCATGGACGGGGAGGCCGAGGAACATATAGCCGAAGTCGCGCGTGTCCTCAGCCGATACGTGGATCTGATTGGCGTCCGCGCATTTCCGCGGTTCCAGGACTGGACGGTCGATCGCGAGGATCGAGTGTTGCGAGGCTTTGCCAGGTACGCAACCGTTCCCGTCATCAACCTGGAGACCATCCTGCATCCTTGCCAGGAATTGGCGCACGCGATGGCCATGCGCGAACGCCTGGGCGATCTGCAAGGAAAGAAGTACGTCCTGACGTGGACCTACCATCCGCGGCCGCTGAACACGGCCGTGGCAAATTCGGCGCTGCTCATTGCCACGCGCATGGGCATGGACGTGACGCTTCTCTGTCCGACGCCCGACTACGTCCTTGACGAGCGTTTCATGCTCGCCGCGCAAAACAACGCCAGGGAGAACGGGGGGGCGCTCCGGATCAGCCACGACATCGAAGCAGCCTATCGCGGTGCCCACGTGGTGTATGCGAAGAGCTGGGGTGCACTGCCCTATTTTGGGCGATGGGAGCAGGAAAAGCCGGTCCGGGACGCCCACAGGCACTTCATCGTCGATGAAGCCAAGATGGCGCTCACGGATGGAGGACTGTTCAGTCATTGCCTGCCGTTGCGGCGCAACGTCAAGGCGACCGATGGGGTCATGGATGCGCCCTACTGCTTCGCCATCGACGAGGCCGAGAACCGGCTGCATGTGCAAAAGGCCATCATGAGTTCATTGGTGGCACAGCCTGCCGGCTGACGCGCGCCACCGAGTCGCCATCGACCGGCGCTATTTCCGCTTTTCCGCAAAGGATCTCCAACCATGAACAACGCTATCGTCCTTGCATTTTCCGGCGGCCTCGATACGAGCTTCTGCGTGCCCTGGCTCCGGGAGCGCGGATACGAGGTCCATACCGTGTTCGCGGATACGGGAGGTGTCGATGCGGATGAACGCGCAGCCATCGAAGCGCGAGCGCATGAGTTGGGCGTGAGCAGCCACGTGACGATCGATGGTGGGCCGGCCATCTGGAATGGCTTCGTCAAACCCTTTGTGTGGTCCGGGATCGGCTATCAGGACCAGTATCCGTTGCTGGTCTCGGACCGCTACCTGATCGTTGCGGCCTGCATCGATCGCGCCGCGCAACTCGGCGCGCGTGCCATCGCCCACGGCTGCACGGGAATGGGCAATGACCAGGTTCGCTTCGATCTGACCATCAAGGCCCTGTCGGATCTCGCGATCGTGGCGCCGATTCGCGAAATCCAGAAGGAGCATGCGCAAACCCGTGCCTGGGAACAGGCCTACCTGGAGGAGCGTGGGTTCGCGGTGCGCGCCAAGCAGAAGCAGTACACGATCAACGAGAACCTCCTGGGCGTGACCATGTCCGGCGCTGAGATCGATCGATGGGAAGCTCCGGGCAACGAGGCGCGGGGCTGGTGCGCACCGCGCGCGCAGTGGCCGTCGCAGCCGATGCGCGTGGCGCTGCGGTTCGCCGATGGCGAAGCGGTGGCCCTGGATGGCGAAGTGCTACCGGGGCATCGGCTGCTGGCCCGACTGAACCGCCTCTTTGCGGCATACGGCGTCGGGCGGGGCCTATACACGGGCGACACCACCATTGGGCTCAAGGGGCGCATCGTCTTCGAAGCCCCCGGCCTTGCGGCGCTGCTGGTCGCACACCGTGCGCTGGAAGAGGCGGTTTTGACCAAGGCGCAGAATCGCTTCAAGCCGCTGGCCGCCAAGCAGTGGGTCGAACTCGTTTATGAGGGCTTTTTCCATGATCCGCTGAAAGCCGACATCGAGGCGTTCCTTGCGCACAGCCAGCGTTGCGTCAATGGCGAGGTTGTTCTGGAGACCCAGGGTGGAAGCGTGCAGGCCGTAGCGGTGCGCTCGCCGCACGTGCTCAACGCCAAGGGCGCCACCTACGCGCAGTCGGCGGATTGGGGCGTTGCCGAAGCGGAGGGATTCATCCGGCTCTATGGCATGAGCAGCACGCTATGGGCGGAGGTGAACCGTGGCTAGCATCGGGCCGGTCGTGCGCGCCCATCCATCGTCGGTGCCGGGTGGCTCACTGCAGCCAGTGGATCAACCTTCCATCCCGCTGTTCACCGGGGTGGAGTCTGCCGAGTCGACGTGATGCTCGAGGACGTTCTTCGCCATCTGGCAGCCTTGGTCGCCTTCGATACGCGCAATCCGCCACGGGCCATCGATCGCGGCGGCATTTTCACGTATTTGCAAAGCACGCTTGCCGGCTTTGACTGCACCGTGGCGGACCATGGCGCTGGCAGTGTCAGCCTGCTGGCGGTGCGGGGGAGGCCGCGGTTGCTGTTCAATGTCCATCTGGATACGGTCCCCGACTCCCCGCGATGGACTTCGGATCCATGGAAGCTGGCTGTCGGCGGAGAACGCGCGGTCGGGCTCGGAGCCTGTGATATCAAGGGTGCTGCTGCAGCGCTGGTGGTGGCGGCCCAACGGACCGAAGGCGACTGCGCACTCCTGTTCACCAGTGACGAGGAGTCGAATGACGCACGCGGCGTCCCTGCCTTTCTCCGGGCCCACCCGCCCGATCGATCGATGTTCCAGGCCGTGATCGTTGCCGAGCCGACGCGCTGCGAAGCCGTGTTGGCCCATCGCGGCATCAGTTCGCTGCAGCTGCGCTTCAGCGGCGCGGCGGGACATGCGTCGGCACCCCAGGCGGCATCCAGCAGCGCGGTTCACCAGGCCCTGCGCTGGGGCGCGCGCGCACTGGAGTGGGTCGACGCGCAGGCCCATGAGCGTTTCGCCGGTCTGACCGGCCTGCGCTTCAACGTGGGCCGCATCGAAGGCGGAATCAAGGGCAATGTCATCGCGCCAGCGTGCGAGGTCCGGTGCGGTTTCCGGGCGCTTCCTTCGATGGACAGCGACGCGATCCTTGCCGTGCTGCGGGCTTTGGCGCAACCCGCGCCGGAGCATTTCGAGGAGACCTTTCGGGGTCCACCGTTGCCGTCGGGCGGCGTCGCGGAAGCGGAGGCACGCCGATTGGCTGCCCGGGATCTGGCGGACGGCTTGGGTTTGCCCGTCGGCAATGCCGTGGACTTCTGGACCGAAGCGGCACTCTTCTCCGCAGCGGGATACACCAGCTTCGTTTTTGGCCCTGGCGATATTGCGCAGGCCCATGCCGCCGACGAGTGGGTTGCGCTCGATCAGCTTCGTCGGTACGCGGATCTCGTGTTTCGCGTGATCGATGGGGGACACGCGTGATAGACGCCCACAAGAATCTTCGCCAGACGATCGTCAGGCTGCTGTCCAGCATGGCCAGTGCGCGTGAGATCCAGCAGTATCTCAAGCGGTTCTCCGAGCTTGACGCCAAGCGGTTCGCCGTCGTGAAGGTGGGAGGGGCCATCCTTCGCGACGAGCTTCCCGAACTGGCGTCCTCGCTCGGATTCTTGCAGCAGGTTGGACTGACTCCCATCGTGATCCATGGCGCAGGACCGCAACTGGACGAACAGCTCGCCGAGGCAGGCATCGAAAAGCAGACGGTGGATGGGCTTCGCGTCACCAGCCCGCGCGCCCTCGGCATCGTGCGGCGCGTGTTCCAGCAGCAGAACCTTCGTCTCGTCGAGGCGCTGCAGGCCATGGATACGCGGGCAACATCCGTGCTCTCCGGCGTGTTCAGCGCGGCGTACCTGGATCGCGCCACATGGGGCATGGTGGGTCGGGTTGAACGCGTGGACCTTTCGCCAATCGAGGCCAGCCTGCGCGCCCAGTCCATTCCCGTGGTTGCCAGCCTGGGCGAAACGGAGGAAGGGCAGATCCTCAACGTCAACGCGGATATTGCCGCGAGCGAGCTCGTTCGCGCGCTGCAGCCCTACAAGATCATTTTCCTCACGGGCACCGGCGGACTCCTGGATGGCGAAGGACAGATCATTGATTCGATCAATCTGTCCACGGACTATCGCCGATTGATGGACCAGCCTTGGGTGAGTGGCGGGATGCGGTTGAAGATCCAGCAGATCGCCGACCTCCTGGAGGCGCTCCCGCTGACGTCTTCCGTGTCCATCACCCGTCCCGCGGAACTGGCCAAGGAGCTGTTCACGCACAAGGGATCCGGCACGCTCGTGCGTCGCGGCGAGAAGGTCCTTGCCTATGACCGATGGAGCGACGTCGACACGCATCGCTTGCGTGCCCTGATCGAGTCGAGCTTTGGCCGGTCGCTGGTCCCGGACTATTTTGAGCGGACGCATCCCTGCCGCCTGTACGTCAGCGAGAATTACCGGGCGGCCATGATCCTGACCCGGGAAGAGGGTCGCCTGACCTATCTGGACAAGTTCGCGGTGCTGGACGAGGCGCAGGGCGAGGGACTCGGCCGGGCCGTCTGGCAGGTCATGCGCGCTGAAAATCCCCGATTGTTCTGGCGGTCGCGGCATGGCAATGCCATCAATCCGTTTTACGATGCGGAGGCCGACGGCAGCTGGAAGCAGGCGCGCTGGAAGGTCTATTGGTACGGCATCGACGAGATGGCCACGGTGGAGCGCTGTGTCGATCACTGCGCGCGTCGACCGGCGACGCTGGTGGACTGACGCCATGGGACCGCAGGCCATCGATCCATGGATGAGGGTGCCCGAGTTGGCGGGCAACCATGTTCGGCTCCAGCCCTTGGAGCGCGCGCATGGACCAGGCCTTGCTGCAGCGGTTTTGGATGGCGCGCTGTGGCTTCCCTTTTACAGCAGCGTACCGGAGCCGGAATCCGTGGACGCCTACGTCGACGCTGCGTTGGCCGACCAGCGTTCGGGAAGGGCGCTTCCGTTCGTCGTGCGCGATTCGAGCGGCGCCATCGTGGGCAGCACCCGCTTCTACGAGTTGGCGCGCCAAGTGCCGCGGCTCGCGATTGGCTACACGTGGTATGCAGCGCGCGTCCAGCGCACCGCGCTCAACACGGAGGCCAAGCTGCTGCTCCTTCGCCACGCCTTCGAGACGCTTGGCTGCATTGCGGTCGAACTGCGAACCAGCTGGTTCAATGCCGCGTCTCGCGCCGCGATTGCCCGACTGGGGGCTCGGCAGGACGGCGTGCTGCGCGCACACATGCGGCACCGGGACGGCAGCGTTCGCGACACCGTCGTGTTCTCGATTCGCGATCATGAATGGCCTGCCGTCCAAACCCATTTGCGCGAAAAACTGTCGCGGGGACGTGACCATGGGCTCAAGCATGAAAAAGACGACTAGCCGCCGCGTTGGCCTCATCGGCGCAAGAGGCCATACCGGCGCGGAGCTGATCCGCCTGGTGGCGGATCATCCGCGAATTGAGTTGGCGTACGTGTCCTCGCGCGAGCTGGCTGGCCAGTTGGTCGCCGACCATGTCCCGGGATTCGTCGGGGAGTTGCGCTACGAGGACCTCGATCCTGCGATCGCCGCGGCGCGCGGTGCCGACGCCGTGTTTCTGGCGTTGCCGAATGGTCACGCTGCGCGGTGGGTCGCTGCACTCGATGCGTGCGCGCCGAGGAGCATCATCGTCGACCTGAGCGCCGACCATCGCTTCAGTGATACCTGGCATTACGGTCTTCCCGAGCTGACGCGCGCCCACGGCGCGGGGCGGACACGCATCGCGAATCCGGGTTGTTATGCGACGGCGATGCAGCTCATTCTGGCGCCATGGCTCGATCGTCTCGATGGCCTTCCCGTGTGCTTTGGGGTCTCGGGGTATTCCGGTGCCGGCACCACGCCGTCGGATCGCAACAATCCCGAGCTGCTGCGCGACAACCTGATGCCTTACCAGCTCGCGGGCCACATGCATGAGCGCGAGGTCAGCCACCGGCTCCGCCACGCCGTGGCCTTTCTTCCCCATGTCGCGTCCCATTTCCGCGGCATCACGCTCACGGCCCATCTGCCATTGCGGGATCGGTTCCCGGACAGCGCCTCGATAGCCGCCGAGTACCGGAGTGCCTACGCCGGCGAGCCACTCGTCAAGGTGCTTGATGATGCACCGTGGGTCAGCCACATTGCCGGTCGCCACCACGTCGAGATCGGCGGTTGCACACTCGGTGGCGACGGTCGGCGCGCGGTGGTCGTGGCGACGCTGGACAACTTGCTGAAGGGCGCTGCCACCCAGGCCATCCAGAACCTCAACCTGGCCCTGGGCCATCCCGAACTCGAGGGAATTCCGCATGGCTGAGCCACTTTGGCAGAAAAATGGCGTGCAAATGGACGCCCGGATCATGCGCTTCACCGCGGGCGATGACGTCTGGCTGGATCGTGCCTTCTTTTTGCACGACATCGCGGCGAGCAAGGCGCACGTTGAGGGACTCGCGGCCATTGGGCTTCTGAAATCAGACGAATGCGAGTCCTTGCGCCGCGAACTGGACGTACTTGCGGAGGATTTCAGCCGCGGTTCCTTCGTGCTGGATGCGCAATTCGAAGACGGCCACAGCGCGATCGAGGCGCGTCTCACCGAGCGACTGGGCGATGTCGGCCGCAAGGTTCACACAGGGCGAAGCCGCAACGACCAGGTTCTCGTGGCAACGCGTCTTTGGCTCAAGGAACGACTCGTCGAGCTGGATGGCTACTGCCGGCAAGTCGCCCGGGTTTGCCTGGATCGGGCCTCGCGCGAAGCGCTGCCGATGCCCGGCTACACGCACCTTCAGCGAGCAGTCGTTTCATCGACGGCCATGTGGTTTGCTGGATTTGCCGAAGCGTTTGTCGACAATGCCGTGCGGTCGCGCGACACGCTTGCATGGATTGACGCCAATCCTCTGGGCAGCGCTGCAGGCTATGGTGTCAACCTCCCGTTGCAACGCGACCTTACGACGACGGCATTGGGATTCGGCCGATTGCAGGTGGCGGCGACCTACGCGCAGTTATCCCGGGGCAAGTTCGAGCTGGCGGCGCTTGAGGCCCTGGGATCGGCCATGCTCGATCTTCGCCGCATTGCCTGGGATCTCAGTCTCTTTACCACGGCCGAGTTCGACTTCGTGCATCTTCCCGATGAATACACGACGGGCAGTTCGATCATGCCCAACAAGCGAAACCCGGACGTGATCGAGCTGATGCGCGCTCGCTACGCCAGCGTGGCTGCCGCGCGTTGCGAAATCGAGCAATTGCTCTCGTTGCCCTCGGGCTACCAGCGTGACTTGCAGGTCAGCAAGGGCGCGCTCTTCCATGGATTTGGACAAGGCTTGCCAGCGCTGGCGCTCCTGCCTGACCTGCTCGGACGGCTCACATGGAATGGGGCGGCGCTGCGCGCGGCCATCGAACCGGCCATGTATGCAACGGACGTGGCGATCGAGCGGGCGTTGGCTGGTGTGCCCTTTCGGGATGCCTACCGGGCTGCCGCCGAAGCCGCCGCACGGACAGGCGAGGGCCGCACGCCGGAGCAGAGCCTTTCAGCGCGGGTGTCGCCGGGCGCCGCCGGCGACCTTCGGCTGGAGGACTTGCGCGCGCGATTGGATGCGCTGGATGATGTCGCCGTTGCACACCCGGCCGGCCATGACGCGGTCCGCCCACCGCCGTGAACGAGCATGATTGCTTGAAGGAGTTTTCCCCGCAGCCGCTGCCGCCGTGGCGGCGCGCTGTCCTGAAAGTGGGTAGCAGCCTTCTGTCCGGCTTCGACGATGCCCCGGGCCTGGATGCTCGTCATGCGAGGGCCCTGGCGGCTTTTGTGGCGCAGATGCTTCACCAGGGACGCGAGATGGTCCTGGTTTCCTCTGGTGCCGTGGCAGCCGGTCGTGCGCGCGTGCTGGCACGCGGCAGTGGATTGTTAAGACGACAGGCGCTGGCCGCGCTGGGTCAGGCGCAGCTCACCGGCTTCTGGCAGTCCTTGCTGGCGGTGCCGGTGGCGCAGGTGCTCCTGACTCACGATGATCTGCGGGATCGCCGCCGGTACCTCAATGCACGCGCCACGTTGCGGGAGCTCATGGAGCTTCGCGTGTTGCCGGTTGTCAACGAGAACGACACGGTTGCCGTCGATGAACTCAAGGTCGGCGACAACGACAATCTTGCGGCCGCCGTGGCCGCCGTTGCCGACGCCGATATCCTGTTGATCGCCAGTGACGTTGGCGGCTTGTACAGCGCGGATCCAGGGGCGTCGATCGATGCGCGCGCGATCTCGGTCGCGGGCGAGGTCAGTCCTGAGCTTCTTGAAGCCGCGGGTGGCGCCGGTCGTATCGGGACGGGAGGCATGCGGACCAAGCTTGAGGCAGCGGCCAAGGCAGCCAATGGCGGAATTCCCACCGCGCTCTTCTGCGGGCGAGATGCGCGGATCATGCAGGCACTGGCCGATGGCACGCTGCATGGAACGTTGATCGCGGCACGGCCTGAGGCACTGCCGGCGCGCAAGCAATGGCTGCAGCACGCGCCAGCGATCGGCCATCTGGATATCGATCCGGGCGCTGCCGAAGCGTTGCGCAGCCGCGGGGCATCGCTGTTGCCCGGTGGCCTGTGCGTCGTGCATGGTTCCTTCAGGCGCGGCGACCTGGTCGAGGTACGCGCTCTCGGGAAATCCCATGCACTGGCGCGCGGACTGGTCCAGTACAGCGCGGGCGAGCTGCGTCGCATTGCCGGTCGCCGCGGGCGGGAGATCGAATCGATCCTGGGCTTCCACTTCGGCGAGGTGGTGATCCACCGCGATGATCTTGTCCTGCTCGATGGACGATCCCTGACATGAGCGCGTGTGACGTCGATTTGCTGGCGCGCGCGGCCAGGGCGGCGCAACCATCCGTTGCCGCGCTGGACGGTCCCGCGCGTTCGAACCTGATTCGTGCCATCGCGGCGCGCTTGCGCGCCTCGGGGCCGGACATCATCGCCGCCAATGCCGAGGATGTGGCGCGCGCGACCGACGATGGATGCGGCGCAGCGCTGCTCGACCGCCTGAATCTTGACGGGGGGCGACTGGAAGCAATCGCCCGATCCCTCGAGCAGATTGCCGCGCAGCCCGAAGTCGTGGGCCAGGTGACGCGACGCGAGGTCCGACCCAATGGCTTGCGGGTCGAGCGGCAGCGCATTCCGCTGGGCGTGATCGCGATGATCTACGAGGCGCGACCCAACGTCACTGCCGAGGCGGCAGCGCTGTGCCTGAAGTCCGGCAATGCGGTCATCCTGCGCGGTGGCAGCGAAGCGCGGAAAAGCAATGCCGCCATTGCCGGAAGCATCGAGGCAGCGATGCGCGACGCGGGATTGCCACCCGCCGCCGTGGGCGTCATCACCGATCCGGACCGAGAGCATGTCCTGACGCTGTTGAAGCTGGAGAATGTCGTCGATCTCGCCATCCCCCGTGGCGGCGAAGGTCTGATTCGGTTCGTCTCGGAGCACGCGCGCGTGCCGGTCATCAAGCATTACCGGGGTGTCTGCCACCTGTACGTGGATGCCTCCGCTGATCTCGACGTGGCCCTTGCGTTGCTGCTGGACGGCAAGACGTCCCGGCCGTCGGTTTGCAATGCGATCGAGACGCTACTGGTGCATGCGGCGATAGCGCCTGCCTTCCTGCCACTGGCTCTGGCGGCGTTGCACGCCCGAGGTGTGGAGGTTCGCGGATGCAGCCGAACGCGGGACTATGCTCCTGCCGTGAAGGAAGCCACGGCGGACGATTATGCGGCCGAGTTTCTGGACCTGATCCTCGCCGTTCGCGTCGTGGCCGATCTGGATTCCGCACTGGCACACATTGAGCGCTTTGGCTCGAATCATACGGAGGTGATTGCAACAGGTGACGAAGTTGCAGCCTCTCGCTTCGTTGCAGGGACGCATAGCGCCGCCGTCATGGTCAACGCTTCATCCCGGTTCAATGACGGGGGCGAACTGGGCTTGGGCGCGGAAATCGGCATTTCCACGATGCGGCTGCACGCCTATGGGCCGATGGGGGCCGAGTCGCTGACGATCGAGCGATTCGTCGTGAGCGGAAGCGGACAGGTCCGGAGCCCGCTCTGAGCCCGGGGCAGCCGGGCCAGAACCGCCCGGCGTTGGTCGCGCCGGAATCGAAGCCGTTGATTACGTCGCCGCCAACAGCCGAGTCTGCAGGGCCCGAAGGTCCGGTTCCATGGGCCAGCTCCGGCTGGGCTGTTCCAGCAGCCGCGCAAGCGCGGCTGGAGCTGCCACGGCGTGGCCGAAGGCAGGCTCGACGATCTCGGGAAACTTGGCGGGATGGGCCGTGGCCACGATGCACCATGCCCCTACATCTCCCTGCGATCGCAGGCGTTCCAGCACGTTCAATGCGCAGGCGGTGTGCGGGCACGGCTCGATGCCATGGCGTGCACGGGCGGTGGTCAGCGTGCCGCGGATCTCATCATCCTCGACCGCGATGGCCGAAAGATCGGCGCGGATCGCGTCATCATTCGGATAGAGCGCCCGCAATCGTTCGAAATTGCTTGGCGCGCCGACGTCCATGGCATTGGCAAGGGTGGCCCGGCTGGGCTGCGGTGCGTACGGTTGCCCGCTGAAGAAGCGGGGCAGGGTGTCGTTCGCGTTGCAGGCCAGCACGATGCGCGCGATCGGAAGCCCCATGCGCTTAGCCAAGAGCGCGGCTAACGCATTGCCCAGATTGCCCGTCGGCACGACGAACGACAGTGGCGCACCGCTGGCGCGCCAGTGTTCAAGTGAAGCCCACGCGTAATAGGCCGCTTGCGGCAGCAGGCGCCCCAGGCTGATGCTGTTCGCCGTGCCGAGGCGCAGGCGCGCGCGAAGGTTGGCATCGCCCAGAGCGGCTTTTGCCATCCGCTGGCAATCATCGAATGTCCCGTTGACGCTGAGCGCCTGCACGTTGTCGGCAAAGGCGCCCAACTGCTGCGCTTGGCGCGGCGAGACGCCGAAACGGGGATACAGGATCACCACGCGGAAGCCCGCGCGTCGGTGGAATGCTGCCGCGACGGCGCCGCCCGTGTCTCCTGATGTGGCGACCAGGATGGTTTGCATCGGATCACCGGGGCGCCGCAGCGTCGAGAGAGCAGCGGCCAGGAAACGTGCGCCGATGTCCTTGAATGCAGCGGTCGGCCCATGGAAGAGCTCCAGGACGAAATCGCCTGCGCCCCGCAGGCGATCCAGCAAGAGGGGCTGTCCGAATGCCTCGGTGCATAGTGCCGGAAGCGCTCCGGCCAGCGGGCTTTCGGCGAAGAACGGCGCGAGGAGATGGGTGCATACGGCCGCCGGGTCGTGATGCCCGGCGAAGTCACCAGGCGCGAATTCCGGCAAGCGTTCCGGCAGATACAGACCGCCGTCCGGCGCCAGACCTGACTCCAGCGCTGGGACGATGCCCGTCTCGATGCTGGTGCCGCGCGTGCTCAGGTACCGCATTCGACCACCTCGGCGGCTGGCCCATCGACGGGTGCCACCCAGCCTTCGCTCGCCAGGCCCGCTTCGGCAAAGGCGGCGCGCATGGCTTCGCTGACTCGCTCCGCCGTTGGCTTGTCGGCGCACCAGGCGAAAACGCTGGGACCGGCACCGGAGAGGCTTCCGCCCAGGGCACCGGCATCGAGCAGAGATTGCTTCACGCGTGCGAATCCCGGTACGAGCGCCGCTCGGCGCGGTTCGACGAGGACATCGTGCAGCCCCGCGCGCAACAGACTCAGGTCGCCGCGGTAGCTTCCTGCGATCAACTGCGCCAGGTAGGTGGTCTGGCGCACGACCTGGTGCAAGGGGTAGGGTTCGACCAGCACCGCCCGGGACTCGCGCGTTTCCAACACGCAGCGCGGATGGACCACAGCGCAAAAGAGCCCGGTCGGTACGGGAATCGGCAATGCGCGCTCGGGCGTGGCCATGACGAGACCGCCGAGCAGCATGGGCCCGACATTGTCGCCGTGGCGCGCGCCGCTCGAGGCCGCTTCGCCGCTGACGGCGTACGGGTAGAGTTGCTCGCGCGAAAGCGGCTCGGGGTGGAGTGCGTTGACGGCCATCAAGGCGGCCACGCTGGAAGCCGCCGAGCCGCCGAGTCCTGCTCCGAAGGCGATGCCCTTGCGAATCTCGAGATCGACACCGAAGCCAGGCTGCTCCGACTCGAGGAGGGCCATTGCCGCCGCGCCGGCCGTGTTGTGGGCCGGATCAAAGGGAAGTTCGACCGCGCAACCGGTGATGCGGGTGATGCGCACGCCCGGCTGCCGACTGCGTCGCGCCAGGACTTCGTCGAAAGGCCCCTCGAAGGTATGCCCCAGGAGGTCGAAGCCAGCGGCCACGTTGCCGACGCTGGCCGGTGCACGCGCCAGTGCCCATTGCGACTGCTTGCTCATGGGACGCTCCCCAGTTGATCCGTCAGGCGCAGGATATCGGCGAATACGCCGGCTGCAGTCACCTCAGGACCTGCGCCGGGACCCTGGATCACGAGCGGTGTGTTGCAATACCGTCGGGTATGGAATTGGATCAGGTTGTCGGTACCCTGGAGGTGCGCGGCGGCGTGGTGCCGAGGAACCTCCCGCAATCCGATTCGCGCGTTGCCTTGGGCATCCAGTTGCGCCAAGTGGCGCAGGACGCATCCCTTTGAAGCGGCGCGTGAGTGCCGCTTGGCGATGCTGTCATCCATGTCCTGCAGGCGCTCGAGGAAGACCGCTCGCGACCCGTTGGCGAGCGGTGCCGGAACGAGGCTCTCCACCTGGACCGCATCGAGATGCATGGGAACGCCTGCCTCGCGCGCCAGGATCACCAGCTTCCGCGCAACGTCCAATCCAGCGAGATCATCGCGTGGATCGGGCTCAGCGTACCCCTGCGCGATGGCTTCGCGGACCAACGCCGAAAATGGCACGCTCCCGTCATACGTATTGAACAGCCACGACAGCGTGCCCGAGAGCACGCCGTCGACGGCCATCAAGTCGTCACCGGTGTCGATCAACTCCCGCAGCGTCTGGATGACGGGCAGGCCAGCTCCGACACTGGCCTCATAACGCAATCGGGCCATGCCCATCGAGGCGGACTGGATCGCTTGCCAGCGCGGCAGCGGCCCGGCTACTGCGCGCTTGCTCGGAGTGATCACGTGAATCCCGGCGCGCAGCCAGTCGGCATAAGCATCCGCAACGGTCTCGCTGGCAGTGCAATCGATAACCAGCGCATGCGGAAAATGGCCGGGTTGCAGATGCAGCGCAACCGCGCCCAGATTCTGCGCGGGGCTTGCACCAAGTCGATCACGCCAATCCGGAGGAAGTACGTCCGCCGCATCATCAAGCCATGCATGGCGGCTGTCCGCGATGGCGCGGATGCGCAGGTCGAGTCCGCGGCGCTGCCGAAGCCGTGCTTGGGCGCTGCGGAGCTGGTCGAGCAGCGCACGGCCGACTTGCCCGACGCCGATGACGGCGATGGCCACGGTCTGGTCCGACAACAGGAACGCCGCATGCGCGGCTCGCAGTGCGCGCGCGGCATCCCCGGCATCGACGGCGAGCGAGATGCTTCGTTCGCTCGCACCTTGCGCGATGGCACGAATGTTGACCCGAGCCCGGGCCATCCCGGCCGTGAATCGGGCTGCCACCCCCGGTTGGCCGGCCATTCCATCGCCGACGACGGTGAGGATTGCCCCCTGCGTGCGCAGGCCGATCCGCAGGACGAATCCCGCGGCCAGTTCGTCGGCGAACTCGTTGGCAAGGGCCGCCTGCGCGCGCACTGCGTGGGCCGAATGCACGGCGCAGCAGAGCGAATGGGCCGACGAGCCCTGCGAGATCATGTTGACGGAGATGGCCATTG
The DNA here is from genome assembly GCA_021795435.1 of Pseudomonadota bacterium. Classification (GTDB taxonomy): domain Bacteria; phylum Pseudomonadota; class Gammaproteobacteria; order Xanthomonadales; family Rhodanobacteraceae; genus Metallibacterium. The sequence continues at coordinate 14,169 of JAJYPJ010000006.1, forward strand.
CCTCGAGTGCTGCAAAAACGCGTTGTGCGGTGCCCGGCACGCCCAGCGCGCCGGTGCCTTCAATATCGATCAACGTGACATCGGGGAGCAGGCTGAGCCCCTTGACCCCGAATGCGGGTTCGCTGGTCGACGAGCCGATCCGCGTGCCGGGATGCTCCGGGTTGGTGCTGCTGCGGACCCGGATCGGCATGTCCAGGTGAATCACGGGTGCGATCGTTTGCGGATGGATGACCCGCGCCCCGAAGTACGCTAGTTCGCACGCTTCGGCGTAGCTGAGGTTCGCGATCGTCTGCGCTTCGCTCACGACGCTGGGATCCGCGCTGAGGACACCCGCGGTGTCCCCCCACAGCGTGAGTTCCGCAGCATTGGCCAAGGTGGCCACGATGGCGGCCGAGTAGTCGCTGCCATTGCGGCCGAGGGTTGTCGGCGTGCCGTCCGGCAAGCTGGCAATGAAACCCGTGACCACTCCACGCTTCGCCGGTTCGGCAGTCCGCCAATCGCGCCAGGCTGCGTGGCACCGTGGCCAGTCGACCACGGCGCCGACGCTGCCCCACCGAACGGTCAGGAACCGTCGGGCATCCACCCAGGGGCACGTCGCACCATCCCGCTGCAGCAGCGCGGCGAGGCACTGGGCGCTCCAGCATTCCCCAAGCCCCTGCACCTGCGCGCGGAGCCCGGGGCTCCATGCATGCCGGGTGGCTGGAAGGCCCGCGAGCCAGTCGAAGTCGACGGAGAGACCGGCCCAGATCGTCGCGATCCCCAGTTCGATGACAAGGCGACGGTGGCGTTCGCGCAGGGTGGTGATGACTGCATCGCGGTGGGCATCTCCCGCGCCCAGTGCGACCAACATATCGGTAACGCCTTGCAGGGCGGACACCACGGCCAGCCATTCCGGTTCGGACCGCTCGCGCAGAATCGCGGCAACCCGTCGGAAGCCATTGGCGTCGGCCAGGCTGGAGCCCCCGAACTTGTGGACATGGGGGCGTTCAGGATTCAAGTGGCGAGGGGCAGGCGCAGCGGGCATGGCGGTACTCCGTGGAGACCGCCGGGCGACGCTGCGGAGGTTGTCCCGCCGCGCCTACCGGCGGCGGGATCGAAGGTGGCTGGTTTCAGTCCACGCGCCGACCGCCGCCGAATGCGGTGGTGGTCGTGGTCATGGTCGTCGCCCGGGCGCTGCAGGATGCAGGCGTCGCCACTGCGCAGCCTTGGCAGTTGCAGAATCGGGATAGGTGGAAGTCGACGCCCATGGCCGGAGTGAAGCGTGCGCGGCATGGCGTTGTCAATAGCCCTTGGATGCATGGGCATGGACCATAATGAACCACCCGGCTCTTCCGCTGGTGCGACCTGCAAGCAGCCGGGATGGGCTGGCACGGCCGACGCCGCGAGGTGCCGGGGTCCCTCGCCACGGAATCGCCGGATGAACCTGCGCAGCCCCAATCGCCGCCCGTCGCACCGGTACGCCATGGCGGGCATCCTGGGCCTGCTCATGCTGCGGTTGGCGTCCGCGTGGTCGCTGCGGGTCGATTCGGACGAACCGCAGCATCTGCACGTGGTTTGGGCATGGACGCAGGGCCAGCTGCCGTATGTCGATCTGTTCGACAACCATACGCCGCTTTTCCAGCTGCTGATGGCGCCGATACTCGCCTGGCTCGGGCCGCGCGCCGACATCGTGCCATGGATGCGCACCGCGACCATTCCGATCTGGATCGCGGGACTCCTGGCAACCTGGTGGCTGGGTCGGCGGCTGTGGAATGCGCGGATTGCGTGGGTCGCGGTCGCACTGAGCGCACTTTTCCCGTTGACGTACCTGTCGAGCGTCCAGTTTCGAACCGATGACCTTTGGTGGGTGTTTTGGGTCGCGGGCGTGGCGGTAGGCGCCGTGGGAGCGCCCCGCGCTCGCTGGCTGGCCGCAAGTGGACTGCTGCTGGGTCTGGGATTCGCGGTGTCGATGAAAACCACGCCGCTGCTGCTCAGCCAGGTGCTGGCGTTGCTCCTGCTGGGTGGATTGTGGCGGCTGCAGCGGCGCGCGATTGAGTGGCGTGTCCTCCTCCGTGCACTGCCAGGGTGGATGCTGGGCCTGGTCCTTCCCCTTGCCGCATTTGCCTGTTTCTTCGCCGCGCACGGCGCGCTCGGGCGAGCATGGTATTTCTGGATCACCTACAACATCGTGCCCGGGCTCGGCGACTGGACCGGGGGCCGGTTGCACGAAATCCTGTTCCCGGTCGTGCTCGTCCTTGTGGCCTTGGTGTCGTGGCGACGATTGCGATCCAGCGCGGACCCGCAGCTCACGTTGCGGCGACTGGCGGTTTTCGATGGCGCGCTCCTGTATTTGGCGGCGCTGCTGAGCTATTGGCCGTTGCTGACACTGCAGGACCTGCTGCCGGTCGTGCCGCTGCTTCTGTTGGGCGCCAGTGGCGCCCGCCTGTCCCGTACCCGACAAGTAGGCCGAGGCTTCGTTGCCATCGTCGTGCTCGAATTGCTGCTGATCCTTGCGGTTCGTCCGCCCTGGCGGGATGCCGGGCTTCATCGCCAGGAGCGCCAGCTGGCACTGGTCCTCAGGCTGACCAGTCCGCAGGACGACGTGATGGATGCGAAGGGTTCCGCCATTTTCCGGAACAGGCCGGTGTTCTGGGTGTTCGAGGACATCGCCGAGTTCCGCATCGCACACGGACTCCTCCACCCGCGGGTACGCGCCAGCCTGGTGCACACGGGTACGGCGGTGGTGATAGACCATCGGATGCCGCAAGGTGCCGCGGTGTTCATCGCCCGCAACTATCTGCCCCTGCAGGGTGACGTCAGGGTGCTGGGCCAGCGATTCACGGTCCTCCGTCGCGGGCAGGACGTGATGTTGCCGGTGGCGGTTCCGCAGCAATACATCCTTTTGGACGAGACCAATCACGTTGCCGATGCGCGGATTGACGGACGGGCTGTCTCCGGACCGGTCGCCCTGGCTCGTGGCTGCCATGTGCTCGAGGTCGCGCATCCGGGCGGGTATCTGCTGGTCTGGGCGCCGGTACTGTCCCGCGGCATCGACACGGCGCCGCTGCAGGCGCTGCCATCCCAACGGATTGCCGCGACGGCTTCCAGCAAGCGTGCAGCGCAGCAATGCCGGATGCAGGGAGCGGCCGGGCCGCTCGGCCATTAGCGGGTGAGCCAGCCCTGGACGCGTGCAGTCAGCAAGGCATAGGGGAAGATCCAGAAAAGGGCGAAGGCGGAAAAATACGCATAGCCGATGCCGTAGACAAAATCCCAGGATCGCTCGCCGCGCAGGTAATAGAGCATGTTCAGCGCCGACATGAGCAAGATCGCCGCGCTGAACCTCAGCAGGAGGTCGGGATGGCCTGGCAGCAGGACGGCGAGCAGCACCAGCACCGCCCAGCCGATCGGGTAGCGCAGGTTGCTGACGGCGGTGTCCAGCAGCGCGACCAGACGCGCAGGCCACGGGCGGCGCCAGACGACCCGCCGCAGGAAACGGAACTCCTCGCGCACATAGCTGCGATCCCAGCGCAGGAACATCTTGCACAGCTGCTTGTAGCGGGTGGGCACCAGCGTGTGGACCACGGCGGCGCGCTGGTAGACGCAATCGTAGCCCTGTTCGAGGATGGCGTTGGTCATGGCGCGATCTTCGCCGTAGGTGCACTTGCGGCCGAGGAAATGCTGTGCTGTCCATGCGGGCAGGACGTCGTGGACCACGGCGGCGCGGTAAGCCGCCAGCGCGCCGGGACAGCAGTAGACGGTGCCATAGGTGCTTTGCACGGCGCGCAGGAAGTCGAATGAGAGCGCGTAGCGCACCTTCAGCATGCGTGGGATCAGGCCTTGCGCGCGATTGTAGACACTGACCTTGCCCGCCACGGCGCCGACGCGTGGATCGCGGAATGGTCCAGCCATGGCGAGCAAGGTCCCGGGTTCGATGACGCTGTCGGAGTCGATGGTCACCAGGATCTCGCCGCGTGCCAGGCGGAAGCCGGCCTCGAGCGCTGCGCGCTTGCCCCGGTTCTGGTCGAATCGCAGCGTGGTGACCAGCCCCGGGTGACGCTGGGCCGCCCGCTCGATATGGAGCCATGTATCGTCCTGGCTGCCATCGTCCACGACGATGATCTGCAGGCGGTCCTGCGGATAACGGGCGCTGGCGACAGAATCAATCGAGCGCGCGACCATCGCCCCCTCGTTGTACGCCGGGATGACGACCGTCAGCGAGGGGGCGTGCACCGGGTCTGCGGGTGCGGGCGTTCGATAGCGGTACCAGAGCAACGTGCGCAGCAGCAGCATCAGCATGCCCATGGCGGCCCAAAGCAGGGCGGGCTGCACGACCGCCGTTGCCCATCGGTAGCCGAGCGCCATGTGGATGACGCCGTGGAACAGCGCGAAGCGCCAGCTGGCCAACAAGGCGACGCCCAGGGCGACGAGGAGCACGACCCGGTAGTAGCGGTCGCCGGGGATCGCGTGGTAGTCATGCCCATCGGCGGGCGTGGACACGGGGAGGCTGGCGACTTTGGCGTGCATGCGGCGGCCCTTGGGCGGTGCCGCACTTATACGCATCATTCGGAATCGAATGATGAACGTATGAAAACGGTAATGTTTGTGACGGGCTAAGTCGTGCCCTGCGGGACAACCGGGCATCCCTCGACCAGGGCGCCTCAGAAGCTCATGAAGTACCCACCATTGACGGGCAGGTTTGCACCCGTGATGTAACCACTGTGGCTACTTGCAAGGAAGGCCACGGCGCGACCGATATCCTCGGGAGAGCCCAGTCGGCCAACCGGGATCTGCGCGATGATCCGTGCGCGAATCGCTTCGGGGACGGCCATGACCATCTCCGTCTCGCAATAGCCGGGCGAAACGGTGTTGACCGTGATGCCCTTGGCGGCAAGCTCGCGGGCAAGCGCCATGGTGAAGCCGTGGACACCGGCCTTGGCGGCCGAATAATTCGTCTGGCCGAACTGGCCGGTCTGGCCGTTGACCGAGCTGATGTTGATGATGCGGCCATAGCCACGGGCCAGCATGCCCTCGACCACCGCCCGGCTCATGTGGAAGACGCCGTCCAGGTTGACCGCCATCAGTTGGTCCCACTGGGCCTTGTCCATCTTGCGCAGACTCGCATCACGGGTGATCCCGGCGACATTGGCGAGGACGTCGATGCGGCCAACCTCTTGCTCGATCGTGTCGACGAGCCGCTTGCAGGCTTCGAAGTCCGTGACATCCAGCGCCATGAAGCGGACGCGGCCGTCGTAGGCCACCATGTCCCGTTCAAACGCCTCGATGCGATCCGTTCGCGAGGGCAGGTCGGCCGCGATGACCGTGGCACCCGACTCGGCCAGCTGGCGGCAGATCGCGCTACCCAGGCCACCGATGCCGCCGGTGACCAATGCAATGGAAGATGGGTTCATGGTGAGATCCTGGGCAAAGTCATTCCGTGGGCGCCACGGCGCCCGGTCGATTCAGGGGGATACGGTCAGCGCGTGGTCGGTTTGGTGTGCGATCCGCGTGCGCCGCCGCTGGGCGGGGGGGCACCGCCGGCATGGTTGCCCGTGGCGTCGGTGCGACCCGCAGACGGTCGAGCTTGCTGGGAGCCGTTGCCGTTGCCGACGCCGCTCGCATGGACGCTCTCGACGAGGCTCCGCTGCAGGTTTTGCCAGAGTTCCATGTTGCGCGAAGTCAATTCATTGAACATCGCCCAAGGCGTCTGACCGACCATCGAATGGAGCTGTTTGCGGAACTGCTGTTGCTGCTCGAGGAACACCTGCATGCTGCGCTCAAGGTACGGGCCCATCAGTCCCTGGAGGGCATCGCCGTAGAAGCGAATGATTTGCGTGAGCAGCGGTACCGAGAACATCGGCGCTCCCTGCTGCTCATGTTCGGCGATGATCTGCAGCAACACGCTGCGGGTCAGATCATCGTTGGTCTTGGCGTCGCGCACTTCGAAGATCTCGCCGTCGAGCACCAGCTGGCGAACTTCCTCCAGCGTGATGTAACTCGAGATCTCGGTGTCATAGAGACGCCGGTTCGGGTATTTCTTGATGACGCGCGTATTTTGTGCCATGCGACAAACATAGCAGAGCTTTTTGCGCCGCACCACTTACGATGCTGCGCAGCAAACCATCGAACGTCCGGGGCCCACCGCTGCGAGGGAGCGCCGTCCAGCGCACCTGCCCGATCGTGGCACCGCGCTGCTCCGCGGCGTTGCGGCCTGCCGGAGTCTGGATCCGCTTCACCAACCCATGTAGTGGCCACCATTGATGGCCAGGTTGGCGCCGGTGATCCAGGCCGCCTCGTCGGCCAGGAAGAAGTTCACGGCATAGGCGATCTCTTCGGGCTTGCCCAGGCGTCCGACGGGAATTTGGGCGACGATCTTGGCGCGCACCTCGTCGGGGACAGCCATGACCATGTCGGTGCCCACGTATCCGGGAGAAACCGTGTTGACCGTGATGCCGAAACGCGCATTCTCCTGGGCCAGTGAGATGGTGAAGCCATGCATGCCGGCTTTCGCGGCCGCGTAGTTCGCCTGTCCGTACTGTCCCTTCTGTCCATTGATCGAGCTGATCTGCACGATACGGCCCCACTTGCGTTCGCGCATCGACTCGATCACTGGGCGAGTGACGTTGAAGCAGGCATTGAGGTTCGTGTTGACGACATCCATCCACTGCGCGTAGGTCATCTTGTGAAACGTGGTGTCGCGCGTGATGCCGGCATTGTTCACGAGGATTTCGATGGGGCCGTCCATCGCTTTCTGGACGGCGCTGACCATCTCGACGCTGGCGTCGGGGTCACTGACATCACCCGGAACCATCATCACGGAAACACCTGATGCCGCCATGCGCTCGCGCCAGGCTTGCGCCCTACCGGCGTCCCGATAGTTGGTGGCCACGCGGTGGCCTTCTCGAGCGAGGCGCTGCACGATGGCGGTTCCGATGCCACCCGTGCCGCCCGTGACGAAGGCGATGCGGGACGTCATGAGGCGCTCCTTGTGGCGGTAGACAAGGGATCCAGTGTACGCGGGGCCGGCGATGGTGCTGATTGCGGCGCAACAAGCGTTCGCTTGCGGGGCAGCGCCGAACGGTCGTAGAGCGCGAGCGCCGACCTGAGCAGCGATGCAGCATCGCTCGCCGGCGCAACGGCGGCGCGGCGCTGGCCGAGAAGCGCCAGCGCAGAGCGAAGCGCCTCGACCGGATGGGCAGGGATTGCCGCGGCCCCCTGCGACTTGGAGAGCTTGCACCCAGCGGCGTCGACGAGGACCGGCAGGTGGAGATAGGTCGGCGTGGGTAGTCCCAGCAGGCGTTGGAGCAGGATCTGGCGCGGCGTCGATTCAAGCAGGTCCGCGCCACGCACGACGGCCGTGATTCCGCTGGCCGCATCGTCCACCACAACCGCAAGCTGGTAGGCCCACATTCCGTCCGCGCGCCGCAGCACGAAATCACCAACCTCCCGCTGCAGATCCAGCGCAAAGCGCCCCTGCAAATGGTCGTCGAACCCCAGCAGCCCCTTCGGCACGCGCAGTCGCCAGGCGAAAGCGCCGTCCTCGCGGGCCGGGCGGATGCATCGTTCCGGATGAAGGCCGTTGCGGGCGGCGAGGTCGCTGCGCGAGCAGGCGCAGCGGTAGGCCAGGCCCGCAGCCTCGAGCTGGGCCAGTGCGGCGGCGTAGGCCGCGCCGCGCGTGCTTTGCCGCAGCGGGCGGCCGTCCGGCACGAGGCCGATCCTGGCCAGCTGCGTCTGCTGGCGATCCGCGGATGCCGGCGCCGCCCGCTGTGTGTCCAGGTCGTCGATGCGCAGCAACCATCGGCCGCCAGCGGCACGCGCCTCCAGCCAGCTGCCCAGCGCGGCAAGCAGCGAACCCAAGTGCAGGTCGCCGGTCGGCGAGGGGGCGAAGCGGCCGGTATACACCATCGCTGAATCATGCCATCGGTCGCCCTTGAAAGGCGGGCACGCGGCCCGAGACTCCGGAGGCGGCATGAGCCGCTAAGGAATCTCGCGAGACCATGAAGCGCGTCCTGCTCTTTGTCGGTACCAACCTTGCAGTCCTGCTCCTGTTTGCGTTCATCGCCAAGCTGCTGGGGATCGACCAGTACGTCGCCGCCAGGGGCGTCGGCTTTGACGGACTGCTGGCGTTTGCAGCCCTTTTCGGCATGGGCGGAGCCTTTGTCTCGCTGGCCATTTCCAAGCAAGTGGCGAAATGGCAGACGGGCGCCCATGTCATCAGCGAACCACGGGACGAGGCCGAACGCTGGCTGCTCGCGACGGTCGCAGAGCACGCGCGCGCAGCCGGCATCGGGATGCCGGAAGTCGCGATCTACGACGGTCCCGAAATGAACGCGTTTGCCACGGGCATGAGCCGAAACCATGCCTTGGTAGCCGTCAGTACCGGCCTGCTTTCCAGCATGGATCGGCAGCAGGTGCGTGCCGTGCTGGGCCATGAGATTGGCCACGTGGCCAATGGCGACATGGTGACGCTCGCGCTGATCCAGGGGGTGCTCAACACCTTTGTGATCGTTGCGGCGCGATTGGTTGGCCAGGTTGTTGATTCATGGCTGGCGGGCGGACGCGACCGCGAAGGCGGTGGCAGCGGGATCGGCTATTTCGTGACGGTCATGGTGCTCGAACTGGTGTTCGGCCTGTTCGCGTCGATGATCGTGATGGGGTTCTCGCGGTGGCGGGAATTCCGTGCAGATGCCGCGGGCGCCCATCTTGCCGGTCGTGGCGCGATGATTGCCGCGTTGCAGCGTCTCAGCATGACCTATGGCGAGACGTCGCTGCCCAAGACCATCGCGGCTTTCGGCATTTCCGGACACCTGGCGGCCGGGCTGCGCGGCCTGTTCATGAGCCACCCGCCGATCGAGGACCGGATCGCGGCCTTGCGCGCGGCGGCATGATCCCCACAATGCGACGGTCCCGCGCGCCGCAATGTCTGGTGCGCCTGCCTTCCGGAGTCCAGAAACCATGATCGAGAACCCGACTGAAGCCCGACCCTTCGAAGCCGAGGTGAGCCAGGTCCTGCACCTGGTCACCCATGCGTTGTACTCGCACAAGGAAGTGTTCTTGCGTGAGCTCATTTCCAACGCATCGGATGCCTGCGACAAGCTGCGCTTTGCGGCCATCGCCGAGCCTGCGCTGACTGCCGATGGCAATGAACTGGGCATTGAGGTCCGCTGGAATCCCGATGCCCGGACGCTCGTCATCAGCGACAACGGCATCGGCATGAGTCGTGAAGAGGTCATCGAGAACATCGGCACCATCGCCCGTTCGGGTACGCGCAAGTTCCTGGAGGCGTTGAGCGGCGACGCGCGCCAGGACTCGCGCCTCATTGGCCAGTTCGGGGTGGGCTTCTACTCGGCATTCGTGGTTGCCGACCGCGTGGTGCTCGAAACGCGCCGGGCTGGTGCCGCGCCCGCCGACGGGGTGCGCTGGTCCTCGGATGGCATTGGCACGTACGACATCGGCCCTGTTACCCGCGATGCAAGGGGCACCACGCTGACGTTGCACCTCAAGGATGGGGAGGACGAGTTCCTGGAGCCGTGGCGATTGCGCGAACTCGTCAAGAAATATTCGGAGCACATCGGATTTCCCATCCGCATGCCCAAGCTGGTGGACGGCAAGCCAGGCGACGAACTCGAGACGGTCAACCACGCGGCAGCCCTATGGACACAGTCCAAGAGCGAGCTGAAGGACGAGGATTACAAGGGCTTCTACAAGACGCTGACGCACGACTTCAACGATCCGCTGGCATGGACCCACAATCGCGTTGAGGGCAAGCAGAGCTTCACGCTGCTGCTCTATGTTCCGGAGAAGCCGCCGTTTGACGCGATCTTCAGCGGTCGGGACGAGCGCAAGGGATTGAAGTTGTACATTCGCCGCGTGTTCATCATGGATGCGAGCGAACAGCTGCTACCGGCCTACCTGCGGTTCGTGCGTGGCGTGGTTGATTCGGACGATCTGCCCCTGAATGTCAGCCGCGAGATCCTCCAGGAGAACAGGCTTGTCAGCCAGATCCGTTCCGCTTGCACCAAGCGGACGCTGGACTTGCTGTCGAAGCTCGCGAAGGAGGAAGCCCCGCGTTACGCGGATTTCTACCGGTCATTCGGCAACGTGCTGAAGGAAGGCATCGCCGAAGACACTGAAAATCGGGATCGAATCGCCGGTCTTCTTCGTTTTGCATCGACGCACCAGGCGAACGCAACGCAGAATGTGACGCTGGAGGATTACATCGGCAGGATGCAGGCCGGGCAGGAGGCGATCTACTACCTCACGGCTGAATCCTGGGCCGCCGCGCGTCACAGTGCGCAGATCGAGGCGCTTGCTGCCCGCGGCATCGAGGTGCTCCTGATGAGCGAGCGCATCGACGAGTGGGTGATGGGGTACCTCACCGAGTTCCAGGGCAAGCCATTCCGCCATGTCGGCAAGGGCGAACTGGACTTGCCCCTGGAGGCTGCCGAGAAGGAGCGTCGCGAAGCCGCTGAGCGGGAGGCCGCGCCGTTGCTCGAGCGGCTCAAGGGTTCGCTGGGCGATCGCGTGTCCGGCGTGCGCCTCAGCCATCGATTGACCGAGTCGCCGGCCTGCCTGGTTCTGGAAGCCCATGACATGGCGCTGCATACCCGTCGGCTGATGGCGGAAGCCGGCCACGCTGTGCCCGCGGCCAAACCGGTTCTCGAGATCAACGCCACGCATCCTCTCTTGCATCGCTACGCCGGCGAATCCGATGCAAGCCGTGCGGACGATCTGGCCCTGCTGCTTCTCGAGCAGGCGGAGGTTGCCGAGGGTGCGCAGCTCGAGGATCCTGCTGCCTTCGTCAAGCGTATCAACCGTCTGTTGCTGGCCCCCGTGCCGGGCCCATGAGCCTGGCACGGGACGCAGGCCCCTCGCCCGAGGCCGTGCGCCTCGACCTGTGGCTCTGGGCCGCGCGCTGGTACAAGACCCGCGCGCTGGCCCGCCAGGCGATCGAGGCGAGCCGGGTGCGAGTCGCCGGGCAGCCCTGCAAGCCGGCGCGCCTGCTGCGCGTCGGGGATACCCTGGCCATCGCCCGTGGCGAGGAGCATTTCCAAGTGGAAGTGCTCGGCTTGCAGGCGCAACGGGGTCCGGCATCGGTTGCGCAGGGGTTGTATCGGGAAACTCCCGCAAGCATGCGGGCGCGGGAGGCGGCTGCCGTCCAGCGGCGCGCGGACCGATTGGCTGCGCCGGTGCCGCCGCCAGTGCGGCCTGGCAAGCACGACCGCCACCGCATCAAGGCCTTCAAGCAGAAGGCCGGCGAAGCAGAGTAACGGGTCGGCAGGGGACGCTCCTGCCGGCGAATGGCATGCTCGGCCCGATGGTCTTGCGAGCCTCTCGGCCCGCGTCAGTCCTTCGCCGCGGTCGAAATCAGGGATCGCAGGCGATACAGTGCATCCAGTGCCTCGCGCGGCGAAAGCAGATCCGGGTCGAGCGTGCGCAGCGCCTCGACGAGCTGCAGCCATTCCGGGTCCGGTGACCCGGGTCGCGGCGACTCGTCGAATAGCGAACGCTGCAGGGAGGGGGTGGGCGGATGCAAATGGGGGCCGCTTTCCAATTCGGCCAAAGTGCGTCGGGCGTCGGCGAGTACCTGCTTGGGAAGGCCGGCCAGCGCGGCAACGGCCAAGCCATAGCTCCGGCTGGCAGGACCGTCCTTGACGGCATGCATGAATACCAGCTGGTCGCCGTATTCGACGGCGTCCAGATGCACATTGGCGATGCCATCCTCGCTTGCGGCCAATTCCGTCAGTTCAAAATAGTGGGTGGCGAACAGGGTGTAGCTGCGGTTGACGCGAGCCAAGTGCACCGCGCTCGCGCGCGCCAGGGCGAGGCCATCGTAGGTCGACGTGCCGCGTCCGATCTCATCCATCAAGACGAGGCTATGGGTCGTCGCGTGATGCAAGATGTTGGCGGTTTCGCTCATTTCGACCATGAACGTGGATTGCCCGCGGGAAAGGTCATCACCGGCACCGATGCGCGTGAAAATGCGATCGATCGGGCCGACTGTCGCGCGTGCCGCCGGTACGAAGCTGCCAATGTGGGCCAGCAGGACGATCAGTGCTGCCTGACGCATGTAGGTGCTCTTGCCGCCCATGTTCGGGCCGGTGATGACCAGCATGCGTCGGGTCGGATCGAGATGAAGGTCGTTGGGTTCAAAGGGTTCGGCGCGCGCTGCCTCGACGACGGGGTGCCGACCACGCTCGATGTGCAGGCCAGGTTCATCCGAGAGCAGCGGGCAGCACCAGTTCATGGCTTCCGCCCGTTCGGCCAAGGCGGCGAGGACGTCGATCTCGGCGAGTGCCGCCGCCGCCTCCTGCAGCGGCTTGAGACGCGCGTTGATCCGGTCTAGCAGCTGCTCATAAAGCGCGCGCTCGCGCATCAATGCGCGTTCGCGCGCGGACAAGACTTTGTCCTCGAATGACTTGAGCTCGGGTGTGATGTAGCGCTCGGCTCCCTTGACCGTTTGTCGACGCGTGTAATGGACGGGCACCTTCTCGGCGTGCGTCTTGCCAATCTCGATGTAATAGCCATGCACGCGGTTGTAGGCCACTCGCAAGGTCGGGATGCCGGTATGGTCGCGTTCCCGTGCTTCCATCTCGGAAAGGAAGCGATTGGCATCCGTCCCGAGGAGGCGGAGTTCGTCAAGCTCCGCATCGTAACCAGGCGCGATCACGCCGCCATCGCGAAGGAGCACGGGGGGCTGCGGGAGGATCGCGACGTCAAGGTGCGCGGCAAGATCCCCATGCCCATCGAGCGATTCCAGCAGCGCGGCCAGTCGGGGACTGTCCAGGTTCGCCAGCAGGGTTCGCAGTCCGGGCGCGGCCTTGAATGCATCGCGCAGCGTGGCCAGATCACGCGGCCGGGCGGAGCGAAGGGCGACGCGCGCGAGAACCCGCTCGATGTCGCCCATGCCGCGCAAGGCCTCGCGCAGCGGGCGATGCTCGCGGCTGTCGAGCAGCACGTTGATGGCTTGCTGGCGAAGCTTCAGCGGCTCACGATTGCGAAGTGGCCGTTGCAGCCAGCGTCGAAGGAGACGGCCTCCCATGGGCGTGATGCTGCTGTCCAGGATGCCGGTCAGGCTGTGTTCCTTCCGCGCGTCGTCGAGTTCGAGGTGCCGGCGCGTCGCGGCATCCAGCAAGACCGTGTCGGCGGGTGACTCCTGGGCAATGGCCGTGAAGTGCGATAGCCGCGTGCGCTGGGTTTCCTCAAGGTAGGCGAGCAGGCAACCCGCTGCGCCCAAGGCGAGGTTGAGCGAGCTGCATCCGAACCCGTCCAGGTCGCGCACCCCGAAGAATCGCAGGATGGCATCGCGTCCGGCCCTCGGGTCGAAGTGCCATGGCGGGCGCGTGCGCACGGCGGCGGATTCAGGGTCGGCCGCCGATGGGAGATTGCCGTCCTCGGGCAGCAGAATTTCGGCAGGCTGCAGCCGAGAGAGTTCGGCCGCCAACGCATTGGCATCCGCCAACTCATTGACGCGAAGGCGACCTGCCGCAACGTCGGCCCAGGCCAGTCCGTAGCCGTTGCCACCCGGCGCGATGGCCAGCAGCAGCGTGTCGCGCCGCTCCTCCAGCAAGGCATCATCGGTCACGGTCCCGGGAGTCACCACGCGGACGACTTTGCGCTCCACGAGGCCCTTGGCGGCCGCCGGATCGCCGATCTGCTCGCAGATGGCCACCGACTCGCCGCGACGCACGAGTTTGGCGAGGTAGCTGTCGAGCGCATGCACGGGCACGCCGGCCATCGGGATTGGTGCACCGGCGGACTGGCCACGTTGGGTCAAGGTGATGTCGAGCAGTCGCGCTGCCTTGCGGGCGTCGTCGTAAAACAGCTCGTAGAAATCACCCATGCGGAACAGCAGCAGGGCATCCGGATACCCCGCCTTGGCGGCGAGGTATTGGCGCATCAATGGCGTGTGGTTGGAAAGTTCGTCTGCGGTCATGCCGCCGGGGAAGATCGCAAGAGAGGCCTGCCGCGCAGTGTCGCATGGCCCTCGTGGCCAGCGGCAATGCCTCCCCGGGGGCTGCGGGAACTCAGGATCCGGTGCGACTCGCTCCGTTGCCACGCCGACCCCGCTTGCGGCGCCTGCGGGGGGCCGTCGAGTCGGCATGGCCAGGCTCGCCCTTTGCCACGTGGTTGCCATGGCCGTGCGGGCCGGCCACGCGCCCCTTCGTTCCTCCGGGTGCGACGGCGCTCGTGCGCTGCCGGTGATCGTTGGCCGGATTTTTCGCGGTGCGGACTGGCTTGCGGGGCGCAGCGCGGCCGCGTTCCGTCGCGGAGCCCTGGCTTTCGAGAGGCAGCTCGAACCCTTGCAGGAGCACGCGTTCGATGGGGTGGCCGAGCAATTTCTCGATGTCGCGGAGGTAGGCCATTTCGTCTCCCGAAACCAGGGAGATTGCCTTGCCGCGGGCGCCGGCGCGACCGGTACGGCCAATTCGGTGGACGTAGTCTTCGGGCACGTTGGGCAATTCGTAGTTCACCACCACGGGCAGCTCGCTGATGTCGATGCCGCGCGCGGCGATGTCGGTGGCGACGAGAACTTGCAACCGCCCTGCCTTGAAGTCGGCGAGTGCCCGCGTGCGGGCGTTCTGGCTCTTGTTGCCATGGATGGCAAGCGTCTGGATACCGGCATCGCCCAATTGGGTGGCCAGCCGGTTGGCGCCGTGCTTGGTCCGTGTGAAAACCAGCGTCTGGTACCAGTTCTCCTCCAGGATCAGGTTGACCAGCAGTTCCCGCTTGCGGGATTGCGGTACCGGATGGACGCGGTGCTCGACGGTATGAGCGGCGGTATTGCGTGGTGCGACATCGACGGTCTTGGGTTCACGCAGCAGGCTGGTGGCCAGCTTGCGTATGTCCGAGGAAAAAGTTGCTGAAAACAGGAGAGTCTGCCTGCGCTCGGGCAGCCGCGCGAAGATCTTGCGCATGTCGTTGATGAACCCCATGTCCAGCATGCGATCGGCTTCGTCGAGCACCAGAGTCTCGACTGTCGAAAGATCCAGACTGCGGCGGGCAAGGTGGTCAAGGAGCCGGCCTGGGGTGGCCACCACGACGTCGATTCCGCGGGTGAGTGCGTCCACCTGGGGCTGCATGCCGACGCCACCGAATATGGCAACGGTGCGCAGAGCCGTGTGTTTGCCGTAGGTGCGCGCGCTGTCAGCCACCTGGGCTGCCAATTCGCGCGTGGGCGCCAGCACGAGTACGCGCGGGTGACCGATGCGGGCCGCGCGGGGCCCGACGGGATTCGCGGTGCCTAGAAGGCGTTGCAGGATCGGAAGAATGAACGCCGCGGTCTTGCCCGTGCCGGTCTGGGCCGCAGCGAGAAGGTCGTGTCCGGCGAGGACCAGGGGGATGGCCTGGGTCTGGATGGGCGTTGGCTCGGCATAGCCCGATTCGCGGATGGCGCGCGTCAGGGCTTCGGCGAGGCCGAAGGAATCAAATGACATGAGGGAGGACCTATCGGCCTGCGTAGCAGGCGCATCAAACCGCGACCGTCGCTTCAGGCGACACCAGTCCGCAGCGGGGGAATGCCGGTAATGCCGGCGGATTCGGAACGAGCCTGACGCAACGACTGGGATGGCGCATCGGCAGGTTGATGTTATCAGCGTTTGGCTCCGCATGGTGCGTCGCTTGCTGAATGGATGAACTCTTCCCTGTGGCGGGGTAGGCGGAGTACAAGGCGCGTTGGTTCCGCCGGAGCGCCATCATGGACCTCTCCTCGCCCCCTCCCAGTGATGCCGATCTCGCACGTGGCGCCCAGGCGGTTGCGCGGTTGCTCACGGCGCGTGGCCTCATGCTCGTCACCGCCGAATCGTGCACGGGCGGATGGATCGCCAAGACGCTCACCGACCTGCCCGGCAGTTCGGTCTGGTTCGAGGCCGGCGTTGTTGCCTACAGTTACGAGGCCAAGGAGGCGCTGCTTGGCGTCAATCCGAATACGCTCGAACGCACAGGCGCCGTCAGCGAGGAAACGGTGACTGAAATGGTCTCGGGTGCCTTGGCGCGATTTGGAGCCGGCGTGGCCGTCGCGGTAACTGGCATTGCCGGACCCGGGGGAGGGACTTCCGACAAGCCGGTGGGAACGGTGTGGGTGGGCTGGAAGCGGCGCGGGGGCTACGCGCAAGCCCGCCTGTTTCACTTTGCCGGTGGCCGTGAAGCGGTCAGGCGCCAGACCGTGGCCGAGGCCCTCGCAGGGATCCAGTCCATACTCGCCTGACGGGGCGTGCCGGGCGGCGGCGATCGGGGCCGTCGTGGGATAATCGGGGCGTCGCAGCCGGTGAGATGGAGATGCGGCACGATTGGTACCCATCCACAAGACCGAGGACACACCGATGGACGACAACAAGCGCCGGGCCCTGGCATCCGCGCTCAGCCAGATCGAAAAGCAATTTGGCAAGGGCGCCGTCATGCGGATGGGCGATCGGAGCGACGACGCCATCGAAGCCGTATCCACGGGCTCGCTGGGGCTGGACATTGCACTCGGGATCGGTGGGCTTCCGCGTGGGCGCGTGATCGAGATCTATGGCCCGGAATCCTCGGGAAAGACCACGCTCACCCTGCAGGTGATTGCCAACGTCCAGCGGAATGGTGGCACGGCGGCATTTGTCGATGCCGAGCATGCGCTTGACCCAGTCTATGCCGGCAAGCTGGGTGTCAACGTCGACGACCTCCTGGTCAGCCAGCCCGACACGGGCGAGCAGGCGTTGGAGATTGCCGACATGCTGGTCCGCTCGAACGCGGTCGACGTGGTCGTCGTCGATTCGGTTGCGGCGCTGACGCCCAAGGCGGAAATCGAAGGCGAGATGGGCGATTCGCACGTCGGGCTGCACGCGCGACTGATGTCGCAGGCCTTGCGCAAGTTGACCGCCAACATCAAGCGTTCGAATTGCCTGGTGATTTTCATTAACCAGATTCGCATGAAGATCGGGGTGATGTTCGGCAATCCGGAAACCACGACGGGCGGAAATGCCTTGAAATTCTATGCGTCGGTAAGACTGGACATCCGTCGCATCGGTGCCGTCAAGCGTGGCGAGGAAGTGATCGGGTCGGAGACGCGGGTCAAGGTCGTCAAGAACAAGGTCGCGCCACCATTTCGGCAGGCCGAGTTCGAGATCCTCTACGGCGAGGGCATCTCGCGGGCCGGGGAGATCATCGAGATGGGCGTGACCGCCGGATTGATCGACAAGTCGGGCGCCTGGTACAGCTACAAGGGCGACCGCATCGGACAGGGGAAGGACAATGCGCGTCAGTATCTCAAGGAGCATCCGGAGATTGCCGCTGAGCTCGAGGCCGAGCTCCGCGCGCGTCTGCTGACGCTGCCGGCGACCCATGGCGACACGGAAGCCACGGAAGCCTGAGCCGCGCTTCACGGCATCGTTGCGTGACGGGGCGGCGGAAGGCAAGCCGCCCTCGGCCTCGACGCCGGCTGCGCTGCGGTATGGCGTCAAGCTGCTGGCACGGCGCGAGTACGCCAGGAGCGAATTGCGCCAACGCCTGATCGCGCGCGGCCACGATGCCGCGTCCGCGGATCAGGCGTTGGCCCAGTTGGCCGCGCGCCGCCATCAATCGGACGCTCGCTACGCGGAGATGCTGGCTCGCACCCGCGCCAGCCAGGGGTACGGGCCGCGCCGAATTCTTGGTGAGCTTGCGGTCCGGGGGATCGTTCGCGAGCAGGCGCAATCCGCATTGGAAGGCCTTGACCAGGACTGGTTGCAGATTGCCCGGGAGCTCGTGCGTCGCCGCTGTGGAGTCCTGAGGGATGCGGCTTCCAGGATGCGCGCCGCCCAGCTGCTTTTGCGGCGCGGATTCGATGCGGCCACGGTAAGATGCGTTACCCGCACCGAAGTCGAGGAGGCGGCTGACGCCGACGGTGATTGATCTGTTCGCGCGGGGCCGCATCTTTCGCAGCGTGCACGTGACCCTAGCGCCGAATGAAGACCGCCGAAATCCGCACTCGCTTCCTCGAATTCTTCCGCCAACGCGGCCACACCATCGTGCCTTCGGCCACGCTCGTGCCGGCAAGCGACCCGACCCTGCTGTTCACCAACTCGGGCATGGTGCAATTCAAGAATGTGTTCCTGGGCAGCGAGAAGCCCGGTTACGTGCGTGCTGCCGATGTGCAGCGCTGCCTGCGCGCCGGGGGCAAGCACAACGATCTGGACTCGGTGGGCTACACCGCGCGCCATCACACGTTTTTCGAGATGCTTGGCAATTGGTCCTTTGGTGATTACTTCAAGCGCGAAGCCATCGCGTGGGCTTGGGAGCTGTTGACCCGCGAGCTGGGTCTTCCTCCGGAACGGCTCTGGATCACGGTCTATCAGACGGATGACGAGGCCTATGCGATCTGGCGGGACGAGATGGGCGTTCCGGTCGAGCGCATCGTGCGGATTGGCGACAACAAAGGCGCGCCCTACGCATCGGACAATTTTTGGCAGATGGCCGATACCGGGCCGTGCGGCCCTTGTACGGAGATTTTCTACGACCATGGCCCGGGCATTGCGGGCGGCCCGCCGGGGTCGGTCGACGAGGATGGCGATCGCTACATCGAGATCTGGAACCTCGTGTTCATGCAGTTTGACCGGCAACCCGATGGGACCCTTGCGCCTTTGCCCGCGCCCTGCGTCGACACGGGGATGGGCCTGGAACGTCTCGCGGCGGTTCTGCAGGGCGTTCATTCGAACTACGAGATCGACCTGTTCCAGCAGCTGATCAGGGCTGCGGCGGAACTGACGGGTACGGCGGATCTGGAGAACAAGTCGCTGCGCGTCATTGCCGATCACATTCGTGCCTGCGCATTCCTGATCGTCGATGGCGTTGTGCCCTCCAATGAAGGGCGTGGCTACGTATTGCGCCGGATCATCCGGAGGGCCTTGCGCCACGGCTGGATGCTGGGGACCAAGGGCGAATTCTTCGCCAAGATGGTGGCGCCGCTGGTACGAGAGATGGGTTCGGCCTATCCGGAGCTTGCGGAACAGCAGGTGCGTGTCGAACAGGCATTGCGCGCCGAGGAACAGCGCTTTGGCGAGACTCTCGAGCATGGCATGAAGGTGTTCGAGGAGGTTGCCACGCGAGCCCGGGACGGGCGCATCGACGGCGGGGACGCATTCCGACTCTACGATACGTATGGTTTCCCCGTGGACCTGACTGCGGACATCGCGCGCGAGCGTGGCCTCGCGGTCGACATGGCGGGCTTCGAGCGAGCCATGGACGCGCAGCGGGAGCGGGCGCGCGCGGCAAGCCAATTCGAATCCAAGGCCCAGATCCCGGCCGAGTTGGTGAGCGTGCTGGAACCGACGGCTTTCCTGGGCTACGAATCGTTTGACGTCGAGGCATGCCGCGTCGTGGGCATTGTGCGTGATGGCCTGTCGCTGGCGCAGCTAGGCGATGCCGAAACAGGCCTTGTGCTCCTCGATCGCACGCCGTTTTATGCCGAGTCGGGAGGCCAGGTCGGCGATGCAGGCGAATTGCGGAATCGTGCCGGGCGATTCGCGGTCGAGGACACGCGGAAGCTTGGAGGCGCTTTTCACGGCCATGCGGGTACATGGCGAGGCCATGCGCCACTGCGCGTTGGCGATTCGATTGGTGCGCACGTTGACTCCAGTCGACGCCGGGCAATCGCGCTGAACCATTCGGCGACCCACCTGCTGCACGCGGCGCTGCGCGCCGTGCTGGGGGGCCATGTTCATCAGAAAGGCTCGCTTGTGGCGCCCGACCGGCTGCGCTTTGACTTCTCGCACGGGGCGCCGCTCACCGGGGCTGAGCGGGCCATGGTGGAAACGCGTGTCAATGCCGCGATCAGGGACAACGGAGAAGCCGAGGTCCGCAACATGGGTTATCAGGATGCCCTGGATGCGGGTGCCATGGCGCTTTTTGGCGAGAAGTATGGTGACGAGGTGCGGGTCCTTCGTTTGGGCGAGACGTCGATCGAGCTGTGTGGCGGCACCCATGTTGGACGGACGGGCGACATCGGCCTGTTCAAGATCGTTGCCGAGAGTGGCGTGGCCGCCGGGGTGCGTCGCATCGAGGCGCTAACGGGGGCGGGGGCGCTTGCCTGGGTGGAATCCGAGGAACAACGCCTGGACCAGGTGGCGCGGCTGCTGGGCAGCCCCCAAGGCGAGGTGGCGGAGCGGCTTCAGTCGCTGCTGGATCGCCAGCGTCGCCTCGAACGGGAGCTGGAGGGCCTGAAGGCCAAGGCTGCGAGCTCTGCCGTCGACGGATTGATTGCCCAGGCGGTCGAGGTAGGTGGCATCAAGCTGGTAACCGCCCGGCTGGACGGGCTCGATGCCAAGGCGCTCCGGGAGGCGATGGATCGATTGAAGCAGCAGTTGGGCGACAGCGTGATCCTGCTCGCCGCGGCCACCGGGGAGCGGGCCAGCCTGGTCGCTGGCGTGAATGGCGCAGCGCAGTCCAAGCTGAAGGCCGGCGATCTTGTTGCACATTTCGCCGGTCAAATTGGCGGCAAAGGCGGGGGCCGCGCAGACTTGGCGCAGGGCGGGGGCAACGCGGGTCCTGAGTTGGATCGCGCGCTTGCCGCGGTCCCTGCGTGGATCCGGACCCGTATGGAGGAAACAGGTCGTTAACCGGCGACGCAGCCAAAGGTGTAAGCCACTTTACACGCGGATTTCACGTGCATTGCCGAAAGGCGCACTAGTTCGCTAGTATGACCCAACGCACCGAGCATGCCCCCGATGAGCGGTGCGTTGACAATCATTAAACGGCACCTTGCAGTGACCGCAAGGGTTGTGCGCGGAACAAGGCCCGGGTGAGGGCGGGCGCCACGCATTCAACCTTCCATTCGGAGCTCCAACATGTTGATTCTGACCCGCCGGGTCGGCGAAACCCTGATGATTGGCGACGAGGTGACCGTCACCGTGCTGGGAGTCAAAGGCAATCAGGTTCGCCTGGGTATCAATGCCCCCAAGAACGTCTCGGTGCATCGCGAGGAAATCTATCAGCGCATCAAGGCGGAGCAGGCCGACGGCTTGCCGCCGAGCGAGGAATAGCCGCAATCACCTGCGGGGTTCCCCGCGACGATTGGAGACGTTATCCTTGCGGACTCGGGCGGGTAGACCAACGCCGGTCCGGAAGTTCGGAGAGATGCCCGAGAGGCCGAAGGGGCTCCCCTGCTAAGGGAGTATAGGGTCAAAAGCTCTATCGAGGGTTCGAATCCCTCTCTCTCCGCCAGTTTTCTCCCGTCCCTTCAATGGCTTGGCCGCTGACTTCCCCTGGTTAGTGGCAAATCCAGTGGCAAATCGGATCTCCGTCGCCTGAGCCGCGGGCTGAAATTCCATTTCGAATGGCCGTGCGATGGGCCGAGTGATCTGAAGATCGCCCAGCCGTGGTCGGTTCTTCCGCAAAGGCCCCTCGGCATTGATTGCCGCCCGGATCCGCTCGACATCGGATTCGAGCGTGCCGCCCGCCCACGCGGCGTAGAAGCGCAGCATCGTCGAGATGCTGTGGCCATGTTGCCGGGGCGACCCAGAGGGCGCTGCGCCCAATCATCAGATCCCAGCTTACGGACGTGTGCCGGGCAACGTACGGGCGGCGGTAACGGATCTTCGTCAGCCGACGCAGTGTCCGCTGCCAGCGCATGCCTGGGTATTGAAGGTTGCAGATCGGCTGGCCGTTTGCCTGGAAGTATAAGTAGTCGTGCTCGATCACGCCCGTTCGCACGAGCGTTTCACGTAGCGCGAGGTGGCGCTTCAACACGCCGATGCCTCGCGGGCTCAAAGCAATTCGGCGGTCGTCGCCGGTCTTGGTGCAATCCTTGTCGATGCCGTTGACCCGTGCTTTCGTGACATCGAGCGTTCCACGCACGGCATCGTAGTCGCTGACACGTAGCGCGATCTCCTCTGAGGGACGCAGACCCGTGAAGAATCGGAATTCATCGTAGTTCGCCTGGGCGTCGCCCCAGTCCTTTCGAATCGCCGCAATCAGAGTCTCGGCCTCGTCGAGCGTGAACGGGTCAATAATCGGTCGATCCTTGCCCTGAATGCGCGCTCCCTTGAGCTCCCGCGTCGGGTCGTGCCTATCTGGATGATTTCGATATCCGAACGTGAACGCGCGCCTCAGGATGCTGACGGCGTTGTTGTAGGTCTTCTTGCCCCATCGCGGTCCATCGGCGATCTGTACGAGCTCGGAATAGCTCACATCAAGAAGGCGGCGAGCCCCAATGGCCGGCCGCCACGCCTGATCCAGCGTTCGCCAGTAGGTCGTCAGCGTCACCGCCGCCAGATCATGGCGGGCGACGCGAGCCTGGCAATGCGCCAGATACTCGTCGAACACCTGCCCACACGTCCGCGCAGTACCTTCGCGTGGCGTGCGATTCAGGTGGCGGTAGTCGGGAAACTCCTCCGCGAATGAGAATGTGCCGGCAGCGATTCGCGCTTTGATACCGAGGAGATGCTGCCGTGCGCGGCGCAGATTGGTTGGTGTCGGAACCCAGGGTAAGGTGGGGCGATATCGAACGCCCTTGAAACTAAATGTGAATTGAATTCGGCTCTGACCGGCGGGGATGACACCACCGGATAGCGATTTTCGACCCATGCTGTGCCCCACGCGGAATGTGAGTGGGAAACACTACCCGCAATAGTTCACTGGAGCGTGGCGGGTGCGAACGGGCCGTGGGTCGGCCCGATCAGTCGTGTGCCTGGCTTTGTGCGATCTTCGATAAGCCGTAAAGCGCGATCCCCATCCAGACGACGTTGATGGCCGCAGAGGGATACGCCCCGTTCCAACCGCTGTTGATGACGAATCCAGCGCCCGACAGGACATTCAGCCACTGGTAGATCTTGGATTTCGACGTGACGCGTCCGTTATTCAGAAGCACGTACGCCGTCAGCATCATCACGGCGGCCGCCCAACCTACCACTTCAACAGCGATGCGCATGGCGTCCTCCATTGACGGCCAAAGACAGTTTCGACCGTGATGGTAATGAAAGCGATACAGGCAAGCGAACGCGCGTGCGCCCATGGCCCGCTCCCGAAACGTCCTCGCAGCGCCTTCAGGTGGAGGCCACTACCCGCGGTGCCACGGTCGCCGCACTATTTGGAATTGCGGCTGGGTGAACGAGCTCCAGCAGACGGTCAACGCCGACTGGCTCGCTCTTAAGTAGCGGTACGAGCGCATATTGGCTCGCGTGCCGAGTGGCGACGGCATCGATTTCCGAGAGCTCGTTGCGTGCACGCTGGCGAAGCAGGGCGGAGGTCGGGTTCGCCGTTGCGACCGAGTTGTTGATGATCCAGGCCCACGGTTCGATCCCCGCGCGACGCAGGTCTGCCTGCAGCCCGGCGGCCTCCAACACGGGGGTCGTCTCCGCGAGCGAGACCAGCAGGACCTTGGTGCGTTTGGGGTCCTGCAACTGCATCATGGGCGTCACGAAGTGCGCGTGGTTCCGGCTCATCTGCCGGACGACTTCACGGTGGTACGCGCCGGCGGCATCGAGCAACAGCAGGGTGTGGCCCGTCGGAGCCGTATCCATCACGACGAACTTCGAGCTCGCCTCGCGAATGACGCGCGAGAACGCGCCGAACACCGCAATCTCCTCGGTGCACGGAGAACGCAGATCCTCTTCCAACAGCGCCCGTCCCGCGGCGTCGAGCTCAGCGCCCTTGGCGGCGAGCACCTGCTGCCGGTATCGCTCCGTCTCGACGTGCGGATCGATGCGACTCACGGTCAGGTGCTCGAGCGTGCCGCTGAGGGTGTCCTCCAGATGCGCGGCCGGGTCCGAGGTCGTGAGGTGAACGGTCAGTCCGCGGTGGGCGAGTTCGACTGCGACGGCGGCCGCGAGGGTGGTCTTTCCGACGCCGCCTTTGCCCATCAGCATGACGAGGCCGTGGCCCTCGGCTGCGATGCCATCGATGAGCGCAGACAACGGGGCGGGGGCCGGTGCCTTGGCTACGCTCTCGGCGATGTTCGTGGAAGGGGTCTCGTCAGTGAGTAGGTGTCGCAGTGCATCAAGACCGACGAGGTTGAAGCCCTTCAGCGGAATCACGTCCTGCGGCAGCGCTCGAAGCGCTGCCGGGACGGCGGCAAGGGCGGCCTGTTCGCGGTCCCAGATGGCCGCAGCCAATGGATCGCCATCGGTCTCTGTGCGCGGCAGGACGCCGTTGATGACCAGGAATTGCTGCGACAGCCCGATCTCCGCGAGTTCCGTGTGCGTTCGGGCAGCCTCCCGAAGGGTGGCCAGCTGGGGACGTGCGACCAGGACCAGCCGGGTGCGCACCGGGTCGGCGAGCGCTTCGACCGCCGATTTGTACTGCGCGCGCTGCTTCTCAAGCCCGGCGAGCGGACCCAGGCACGAGGCGTCGCCCTTTCCGGCCTCCAGAAACCCGGTCCAGGCGCCCGGCAATTGCAGCAGCCGGATCGTGTGCCCGGTCGGGGCGGTGTCGAAGATGACGTGATCGTAGCCGGCCGTCAGGTTGCCGTCCGTGAGCAGCGCCGTGAACTCATCGAACGCCGCGATCTCCGTCGTGCAGGCACCCGAGAGTTGCTCCTCGATACCCTTGACCACGGTGTCCGGCAGGACGCCTCGGACGGGGCCGACAATCCGGTCCCGGTAGGCCTGCGCGGCGGCCTGGGGGTCGATTTCCAGTGTCCAGAGCCGGTCCACCGCTGGAATGGCGGTCACCCGATTGCCGATGGTTACACCAAAGACCTGACCCACATTGGAGGCGGGGTCGGTACTGACGAGCAGAACCCGACGCCCGGCGGCCGCAAGGTGAATGGAGGTCGCACAGGCAATGGAGGTCTTGCCGACGCCGCCCTTGCCGGTGAAGAACAGGAATCGCGGCGTGTGATCGAGGAACCTCACGCGCTTTGGCTCAGCAGCGACCGCCACCACAGCAACTGGACGCCTTCTTCGCCGCCTCTGCCGGCGCAGCAATCCCCGCCCAGCGGCCGAGCTCCACGCGGCTCGGGTAGCGGCCGGCGAGAGCGACCTGCCCATCCACGAGGATCAGGGGCAGCGCCTCTTCGCCCGAGCGCTCGAGGAAGGCCTTCACCGGTGGCATCTGGGCGAAGACGAGGGGCTGCTGGGCCAGGTTGAAGCGCTCGATCGTGGCGCCCTGCTCCTTCGCCCAGGCAGCGTCCGCGGAGAAAGTGACGAGCGCCTGGTCAACGTCGGTGCCACACACACCCGTACTGCAGCACAGGGCCGGATCAAACACTTGGATGGTGGTCATCTTGTATCTCCTAATCGAATTCGTTGGCCTCGGCCGTCGCCGATGAGGCCTGCCTCGACCCTACTCGCGAGCGCAAGCCGCAGCTATCCGTGAAACTCCGCTCAGCGCACGCGTTCACCATTGGCGGCAATCACGATTTCGCCATCTTCCTTCGCAAACGGCGCCTTCTGGGGCACCGGCAGAATATCCAGCACCGCCTCGGAGGGCCGGCACAGCTTCACGCCCCAGGGGGTCACGACAATCGGTCGGTTGATCAGGATCGGATGCGCGAGCATGAAGTCGATCAGCTGCGCATCGGTCCAGTGAGTAGCGCCAAGATCCAGTTCCGCGAACGGCGTTCCCTTCTCGCGCAGCAGGGCGCGTACCGGGATATTCATCCGGGCAATCAAGGATTCCAGCGTGGAGCGGTCCGGCGGGGTCTTCAGATACTCGATCACGGTCGGCTCGATGCCCGCATTGCGGATCAGCGCCAGCGTGTTGCGGGACGTTCCGCACGCCGGATTGTGATAGATCGTGACCGAAGGGCTGCTCATGATGGCCGCCCCGAGGTGGTGGCCGCCGGGGCGCCTTGCTCGTACCAGCCCTTGCTGCGGTTGACGATCCTTACGACCAGGAGCATGACCGGCACTTCGATGAGCACGCCGACGACCGTTGCGAGTGCCGCGCCGGACTCGAACCCGAACAGGCTGATCGCGGCAGCGACGGCCAGCTCGAAGAAATTACTCGCGCCAATCAAGGCGGACGGGCAGGCGACGCTGTGGGATTCGCCGAGGCGTCGGTTGAGCCAGTACGCGAGTGCCGAGTTGAAGAACACCTGAATGAGGATCGGCACCGCGAGCATCGCGATGATCAGGGGCTGCTTGATGATGGCCTCGCCCTGGAATGCGAAGAGCAGGACGAGTGTCGCCAGCAGCGCTGTGATCGACCAGGGGCCAATGATCTCCAGTGCCCGATCGAAAGTGGTCTGGCCGCCTTGCGCCAGAAGCGCCTTGCGGAGAACCTGGGCAATTACGACGGGAATCACGAGGTAGAGAACAACCGACGTGAGGAGCGTGTCCCACGGAACGGTGATCGACGAGAGCCCGAGCAACAGCGCCACGATCGGCGCGAACGCGAACACCATGATGGTGTCGTTCAGAGCGACCTGGGTCAGCGTGAAGAGCGGATGGCCGTTCGTGAGCCGGCTCCACACGAACACCATGGCGGTGCAGGGCGCGGCGGCCAGCAGGATGAGGCCCGCGATGTAGCTGTCGAGCTGGCCAGCCGGCAGATATCCGGCGAACACATGCCTGACGAAGATCCAGCCGAGTAACGCCATCGAGAACGGCTTGACTGCCCAGTTTACGAACAGCGTGACCCCAATGCCGCGCCAATGCTGCTTCACCTGATGCAAGGCGCCGAAGTCGATCTTCAGCAGCATCGGGATGATCATCACCCAGATCAGGAGGCCCACTGGGATGTTGACCTTGGCGATCTCCATTTGGCCGATCGCATGGAACGGTCCCGGCAGCCACTGGCCCAGGCCAATGCCGACGACGATGCAGAGAAATACCCAAACGGTCAGGTAGCGCTCGAAGACGCTCATGGGGGCAGGCGCCGCAAGGGGAGCGGCGAGGGTGGTGGTGTTCATCGGTCAGCTCTTGCCTATGTCGGTGAGCGCAGCGTTCAGCGCTTGGGAGTCCATGGAGTGGAGCGGCAGCGCGAGCAGTTGCAGCATGCGGTAGCCGATGGCCTGGCGAGTCAGCTCGAACGCCCGACGTTTGCCGGCATCACCACCCTCGGCGTTGGACGGATCCGGGTAGCCCCAATGCACCTTGACGGGTTGCTTTCCGGGGCCGCCGAAGAACACGGGACAGGTTTCGGCCGCGGCGCTGTCGCACACCGTGATGACGATCGACAGGGGAGGCGCCCCGTCACCCGTGAATTCATCCCAGCTCTTGCTGCGGTAGGTACTCGTGTCGATGCCGGCCCCCTTCAGTGCTTCAATCGCGAAAGCGTTGATACGCCCGCTCGGGGCGCTGCCGGCGCTGTGGGCCTGGACGTCCTTGCCGAGCTTGCGGGCGAGGTGGTTGAGCATTCCTTCGCTAAGCACGCTGCGGGCCGAGTTGTGGGTGCAAAGGATCAAAACATGGGTCGTCATGGTTCAGCGGGTTCCGATATCGCGTACTTCGCGCTGGATCGCCATGCGATCCAGGCTCGTCAGAGGCAGGGCCAGGAAGAGTTGAATGCGGCGGCGCATGTGAACCATCGTTTCGAGAAAGGCCGACTCCTGCGCGAACGCGTTGCCTTGGACCGCGGCAGGGTCCGGCATGCCCCAGTGCGCGGTGATGGGTTGCCCTGGCCACGCCGGGCACACTTCGCCGGCGGCCTTGTCGCAGACGGTAAAGACAAAGTCGAACGCGGGACTGTTCGGCTGCCCGAACTCATCCCAGCTCTTGCTGCGGAAGCCCGAGACGTCGATGTCGTTCTTGCCGAGCACATGGAGGGCGAGGGGATGCACTTCGCCTTTCGGGTGGCTGCCAGCCGAGTAGGCCTTGAAGCGCCCTTTGCCGAGCTGGTTCATCAGACCTTCGGCAATGATCGACCGCGCGGAGTTTCCCGTGCAGATGAACAGCACGTTGTAGGTTTTGGCTTCCATGGCGGCTCAGCAGCAGGAACTGGCCGATTTCACCGGAATGCCGACTGGCTTGCCGCGAGAGGTCGGTGTGCAGCAGGCCGAGCTTTCGGTCGCGGTGGCCGGCATCGCCTCAGCAGGTGAGCAGCATGCCGCCGTCGCTGCATCAGGCTTCTGGGCCTCGCTGAACACGGGGATGCTGCCCAGGGTGTGGAAGTGCTCCCACGCGATGCCTTGGGGGTCGGTGATCCAGTGCTTCTCGCTCCGGGCGTAGCAGCAGGTCGCTTCGCCCTCGTCGCTCAGGGCCATGTCGGCGGCCTCGGCGCGTGCCTTGAGGGCGGCGAGTTCCTCGGGGTCGTCGGTCTGAAATCCCAGGTGATCGATGCCGGGCTTGGACGCGCGCGTGGAGATCGCGAAGTTGATGCGCGGGTCCTCGATCATCCACTTGGCATAGTCGCTTTCGACGCGGACCGGATCGGCGGCGAACAGCTTCGAGTAGAAGCCGATGCTCTTGTCGAGGTCGGCGACGTGCAGGTGAACATGGAATCGTTTCATGGTGATGGCTCCAATTAGCAGGTGGCCCGGCGTTTCCGGACGGACGGTATGCAGGCCTGACCCTGGCAGCAGTGATCGGTGAGGTAGCCGAGCAACGCATTCATATGTGCGAGGGCGGGTCGGTAATGCAGGTTCCGGCCCTGACGCTCGACTGTGACCAGATCGGCGTGGACCAGCTCTTTGAGGTGGAATGAGAGCGTCGTCGCCGGGATATCCAAGGCGGCGGACAGGGCGCTGGGCGTCATACCGGTCGGGCCGGACCCGACAAGCGTGCGGAAGACCTTCAGGCGCGCTTCGTGCGCCAGGGCTGACAAGGCAAAGACGGCGGTGCTCTCATTCATACTTCAAATATTATTGAAATATAGATCAAAGTCAATCGCGGCGAGTTTTCGGTCGCGAAAGTGAGTACGGGGACTCGACCCGGGGTGGCCCCGGCGGCGGACTCCGCCGCGGATTCCTCTGCGGCACGACGACCGCGAGCTTCCTTAAAGGCTGTCGATCACCCGCTGCAGGCGGACGCGCACCTCGTCGGCCACGCTGGTCAGTCGGGCATTGCCAACTCGTCCCAACGATGCCACGGGATCGACGGCGGCAACCTCGATCTGGCCGAGCCCCTGTTCGCGCACGATGACATTGCACGGCAACAGGACACCCAACTTGTCTTCGAATTGCAGGGCCTGGTGCGCGAAGGTTGGATTGCAGGCCCCGAGGATCCGGTATCTCTGCATGTCGGCGCCGATCTTGGTCTTGAGGGTCGCCTGCACATCGATATCGGTCAGGATTCCGAAGCCCTCCTGTTTCAACGCGGCGGTCACCCGCTGGATCACCGCCTCGAAATCTTGCGTCACCGTCTTGGCTAGATAGTAGGACATCGCAGGCCTCCCGTCGTGTTGATCAATGCGCCGTGGCGGCGTGCTTTCCGAGGTAGTCGGTGATCGCGTCGAGTTCTGCGGCGCTCGGTGTTTTCAGGCCCGGCATCGAGCTGCCCGACAGATCGTGAATGTGATCGCGCATGCGCGAGGTGACCGCGCTCCACTCAGTGTTGGTGTGTACAGCTGGCGATGGTGCGGCGTGGCATTGCGAGCAGTACTTGGCCACCAGCTGCGCACCGGAGGACTGCGAGTCCGGCAACGCGGCCGCTGCGTTGGTTGCCCACATCCAGCCCATGCCGCGCATGGACTGCATGCCGCGGTACATGGTTTCGTAGTGATCCCGGATCAGGGCCAGCCGCTTGGCCGGATCCTTCTCCGCGGCAATCGCGGCCACCTGCTGGTGCATCTGTTGCATCATGCCCTGCATCTGGCGTCGGTATTGATCCGACGGCATGCCCGGCGGCATGGCCCACCAGCCCTGATCGGTGCCCATCATTCCAGGACCCATCATTCTCGGGCCCATCTTTCCCATGCCCATCATGCCGTGCCCCATCCAGCCGCGACCGGCAGTGCCCCGCGAGCCCATCATGTTCGGATCCACCATCATCCAGTCGACGTTTCCGTTTGCAGTCATGCCGGGCATCATGCGGGCGTTGCGCATGTGCTCCAGCATCATCGACCAGTGTCGTTGCATGGCCTGCTGCCTGGCCGCAGGATCCGCTGCAGTTTGAACCTGCGCCAGCTGCTTGGTGAGCTCGTCGGTCTGCTGCTGCAACTGGGCCGTCGTCGTCGGTTCGGTGGCGCCGGGTGCAGCGGCTTGCGCTACCGAGTACAGGCACAGCGCGAGCATACAAAGCGCCACGCGGGCTGGATGAATAGTTTGAAGTTCAGTGGTCAGCATGATGGCGGTCTCCATCGAAGCGAGCCAATTCGTGTCGCGCGACGGATTGAACATAGCACCTGTAGCGGCTACGGGGTCAAGTCAGGGGTTCCACCTAAGAAGTCGCAGTCGCTGCGTGGACGGGAATAGCCTTCAAGCGCCAAGACCGCCTGACGCGCCGCAGTACCTGAATGATCTACGGCGAACGGGCGTCGGACGGTTCCGCGGCGGCGCGTAGCAACCGCAGTCCGTTGGCAACCACCAGGAGGCTCGCGCCCATGTCGGCAAAGACGGCCATCCACATCGTTGCCCCGGCAAACAGCGCGAGTCCGAGGAACACGGCTTTGACCCCGAGAGCCAAAGTGATGTTTTGGACCAGGATCGCCTGGGTGCGTTTGGACAGGCGAATGAGTTCCGGGATGCGGCGCAAGTCATCATTCATCACGACGACGTCTGCGGCCTCGACGGCAGCGTCGGTACCCGCGGCTCCCATGGCGATGCCAATGTCCGCGCGTACCAGCGCCGGTGCGTCGTTGATGCCATCTCCGACCATCGCGACCACACCACTTTGAGCCTTGAGGTCACCAATGGCCTGGAGCTTGTCGGCGGGCAGCAGGCTTCCGCGCGCCTCATCGACGCCGGCTTCATGCGCGATGCTGTCGGCCGTACGCTGGTTGTCGCCGGTCAGCATGACCGTGCGGATACCAAGGTCATGTAATGCGGCGATGGCTTCGCGCGAGCTCGGCTTGATCGCGTCGGCGACCGCAAAGAGACCAAGTACGGCCTGAGAGGAGGCCAGGAGCGTCGTGGTACGTCCCCGCTCCTCGTGCGCACGGAGTTTGGATTCCAGCGCATCGCTGCACAGGTTCATCTCCTCGATCAGACGGTGACTTGCGAGCACGAACGTATGCTCGCCGACCGTGCCCTCGATGCCACGACCGGGAAGTGCCTTGAAGTTGGCGACTGGGTGTGGGGTGCGCCCAAGCCCGCACGCGATAGCACGCGCCACCGGATGGTCGGAACGAGCCGCAAGGCTGGCCGCGTCGCTCGCGACGTCTTCGGGCTCGCCGAGCAGGACCTCGACGTCGAGCAATTGCGGCTTGCCCTCGGTGAGGGTACCCGTCTTATCGAGTGCGACGACGCGGATGCGTCGGGCTGATTCCAGGTACGCGCCGCCCTTGATGAGGATGCCGCGTCGAGCGGCGCTGGCGAGGGCGCTCACGACGGCGACCGGCGTCGAGATGACCAGCGCACAGGGGCAGCCGATGACGAGCAGTACCAATGCCTTATAGAACGACTGCATCCAGGTCCAACCGAGAAGCCACGGGCACGTCACCGCAACGGCAAGAGCCATCAGCAGGACGGCGGGCGTATACAAGGCCGCGAACTGGTCGACGAAGCGCTGGGTCGGAGCGCGCGAGCCCTGGGCCGATTCCACGGCCTGGATGATTCGCGCCAGGGTGGTGTTGGCAGCGGTGGCCGTGACCTGGAATTCGAGTTCGCCGGTCTGGTTGATGGTGCCTGCGAAAACCGGATCGCCGGCGGACTTGTCGACGGGGATGCTCTCGCCGGTGACGGGCGCCTGGTTCACGGCACTCGTGCCCCCGGTGATGAGGCCATCGAGCGCGATGCGCGCGCCGGGTCGTACGCGCACGGTGGCCCCGATTGGCACGGCGGTGGCAAGCCGCTCCGTCCAGGCTCCATCAGGCTCGCGGACTTCGGCCCGTTGTGGGGCCAGGTCGAGCAGGCCGCGAATGGCGTTGCGCGCCCGATCGAGCGACCGCGCCTCGATCAGTTCGGCGATCGCGTACAGCGCCATCACCATCGCGGCCTCCGGCCACTGACCGATGACGAAGGCGCCGGTCACGGCCACGCTCATCAGGGCATTGATCGTCGGCCGGGCATGGCGCAGTGCTGATATTCCCTTGCGATAGGTCTCGAATCCGGCGAGGGCGATCGCAGCGGCTGCCAGCGCCATGACCACAACGCGAGTGGGCAAGGCAGCGCTGGCCAGGAGGGACGCCAGTTCCGCACTAGCCGCTAGGACCAGCGCGACGACCGGGCGGACCAGCGCAGTACCACCGAGGGCTCCCGGCACGTGTTCGGTCGTGGGTTGGCTATCAGTGGGCTGTGGATCGAAGCCCGCGGCCCGTATGGCTGCCTCCACGGCTTCTATGTCCGCGGCGGCTGCCGTGACCGTGAGGGTCCGCGCGGCCAACTGGAATCGCAGGC
The DNA here is from genome assembly GCA_021795435.1 of Pseudomonadota bacterium. Classification (GTDB taxonomy): domain Bacteria; phylum Pseudomonadota; class Gammaproteobacteria; order Xanthomonadales; family Rhodanobacteraceae; genus Metallibacterium. The sequence goes on from JAJYPJ010000006.1 coordinate 46,471, forward strand.
TCTCGATCCCCTGCATACCCTCCAGCGCATGGCGGATCTCGGCCTCTTCCGAGGCGCAATCCATGTTCGCGATGCGAAACATGGCAACCGTCGGTCGAGTCGGCGCGAGGCTCACTCCAGGATCTCCCTACGATCCTTGAGGTCCCGACAGCGCATTGGGCACTCGGAGTCGATAGGCCAGGCGGTAGAGCGCCGGCAACACCAACAACGTCAGCACGGTCGAGGAGATGATGCCACCGATGACCACCGTCGCCAGGGGCCGCTGCACTTCGGATCCGGCCCCGACATTGAAGGCCATCGGGATGAAACCCAGCGAGGCCACGAGCGCTGTCATCAGCACGGGGCGCAATCGACCGAGGGCACCAATGACGATGGCGTCGTCGAGGGGACGCCCGTTCTTGCGGAGCGTGTTAATGAAGGCAATCATCACGAGACCGTTCAGGACGGCCACGCCGGAGAGGGCGATGAAGCCGACGCCGGCGGAAATCGAGAACGGAATACCCCGCAACAGCAGGGCGACCACGCCGCCGGTGAGTGCGAGAGGTACGCCGCTGAACACGATCAATGCGTCGCGGACGGATCCGAAGGCCATGAACAGCAATCCGAAGATCACGGCTAGCGTCACCGGTACGACGATGGTCAGCCGTTGGCTCGCTGAAATGAGCTGCTGGAAGGTTCCGCCGTAGCCGATCCAGTATCCGGGCGCTGGCTTGACCTGATCGTCGATGCGCTGGCGAAGCTCCTGCACGAAGCCGCCCAGGTCTCGTCCGCGCACGTTGGCGGTCACGACGACGCGTCGCTTGCCGTCTTCGCGATTGATCTGGTTGGGACCCATCTGGTCACTGATCCCGCGGCATGCAGGCGCCAGGCGCCGGCCGCAGGCCTTGGTCGTCCTAGGGTGAGGGTCCATACGGGTGTTCAGCCTCCTGAATTCGCAAACGTTCGAGCGCCTTCGCAGGACAAGGTCCCCGAATGGCAATAATATATACCCCCCCTTACTATCGCTGCAAGCGCGGAATCGTCCCTATGGGCCATGTGTCGAAAGAGAAGACCAAACTGCTGGTGCGTCTGCGCCGGATCCGCGGCCAGGTCGAGGCCATCGAACGGGCCGTGGCGGCGGACGAGGAGTGCGCCGGCGTCCTGCAGCAGGCCACCTCCTGCCGCGGGGCCTTGGACGGGTTCATTGCCGAGGTGATCGAGGATCACATCCGGGAACACATGGTCGACCCCGAGGCGCGTCGTGACGATCCGCGGACGGAAGCAGCGGAAGAGCTGGTGGATATCGTCCACCAGTACCTGAAGAAGTAGCCGCGCGGTTCACTGCAGGAACTTCCATTGCCATGAGCCAACACACGCACGACCACGACCACGACCACGACCACGACCACGATCATGATCATGGCCATCACCACGGCCATGGCAGCAGCGGACGTGCGACCGCCCACTCGCACGCCCCGAAGGACTTTGGGGCGGCATTCGCGATCGGTATCTCCCTTAATCTGGGGTTCGTGGTCATCGAGGCGATCTATGGCTTCCTGGCGCACTCGATGGCCTTGTTGGCCGACGCGGGCCACAACCTCGGGGATGTCTTCGGGTTGGTGATGGCCTGGGTTGCGGCGGTCCTCGCGCGACGGCCACCTAGCTCGAAGTACACCTACGGTCTTCGGCGCGGAACGATCGTCGCTGCGCTCGGCAACGCCGTCCTCCTGCTGGTGTCCGTCGGCGCCATCGTCGTCGAGGGCGTGCGCCGCCTCATTGAGCCGGTGCCGGTGGCGGGTTCCACGGTCATGGTCGTGGCCGCCATTGGCATTGTGCTCAATGGTGTGACCGCCTGGTTGTTTGCTTCCGGACGAGATCGCGACGTCAACTTGCGCGCGGCCTTCCTGCACATGGCCTATGACGCGCTCATTTCGGCCGGTGTCGTTATCGCGGCGGGTGTTATCCTGGTCACCGGCTGGGTCAGGCTGGACGCGATCGTGAGCCTGGCGATTGCGGGCGTCATCCTCGTCGGCACGTGGTCCTTGCTGCGCGACTCATTGGGATTGTCCATGGACGCTGTCCCGCAAGGCGTGCCAATGGATGCGGTTCGTGGCTACCTTGAAGGGCGAGCCGGCGTCAAGGCGGTGCACGACCTACACGTGTGGCCCATGAGTACGACAGAGACGGCACTCACGTGTCACTGTCTGGTCCCCTCCGGGCATCCGGGCGATAGGGTGCTGGCGGAATGGGCGCAGGAACTCGATGCGCGCTTCGGAATCGGGCATGTCACCATCCAGGTCGAGGTGGACGAGCACGTCGATTGCGCGCTCGAACCCGATCACGTTGTGTGATGGACTCGCCACTGAGGGGCGACCTTCAGTGCGCGTGCTGATGGTGTATGTCTGGGAAGTGCGGGTGACTGTGGCGCAGCGGCTCGTGCCGATGCTCGTGCGAATGGGGCTCTGAGCCGTCCCAAGTGGCGCCATGTTCGTGTTGGTGATGTTCATCGTGCACGTGCGCATGATTGTGGGTCAGGGCTTCGTGACCGTGCTCGTGGGCGTGGTGCTCGGTAAGGTGCAGCCATACCCCGAGCACCATGAAGGCTGCCGCTTCCCAGAAGGCCATTCCGCCGCCCTGCCCATATAGCGCAATCGCCAGCGCGCTGCCTATGAATGGTGCGGTGGCAAAATAGGCGCCGGTTCGTGCTGTGCCGATGTTGCGCAAGGAATAGACGAACAGCACAAGACTAACTCCGTACCCGAGGAAGCCGAGTCCGAGTGCGTCTGCGGTGAGTGTCGCGCGTGGAAGCGCGGCGCCCATCGCCAAGGCCAATGCAGTGTTGCCGACCCCCGCGGCCAAGCCCTTGATTGCCGCGATGCCGCGCGCATCCCCCGCGGAGATTCTTCGCGTCAGATTGTTATCGACCGCCCAGAACAGGCAGGCGCCTGCAATGGCAGCAAGTGACCCTACGGGAGTCGGCCGGAGACTCTGCCCGGGGAGCACAAGGAGCACACTGCCAACGAAAATCGCGACGAATCCCGCGACAACTCGCCGACTGGTCGCTTCCGTGAACGCAATCCAGGCGATCAGCGCCGTGAACACGACTTCAAGGTTCAATAGCAGGGCGGCCGTTGCCGCATCCGCTTGCGCGAGTCCGTACATGAGAAGCGCCGGCGCTGCCACGCCGCCGCACATGACAGTACCGGCCAACCACGGCCAGTCTGATCTCGGCACGCCCATGGAGAATCGGCCGCGGTCCTGCACGAGAATCCACAGGGTCAAGCCCAGCCCGCTGCCGAGGTAGAGGAGGCCAGCGGTCACCAGTGGGTGAGCGGAGACCAACAGGGCCTTGGCAAGCGGAGTCGTGACGCCAAACAGAAATGCCGAGCACAAGGCCGGCAGAGCGCCAACGGCAAGAGATTGTCTTTCCATTATCCGAGAGAATACTGCATGGTGCGGCGCCCGCTTACGGGTGGTGGAAGGCGCGCCAAACAAACAGGATGCCGAGACCCAAGAACAGCAGGCTTGCTGCAATGTGAATCGCCTTGAGCGGCAGTCGGCTCGAGAAGGCATTGCCGAGGAAGATGACCGGTACGTTGGCCGCCAGCATGCCGAGCGTCGTACCCGAGACGACCGCTGCCAAGTTCGGATAGGCCGCGCCTAGTGCGACGGTTGCAATCTGCGTCTTGTCGCCGATTTCAGCGATGAAGAAGGCGATGCAGGTTGCCACGAACGCACTCGCACGGCGTTTCTGTCCGCCCTCGTCGTCGAGTTTGTCGGGCTTCAGCGTCCAGAGTGCCATGCCGATCATGCTGAGGCCGACCACCAGATCCAGCCGTCCCGGAGTCAGGGACCGGCCAAAATGGTTGCCGATGAAGCCTGCCAGGGCGTGATTGGCCAGCGTGGCGCACAGGACGCCGGCGACGATGGGCCAGGGGCGGCGGTACTGGGCGGCGAGGACGAGGGCGAGCAGCTGGGTGCGGTCGCCCATCTCGGCGATCGCAACGGTCGAAAGGGAAATCAGGAAAGCTTCCATGGAGACTCCGGGCTGAGCGGCGATTGACCACGGCCGGACGCTCCTCCGCTCCAGCCAGAGGTCCTGCCGTTGGTCTCGCCATGCTCGAAAGCCCCGTACGCCATGGGCGTGAGCCCAAGTGTGTTGACGTACGACCCGGTCAGGCCGGGCGGCTACTCCCCAAGAACAATTGCTTTGTAGCCGGTTGAATGCCGGAGCACAAGCACGAGTTCCGGCACACCCGCTCTTGCTGATACATAGTGAAGGTAGTTACGAACAAGAACCGACATAACGGAACAGATCGATCATTGCCCGTACGCTCTGCCCCCGTCGTCTGCCGAAGAAGTTCTATTGCCAAATCTACTGCCAAATCCGGGGGGCGGAGGGGACTCGAGGGGACAAAAATATTAATGAAGTCAGTAAGTTATTGATTTCTAAAATGTCCCCGCCGGGTTCGAATCCCTCTCTCTCCGCCAGTCCAAGAGCGCAAGTTGCTGATAATTAGACAGTTTCGGCGCGCTTTCAGGATTTATCCCACAAGCCGTCCCATAGGGCAGCCCTCGGGAAATTCCGGGAGCTGCCGAAATCGTATGCGCCGAGGCGCGCGTGCGCCCCTATCCTCCGGCCAGGACAACAGGGGAAGGCACATGAAGCGCATCATGCAGGCGTTGGCTGCAACTGTGGCCGCGGGGACGCTCCTCATGCTCGGCGGCTGCATTCCGATCGCAACGCCGCAGCAGCAAGCCGAGATCGCTGCAACAACGCCGGTTTGTCATGGCAAGAAGCAATGCGAAGCCGCTTGGGCTGCAGCGCGGAACTGGGTGACCAGCAACTGTGGAATGAAGATCGAGACCTATACGGACTCATTCCTGCAGACGTTCAACTCGAAAGACTCAGCGTCTGTTGACTTAGCTTGCTCGGTCAGCAAGACGCCTGTGCCAAGCGGTGGCTACAGCATCAACGCGACGATGGGATGCAACAACTTCCTCGGCTGCCAGCCGGACGCCACGAAGTCAATGTTGCGCTTCAACAAGTATGTCGAGGGTGAACTCAAGCAGTTCCCGGCTGGGTAGTTTCCCTACAGCCTCGCATCCGTCTCCGTGAGTACGATCAGCAGCCCGCGGTAGCCGGTGCGCTGGCGGTACTCGGTGCGCGCTGCCTCGGCGTCTGCGTCGTCGGGGATGACCAGCAGCCGGTAGGCATCCTCCGGCTGCATGGTGCGCTCCAGGCGCGCGATGCGGTCAGCCAGTCGCATCGGCTTCCTCCAGCTGCTTCAGGGCGTCGCGGAACATGGGCGCGCTCGGGTCGTCCGGGCCGACCTCCTCGAGCGCGGTCTGGATCACTGTGCGCATCCGCTCCGGCGTCAGGCCCGAGCGTTCGCAGAGTTCCCGCCATTCCTTTTCGGTGCACTTGCGGGTGCGCGCTTCCAGATTCGCGACCCGATCACGTAGGCTGTTCATTGTCCGTCTCCCGATGTGCGCCCCTCGGTTTCAGCCAGCCAGCCTTGCAGGAGCGCCAGCAGCTCGTGGTTGTTGGTCACGCCAAGTTCTACTTGGCAATTCGCCGCGAGGGGCTGGGAGCCAGTGCCTGCCGCTATGTCGCGCTTCACCCCTCGGATCGCGTACCGAAGCAACGCGCAGTCATCGAGGCCCATCATTTCAGCCGCCGTGATGGGTGCCAGCGTGCCAGGTCGCACATGCTGCTCAAGGCGCTGCACGCGCTCACTCAGTCGATTCATGCTCTGCCTCCAGCGCATCGATGCGGCGCTTCAGTTCGTCGATTTCCGTGGCCTTGGCCAGCGTGCCGATGGCACTCAGTAGCGCCGTGGCGACGTCAGGCGATACCTTGCCCTCGGCGGCCAGTTCCACGATGCGCTCAGCCTTGGCGGTCAATGTGGCGGCGTCCTTGAGGCCCGGCAGTTCGACCGGCTCGGCGACCGGCCGCAGGGTTGGCAGCGCGCGATCGAGCAGCAGCTCGGCAGCGCGTGTGTTGCCCTTCATGGCCGTCTCATGCAGCTTCGCCACCAGCGCCTCGACGTCGATCATTTTGCGTAGTCGGGCCTGCGGGTTCGGAATGCCCTTCTTGCGGCCAGCCGGGTTGCCGCTCTGGCCCTTCTGCCAGCGTCCGGCAAGCGTTGGCTTGCTTGGCTTGGTGGTCATCCGGGGCCTCCGGGCTTCTCGAGTGCCAACTGCATGCGCAGCGCGTGGCCGCGGAGCGCATCCAGAAAAGGTGCGGTTCCATCGTTCCGGGACGTCTCCAGACTGCGCAGGACGGTCTCGGCGTTGCGCGCGAACGCCGCCAGTACCGCGTCCGGCTGGGGGCTGCTCTGAGCCGTCGCCATCGCCAGCAGTTCAAGTGCCTGCAGCCGCCCCATAGCGTCGGCGAGTACGCGCTGCGTGCCCTGGACGTGCGGCAGGATCAGCGCGGCCATGGCGTCGCGCAGCTCGGTCACTTCATCGGGTGTCATGGCATGCCTCCTAGGCGCCGTGTCCGGTACGTTGGGCGTGCCCAAGGGCATTGAGCAGCGCGGCTGGGTTGCGGCGCAGGAAGTCGCCGAAGCTCTGGCTGTCCATTGCGTGGATGTGGACGTGTGTCTCGCCACCACCTGCACCGCCAGCCATGTTGCGCACCCCCTCGGCCAGCTCGGCGGGCAGCACCATCTCGTCCTTGTGCAGGATCGCCGGTGCACCGTCATACGGCACGCGATCCCAGCCGCCCTCGGCGCTCGCAACCTTGCCGACGAGTGAGAGCACTTCCGCACCCGCTGCAACGGATGCAGCCACGGCCAGTGCCGGGCCCACGACCGGAATCCCTGCGAGGGCGGTAAAGGCCGATGCAGCCGCCTTCGCCGCTTCGGTCACGATCCATTCGACTGCATGCAGGGCGTGGATGGCAGCCGCCTGCGCCTCGGCCCAGACGTGCAGTGCGAGGCGTTCGGCGGTCCCTTCGGCTGTGGCGAGCGTTTTCGCATCCTCGATGGCCAGATGGTGGGCAAGTGCCTGCACGCCGGCATTGATCGTCTCGGCCACGATGGCGTCACCGAGTCGCAATTCCGCCTGCTGGCGGGTAAGCGTCCCTTCCACAAAGCCGGTCGTGATCTGCGAGAAGGCGGAGAGCGTCGGCTGGATGACGCTTTCCGATGCCTTCACCTGCACGGCGGCGGACTTGTCGGCAAGTGACTGCATGGCAGCGGCGTGCGAGTCGGCTGCGCGCTGCAGTTCGCTATTGATCTGCGCCTGCAGAGCGGGCTTCCCAAGTGCGAGAGCCTTCTCCTTCTCAAGCTCGGCCACCTTGATCTGATAGATCGCATCCGCCAGGGACTGCTCGCGGGCAATGGCGTCGGTCGATGAAATGACACCGATGCTGGCCATCGCCTGGACGTGTTGCCGCTGCGTGTCCAGCATGGCGACGTGGTGCGCGGCGTGTGCCTGGTCGGTTGTGCGCGTCACCGCCAGGGCTTCCTCGACTTGGCGTTGCTGGATACGGGCCACCTCCGTGGCGACCGATGGCGGAAGCCATGACGTCATGGTGGCGTCGTGCAGGTTTGCTGCCCTCTCGGCGATGTGGGTGACGTGTGCGGCATGGTGGATGGCGTGCAGCGCAGGCGCGTGGTCGCCGATGCCGTGGTAATTGATCGCCGCTGCCGGGTGCAGGTCGGCGGATGCCTTGGCCATCTCGGCATGCAGCGCCTTGAGCCGCGTTTCCAGCGACTGGAGGTGCTTCTCCTCGAGGTCGAAGGCGCGACTGCCTGGGCCGATGCCCTTGGCGGCCAGGTTGCTGAGGTCGATCTGCGCGCTCACGTATTCATGCGTGAGCCGCTTGCGCTTCTCGTAGGGCGTCTCCTCGTTCAGCAGGTACGCGCCGGTATCGCCCAGGCCCTGGGCCGAATGCTCGAGGCCGCCCTCGAATGCGTGCCATAGCCGCGTGAATGGGCCAACGTCCTCGGCCGCCTGCTGCGCCCGCTCGTGCATGGTCCTGCCAAGGTCATCGAGCGCGGCCTTGGCCGCTTCGGCGGTCTTGCCGCCTTCGGCCAGTGCGTAGATGACGTCGTACTCGCTCTGCGTCAGGAAGTGGAATTGATCGTTGAGCTTCACCACGGACTGCAGCGGCGTCTCGGCGAGGCTTTCGACCGCACTGGAAGCCTGCTTCATGCTGTCGCCGGTCAGCGTGGCCATGTCCAGCGCGGCTTGGGCTGCCGTCTGGAGCTCCTGACCTGCGAAGCGACCGGAGCTCGCCATGTCGGCCAGCGCGTGCGTGGCTTCGCCCAGCGTGGCGCCGTTGGCCTCGAGTTCGGAGCGCATCTCGTCGAGTTGCGCATTGGTCACGCCGGCAGCGTCGCCGGTCGCCAGCAGGGCGCGCGTGAGGTCATCCTGCATCGTCGCGTCATAGCCCACGGCAATGGCGATCTCAGCCAGTCCGGCTGCGAGCATGCCTACGGGGGACGTCAGCGCCGTGATGGCGACCTCAGCGGCTCGCCACATGCCCACATAGCCATAGCCGGTGCGCGTACTGGCAGCGGTCGCGGTGTCGTTTTCGACCTGCGCCGCAGTGTTCGCTTCAAGCTCGCCGGTGTTCGCGGCGATGGCCGCATCCTGGGCCATCCAACGGGAAAGCTGCGCGTCCTGGGCAGCCGTGAGGGCTGCGGACTGTTCCGCGGCGGTGTCCATCGCACGCCCGACTGCTTCGGTTTGCGCGTCCAGTTCAGCGAGGGCGGTCGCATAGGCTTCGGCGGTGATGGTGCCGGCTTGGAGTGAGGCGTTGAGTGCATCCTCCTGCGCGGCCAGCTCATCCATGGCGTCCGCAAAGCTGCGCGCGGAGGTGGCCATCTCCTGCGTTGCGGCGGTGACCTGCGCGGCGGCCTCGTCGAGGCCTGCGGACAGGCCACTGGCATCCGCAGTCAGGCGGACAATGATTTCATCGGCTGGACTGGCCATGGCGGTTCCTTTCGTTGATTCAGTGGGGGTGTTTGTGGGACGGCCTGTGGGACGATTTCACGGCATCCCGCACAAACGGCCATTTAGGTGGATTCAGCCCATGTGGAAGGCGGAGTGCATGGGGGACTAACTGGAAAAATGCCGGGCGCCGCATGGGTTACGGACACCCGGCCAAGGAGACAAAAGAGGGCGCTCACCGTCGCCCGCGCTGGCCGCCCGTTGGCCAACCCGTAGCGAGCGCCCAAACTCAGCCGGTAAGGAATCGCTCGAGGCTCGGGCGCAGGCTTTCCGGTGCGGCGTCGACGAACGCCAGGACGCGGCCCTGCAGCTTCTCGAATGCCTCGGGCGCAGCGGGTGCGGGCTCGTCGAAGTTCGGCCGCCAGTGCCCGTCGACCTTCACCATGAAGCCAGCGGCGCCCAGCTTGCGGACGAGTTGCGCGAGCGGACCCGATCGCTCCACCTCTTCATCGAGGCGCCCATCGACGTGCAGCTTCTTGAGCTGCTCCAGTACGACGCCAGCCGAGAAAGCCGCGCGCTGGACAACGTTTGCTTTGCGCAGTTGCATGGCGATCTCCTTAGAGCTGGCGCGGTGGCGCGGTGAAACGAGAGGCTGGTGCAGTGCCGAGCGCGAACGGCTCGCCCTCGAACAGGGCCGTGAGCGCGGCGCGCCACTGCGCGCGGCTGGCCTCGGCGCCATGCGGCACCAGTCCAACGGCGGTGGAGGTGGTCGCATCAATCGCCATACCGGAGAGCCGGGTAAGCCCCGGCAGCAGGTCGCGGAATTCGGGTGCGACGATCCCTAGCGCTGCGATCTGCTCGCGCAGGGAATTGGTGAGCAGCGCAGCCTCTTGCGCGGCCCGGATCAGTGGCGGAAGCGATTCGTGCGCGACCAACTCGTGGATGGCTTGCCCAAGGCGACGGAAAGACTCCTTGACCTCTCCCTGGGCGCGCTCGATCTCTGGCCGCAGGGAAGCTGCCGCACTCGCAGCCGCTTCAGCCTGAACGTGAGACTCGGCCAATTGGGCTTGCAGCGTTGCAAGGTCAGCCGGTGCGGTTGGCGCCAGGCCTTTGGCGCCGGCTGCGGCCCACTTGCCAAGATCGTCGCGGAAGGCAGCCTGCGCGGCGTCGAGTCGGGTCTGGACGTCACGCGGGGACTGCGTGATGGCCTGTAGCGAACTGAGGCGCTGCTGCAGTTGAGCGACGTTATCGGCCGCTTGCTGGTGCGCAGCGCGCGCATCGAGGATGGCCTGCTGGCGTGGGGATGGCTGGCTCACGGGTGAACTCCTTGCGGTGGTTGCGGGGTGGTTGGGTGGGTGTGCTTGCGGTAAGTGGGCTTGCGGGTAGTGCGCGCGATGTTTCCGCACGATTGGCTGCAGACAGTCGACTTGCGCTTCAGTCGGCGCCCGCAGCCCGCGCAGCGGCCGTAAAGGTCGGTGCGGGCCTTCATGGGGCGCTCCTGTTTGCCGCGGTGCTAATTGCAGGCGATCGGCGTCGACTCGCGCCGGTCATCGGCACCCATCGGCAGGTTTCCGCGATCCGGTCCGCCGCGCGCTGCCCGAGATAAGCCTCGAGTTCGGTTCGATTGGCGTTGGTGACGAATACCGTCGGGATCTGCTGCTCGTAGCGGACCGCGATCAGCTCGTTCAGCAGATTGACCGTGTGTGCAGTGCCGGACGACCCCAACTCGTCGACGACCAGCAGCGGCACGCTGGCGAAGTACTCGAACGTATCCCCCTCGGTCGTCGTGGCATCGCGCCTGAAGGTCGCGCGAATCTCGCGGCCCAGGCCTTCGGCGGTGACGTAGGCGCAGCGGGTGCCGGCGCGGACCAGCTCGAGCAGCAAGCCGCAGGCCGCGAACGTCTTTCCGGTGCCGCACGGGCCCAGCAGTACCAAGCCGCTCCCCTCCTGCCGGTGCTTGGCGAAGTCCTTGGCGAAGGCTGCGAGGATGACCTGCGGCGTGCTGGAGCCGTCGAGCTTCGCCTGTTGGAATCGCCGCGGGATTCCAGCCTCCTCGACGGCTCTACGCAACTGCGCCTCTGATTCGCGGCGCTGCGCGTCCGCTTCGCGTGCCCGGTGTTCAGCGGCGCACGTTGGACAGCTTGAGTAAAACGGGCCGAATGGCTTGTCGAGCAGAATGGTCCGCTCATGAACAAGGCGTCCAGTGTAGGGGCCGTGTGTTTCGCATTCGCGTTCGATTTCAAGTGGGTCTGCATTCATCGTTCGGCCACCTCCTGGAGGCCTTCGCTGTAGTCGATTTGGTCGAACTGCTGGTGCAGGCGGTCAATGCGTCCACCCGACGTGACCCGTTGCTTCTGGTGTGGCTGCGCGGCACGTGTCAGCCAGCCACGGATGAACTTGGCGACGCCACCGCGCGTCTTGCGTTTGCTGGGATTGGCGATGCACCAGCCTCGCGCCTCACGCATTTGCGTAATCGCGTCGTTCGCTTGCCAGCTCGGCGCGATCTCCCGGAGCAGGTCTGCGGTGACTCCGAACGCGGTTCCATCACGCAACGGGATGAACACCGTTTCCGGCGCTGACCGCTTGTCGGTCTGCGCAAGAGCTTTTTCTAGGTGCTTTTGACTTTCCCTACTAGGTAAAGCTCTTTCTAAGTCATCGGCATCTGGTGCCGGAGCTTGTGCCGGCAAATGCCGGACCTTCGAGGCAGGAAATGCCGGACCTTCGGGGAAACGTCCGGCATCTGGTGCCGCTGCTTCCCCATGAGCTGCGGCATCTGGTGCCGGACATTCTGGCAACTTCAGGCGGTACTCGTAGCCGCGCCATGCGTGGCCTGCGGTCTTGGTCGGGGTGCGCGACAAGTACCCCAGGCGGTCGAGCCTTCGCAGTGCATCCTGCGTCGCCCTTTCCTTCAGTGCCGCGGTCCTGGCGACGGTCTCGACGCTTGGGAAGCAACTGCCCCCGTTGCCATCCGCGTGCTGCGCCAAGGCGAAGGCCACCAGGCGCTCAGTGCTGGTGAGTGGCGATGCCTCGGCGCAGATCGCCCGGCGCCATTGCACGACGAATGGGATGGGTTTGGCGCCGGCTTTCGGGGCTTTCACGCTCATCGCGTGGCCCTTTCTGCCAGTGTCGACCCACCTATAGCACAGGGGTCTTTTCGGGAAATCCTAAGGCGGCATGCTTGCTGCCACCGCAGGTCTAGGAGGCGGTCTGGCTCGATGCCCCATGACCATTCCAAGGCGTGGGTGTACTCCTCGAGGGCTGCGGCCGTTAGGTCGCGGGCGTGGTCGCGGACCTTTCGCCATGTTGGCGCCGAAACGAGGTGGGCTGGCTGATTGCTGCCAGCAACGCCCCACAACGAGAGCGCGAGGCCGGCTTGAATCGCACTGGCGCCCCAGCTCAGATCGAAGCTCTGGACGCGCGGCTTGCGACGCTGGCCGGTTGGGCCTGCCACCCGTTCGTTAGCCCATGCAGTGGTCGCAGCAATGGCCCACTGCGCTATCGCCGGCATGCCGGCGACGTAGCCGGCGACGTGCGCGAAATACAACTCCGCCGATGGCGCGCCGGACTGACAGACGGCGCTCGCCATGCTCGCGAGCAAAACCTCCTCGTCGCGGAGCCGGGCGGTGCCGAACCGCGCATAGCGCTGATCGAGCTGGAGGCTCAATCCTGCGCGACCGTCCGGCGCGCGGCGATCCTAGATTCGACCCAGTTGAAAACCTCAGCCTCTACCCACCCAACGCTTTTGGCTGTGATCGCGACGCTTGGCGGGAATCGTCCATCGGCCATCAAGGTGTAAATCTGACTGCGCCCAAGGCCTGTGACGGAAAGCACCTCGGGTAGTCGCAACAGGCGCGGACCGGAAATGTGGTCGGGGCGCCTGTAGAGTTCCGCTGCTTGCATGCCACTCTCCGATGCCGGCGCGGTGCGCGCGGGCTTCGGATGCAGAAGTATTCACACGGATTGGCGACTCGCTAAACGTGCTGGACAAGCGCGCTAAACACGCATCTTTCCAAGCTGGACCGGCTCACGAAGGGGCGTCTTACCCCTGAGTTAGGCTGCTCCCCACTCCGCCGATTGGCCGAAAGAACAGACGGTTTATCAACGGCCTGAGCGACCACTGCGGGAGGCGTCCCACATGGCGTCCCACAGAACGGCGTGCTTCTCGATGAACGCGGCGCGCTGGAGGGTTCGGACCGGGACGCCGGTGGCGGCGGCGACGTATTCGAGGGCTTCGCCGCCGTTGCTATGCCGTTCCCGCCTGCTGGCGGGAACGGGCGCGGACTCGCCTCGCTTCAGGCTGGCCAGCTGCCTGTCCTTCGCCGCCTCGCGCTCCTTCTCGTAGTTGCCGACCGCCAGCGCCAGGCGCGCCTGCTGTAGCGGCGTCAGGTTGCGCTGCGTGTGGAGGGCGCCCTAGATCGACAGCGGCGACCGGGTGGCATTGCCGGTGTTGGCCTTGACCTGCAGCGTTCGCTGATTCTCGGCGCACCACGTCGTGATCATGCGGAGCGCTGCCGTGGTCTTCGTGCGCCTCTTGATCTCACGCGCGATGTCGATGTTCGCAGCGTCCGGGTCGGCCCTCAGCGTCGCAATCGCGACGCTCTCCCACTCGGGGAACTCTGCAGCGTAGCGGGACTTCCGTGGCCCTGTGTTGTTCGTGCCAGCTTTCTTGGCCCCATGGCTGCGCACCGTCTGGACGGTGTCCAGCGCCTCCTCGAGGTTCGCGTCCCGCAGTGCCGGAAGCTGCCGCAGGAGGTCGGCATGGGCGCGGTATAGCTTCACCCCCGGAGCATTCTTGAGGTCTTCGGTAACGATGCGTTCCATTGCGCGCAACTCCTCGAGGATGTGCGCTGGCGTACTCGGGTCGCGCAATGCGGCCTCGATCTGCGGAATCTTCCACCACCAGGTGTGCGGGAAGTCCTTTGCGGATGGTTTTGGCATGCGCGACCTCCTCGCGCCCTCAGTAGATCGCCGCGGCAGCCCGTGAGGTTCGGGGGTTCGGCTGGCCAGCCTAGCCGCGGCGAATGCTTGGACTCTACCGCGTGGCGTCTATGCGGCCACCTGTTCGGGCACCCGGCGAAGGGCCTCGGCCTGCTCGGGCGTGAGCGTCGCGTGCCAGGCGCGAATGTGCTCCCAGAGTTCGGCATGCGGAAGCTGCAGGATGCGATCGAACTCCGCGGGCGCCACCATCCCAGCTTGCCGCGCGGCGACCATTGCGACGAGCGCCTCTTGATCCTCCTCCGGCAGCTCCTGCATGGCTTCCAGAACCCGTGCCTGAAAGAGGTTCGCCGGGTGCTTGTGCACGTTTTCGGGGCCCACCAGTTCAGCCAGCGTGACGCCGAGATAGTCGGCGAGCTCGAAGGCGTAGCGGATGCGATCGGTTTTGGCGCTCATGCTGCGCGCTCCTTGGCGCCCTCGGTGACGCTCTCGTTGTGTTCCCAGAAGTCGGCATTGGCCTGTGTATGGGTGAGCGAGTCGCCGGCCCTCGAGAGCATGCGCATCAATCCTCCAAGCCGGAAGATCGCATCCGCAGATACCTCAAGGTCTTTGTTGTCTCCGGCGATTTCCATCAGCTCGCCGATGGCCTCGAGGCCGCCCCAGAGGGCCATCAAGGAGTTAGATGCAGCCTGCCCGCAGCGCTGGATGTGTTCCAGCGATCCGGGACGCCGAATGGCCATCAGAGTGTTGATCAGGTCTGCGATGTCGGGGACCCTATGCTCGGCGTCGGGATTTGTGGTTGCTACACTTTCGCTTGCCATGTTCGTCACCTCTGTTGACGGATGTGGAAGGGCGGCCAGGTGTGTGCGCACCGGGCCGTCCGTTTTTCACCGCTTGGCGCGGCGAATCGGTGTCACCGTGGCCGGCTGGCCCTCGGCGAAGTTTTCCCAGTCGGTCATCAGCACGCGGCGACGTTCCAGCATGTCGCCCCGGCGATAGGCCGCCTCGACCTTGTTTTCGATCTGGTGCGCGAGGGCCTGCTCGGCGACCTCGCCACTGTGTGCCGTGGCTTCGCCCACCCAGTCGCGGAACGTGCTGCGGAAGCCGTGCGTGGTGACGTCCGTGCGCTTCATTCGCATCAGGACGCGCGACAGGGCCGCCGTAGTCATGGGGCGCCCCTCCCTGAGCCCGGCGAACAGGAAGCCGCTTGTGCGCCCCTGCATGGCCTCCTGGACGATTTCCAGCGCGCGCGGTGTCAGTGGCACGCGGTGCTCGCGCTTGGCCTTCATGCGGGTCGCCGGAATCGTCCAGAGCTTGGCCTGCAGATCGAACTCGCGAATCTCGGCGCTGGCGACCTCGTTGGCCCGGCAGGCGGTCAGCACCAGCAGCTCGAGGGCTAGCGCAGCCGTGCCGGTCTGGGCCCGCAGCTCTGTGGTGAACGCCGGTAGCTCGCGCCAGGGCAGCGCGGGATGGTGCTTGACCCGCTGCGCCTTGGGGATGGCAGCCAGCAGGTGGTCGAGGTGGCCACGCCAGCGGGCGGGATTCTCGCCCGATCGCAGCCCGCGAGCGCTGGCAGCCGACAGGACGGCCTCGATGCGCTGGCGCAGTCGGGTGGCTGTCTCGTGCTTCGTGGTCCAGATCGGCCGCAGGGCAGCCAGGACGTGCTCGGTCTCGATCTTGGCGACGTCCAGCTTGCCCAGCTTGGGCAAGGCGTAGGTCTCGAGCGTGGAGCTCCACTGCGCCGCGTGCTTCGCGTTGCGCCAGCCAGCGGACTTGGCCTCGATCAACTCCTTGGCGACGTCCGCGAAGGTCGCGCCGTTGCCGTCTCGCTTGGTGCGCTCCGCTTTCGGGTCTTTCCCCTCCAGCAGTTCGAGGCGCATGCGCATGGCTCTCTCGTTCGCCTTGGCGTGGTCCACGGTATCGAGCGGCCCCAGCCCGAGCTCCACAGGGCGCCCGTTCCGCATGTACCGGAAAGCCCACCATGCGCCGGTGCCGCGCACGCGCAAATACAGGCCGCGGTCGATCCGATGCATGCCCGGCTTCTTGCGCAGGGCTGCCAGCTTGCCTGGGGTAATCGCCTTGGCCATGACACCGTGTCCCACAATGCGTCCCACAAAAGACTAGCGGACTTCATTGGACGGTGCAAGACCTTGGCGGACGATCAATCCTTACAGAATGCGGCTTTCAGGTGCGTTGCTGGATGGTGACGGACTCAGGCGGATAGTTGGTTAGGCGGACTCTCTCTCCGCCAGTTCGTCGAATCGAGCGAATGCATCGATTGCCGAGGGGCACAGCGGATGCGATGGATCGCGCAACGTGGCGGGTTTCTTGCCGATGCGCGTGGCCGCATGCGTGCTCACCGTTATTGTCGCTTTCTGCTGCGTGCAGTTGATGCGCAGGGATATGGCCGCCGCAGGGCCAGGTCGCCCCTGATCGCTGCGGGCTGCACCGCAACGGGTGCGGTGCGGCTAGTCATGCACGCCATGCCCGCCGCAGCTTGCGGACGGCCTTCCTCGCGGCGCGCATCCATTGACCGATCAGATCCTGCCGCCGGTAAAGCATGTAGTAGCGCTGGGCGAGCCGATAGATCCTTGATCGCTTGATCTCCTGCAGTTCCGCGGTGGCGGTTTGCAAATCCAGGGCTGTCATCTGCTCAGCTGCAGCCATTTGCGCACGCTGGGTTGTCCACGCCAGTTCGGCTTGCGCGAATTGGGCCTTCCACGCCTGCTCGGCTTGGGCAAGCCGTGAGTCTGCATGTTGCAGTTCTTCCCGCAATTTCCGCATGGTGTCCTTGGCTCGCTCGTCATCGATCTGCGCGGATCGGCGCTCTTGTCGCACGCGCGACTCGAGCATGGCGATATGTTCTTTCTTGGACTCAATCGACTGCCAGGGTGCGTGAAAGCATTCCCATGACTGCGGAGCGATGACGATCGCCTGGCGATCGCGGTTACCCCAGACGCCAATGAAATAAGAGCAGCTGGATGGGTCAATGGAACATGGGGCTTCGGCCGGCAATACGTGCGGCGAGATCGGGAGGTCTGCGCCCTGCACAAGCAAGGCGGCGCTCTCGGTCGAGTTCCGGAGTTGCGCAAGATCAATTGGCAACGCGGCGAATCCTTGATGAGGAACACCGAGCAGCCATTGGCTTGCCTCGCCGAGAACATCCTGTGCGAGTTCCCGGAATGTCTCCATCGAGAATCGCGACTTGTGGTATGGATTGTGACCCAAGCGTTCCTCAATGGCTCCATTGGGACAGCTCACCAAGATAACCCCATCTGGCGTGATCAAGTTCCTGATCACCTCGAGGAGCCTGCGTGGCTGATCGACATGCTCGATGGTTTCGAAGCTGACGATGACGTCGAATCGGTCGTTGAAATCTGGACCTGAGTCCAGTGCAAGCGCGTCGCGCTGCTCGAAGCGAATATCGTTCGCGCCAAAGAGGCGATTGGCAGTATCGATTGCGTCCTGCGAGAGGTCGACACCAATGACTTGCCTCGCGCCCCATTGGTGCATCAGCCACGCGCCGTAGCCCTCACCGCACGCTATGTCGAGAATCCGACCGCCCCGGCAAACATCGCGTGCGCAGAGGTAGCGGGAGAGGTGCTCCGACGCATCCATTGCCCTGTAGCGCATGACGCCAGGCTCGAAGTGAAGGCGCTCAAGCATCATGTGCTCCCACGTGGCTAGGGCACTTCGTGAAGTAGATGGATCGGACATTCTCGATGAATGCATTTGGGCCATGCATTGCCTCGAGCCGCGAGAGTGCGGCGGCGGCGAGGGCGGCGCGAAACTCGGGCGAAGCATCAAGACGTTGAAGTGCAGCTACGTAAGCGCGAGCCATCGATTCATCATCAATGTCGTTGGGGATGAGAATCCCGGTGACCCCGTCGGTGATCATTTCATGGATCGCCCCAACATCAGGTGCGACGACGGGCAACCCCGAGGCTATCGCCTCAAGTACGACATTGGGCATGCCATCAAACATGCTCGTGTACAGGAACGCGTCGTATTCCCCGATCCGGATTTCATCAAACGAATCGAACACGCCGCGATAGATCAAGTTGTGAAATTCATTCCATTGCTCAACAGAAAATCTGCTGAGTACTGCTGAACCGTAGACATCGATGCAGGCGGAAGGCATGAATTCCTCAAGCATTCGCGCAATGACCGGCAGCAAGCTCGGGCGCTTCTCGATATCCAGGCGGGCAGCCCAAAGGATCCGGGTAAGCGGCGACCTTTGCGGAAGGCGGGAAAGCTCGTCAGATCCGATTCGAGGAGCCTGCAGGGCTGGCAGGAAAAATCGCTTTTCACGCCACAGCGCGAGTGAGTCGTCGTCGGAACGCAGGACCGACTCGTTATCGCCGACGATCTTGCTGAGGCGGTCGCTGTGCCTGGACATGAAGTCAATTGCCCCGCCCGACTGATAGTAGACGCCGTTTTCCGGAAGTCGAGTATTGGAGAAGCGGTAAACGACGACTTCGTGCGAGGCCAGCGGAGCTGAAAATTGGTCGAAGAGTGAGATATCGTAGCCTGAAAGCTTGAGGTGGATCCGGCTCTCGCCGGCCACGGACTGGATCAGTTTCAAGGTGATCAGATTTCGCGCGTCGTCGCCCAAGCCTTCGCATAGTTCCGCCAAATCCAGGACGAACGCGTTTGGCGGCAGCCGCTCCAGGCGATGCGGCGAATCGAGTCGTTCGCCCAGCAGAACCAGGATGCGGCGCATCGGGGCGAGTTCATAAAGTGCCTGCATCAGGTTGCACAAATATTTTTCTGCGCCGCCATGCGAGAGAAACGGGAGAACAAAAACTTCCTGGTAGTCGTGCGTTCCGCACTTGCGACATGCCGCGAAATAAGCACGTCCAACTCGAAGATCGATTCCATCCGTGTTGTGCCAGTGATCCATTGGCCTGCAATGGATCGGTCTGATGGCTGGCTCTATTTGATTGGCGTGGTGGAGCATCCGCTGGATGACGGGATTTTCGAACTCGGATGTGTCCGGATTCCCGTGGAGTACCGGATTGGCGCGGTCGCGCAAGTGTCGAACAATATGTCGACCACGGCGCACGAAGACCGCGGGCTTGAATAGCGTGCAGGGTGCAATCTGTCGCGTTGTCTGGCGATCCGATATCCGCAGCAAGCTTTCTTGGCGCTGGCGGTAGAACAACACCGTGTTGGGAACAGTCTCAAATTGGTAGCCACGCGCGGCGCATTCCGCATTGAAATGCCAATCCTCATAGGCATAGCCGCTGGAGAGGGGAAAATGTGCATAGGGAACGCGCTCGAAGATGGTTCGGCTCGCGAAGACTCGCGAAATGAATGGATGCGCCAGCAGGAAAATAAATGCGTCGTAGCCGTCAAGATTCGAGTACTGGGCGAGATGGTTCCTATCGCCGAACGCAAGGAGGAATGCCGGGAATAACAGCGTTTCCGCGCCATGCAATCGCGCGGCATTCAACATCTCAACAAAATAGTTCACCGATATCAGGTCATCGCCATCGGCGATCGCGATGAACTGCCCTAGTGCGGCGCTGATGCCGGAATTTCGGGAAAGTGCCAGTGAGCCATGGTCCACCTCAAGGATGAATGACCGGGCAAATGCCGAGAGATCGTAGTTCTGCGCAATTCGCGTGGTATCCGCATCCGCGCGATCCAACGTTGCCACCAACTCGATGGTGATGCCGGATTGCGACGCAAACCGTGTCGCTTCGACCAGCGAATGAAGCGACCGAGCGAGGAATTGACGTTCGCGGTGGAGGGCGAGGACGATCGAGATATCGGGTCGCATCAGCCGTATTTCCTCTGACGCTCGGGCACCCACTGGGATGGGTTGTGCCAGAACCCTTTGGAAGCTGGCGGCGAATGACCGATGTGGGCGGGCCCTCGACCGCCTCGCAGGTGCCGCAGGCGCTCGGTGGCAGTCGAAGGCGCAAAATCATCCGGCGTCTGCCGACGCGTTGATGCTGCCTTCGAGCACGTCAATTCGCCACGCATCGACGCCCCACGTTCGCAATTTAGTATTCGACGTTTTCTATCACATTAGTATCACAAAACGGTATGAATTCCCGTGGCCACGATGATTCCTGGCGAGGGAACCGGCACTTGCGAGACGCCTGACGTCTGCATGCGGCAATCGACCACGCCCTTGGCGCGGTCCATCGTCCCCGGGCAATCTTGGATGATTCATCGGGGACGGCCGGGACGAAACACGATACTTGCGGTCCTCCGAGCCTGTTCGGCGATGCGGATGGAGCGCCGCCTACGGCGTGGCGTGCCGGAGAAACTGTGGATCTCGGCGCGCGTGCGTTGCCTGCTCGAACCCATAGGCGATCTCGATCAGGGTCGGCTCGCTCCACCGTCCCGCGAAGAAGCTGACGCCGATGGGCAGTCCGTGCACGAATCCGGCCGGCACCGTGATGTCGGGATAGCCAGCCACTGCTGCTGGCGAGGAACTCGACACCGTGTCGCCCGCATCCCCGTTGACCAGATCCACCTTCCATGCAGGCCCGTTCGTGGGTGCCATCAGTGCATCCAGATGATTTGCTCGAAGCGCCGCGTCGATTCCCTCGGGACCCGCCAGTCGCTTTTCATTGGCCAGGGCGTGGCGATAGGCGGGATCCGTCAGGGGACCGCGCTTCTCCGATGCAATCATCAGGCTCTGGCCAAACCAGGGCATTTCCTGCGCCGCATGCGCCTTGTTGAAGGCGATGACCCCGGCGAGTGTTCGCACCGGCAAGCCGCGCCGCGTCGCCAGATAAGCGTTGAGGTCGTGCTTGAAGTCATACGAAAGGACGATGTTCTCGTCCTTGCCGAAATCATCCACGTGCGGAATGGTTACTGGATCGATGACCGTGGCGCCGGCCTTGCGCAGGGCTGCCACCGCTTCATCCAGGACGCGTTGAACCTCGGGATTCCCCTCGGCGAACGAGCGAACCACACCGATCCGCTTGCCCTTCAGCGCGCCTGGGATCAAGAATTTCGTGTAGTCCACCATGTGCAGGTTGGCGTGCTTGGTTGCCGGATCAGCCGGATCACTCCCAGCCATCACCGTCAGGAGCGACGCTGCATCGGCTACGGTCCGAGCCATTGGTCCGGCGGTGTCCTGGTTGTGCGAAATGGGCACGATGCCCGTACGCGATACCAACCCGAGCGTCGGCTTGATCGCCACGATGCCATTGGTGCCGCCCGGGCAGACCAGCGAGCCATCGGTTTCCGTGCCAACGGCGACCGCCGTGAGACCCGCGGATACCGCGACAGCCGAGCCCGAGCTCGATCCGCATGCGCTGCGTCCGAGGACGTAGGGATTGCGGGTCAGGCCACCGCGTCCGCTCCAGCCGGAAGTCGAGTGACCGGAGCGGTAGTTGGCCCACTCGCTGAGATTGGTCTTGCCGAGGATGACCATGCCCGCGGCCCGCAGCTTGGCCACCAGGAACGCATCCTTGGACGCGGGCGCGCCGACCAGTGCGAGCGACCCGGCCGTGGTCATCATGGAGTCGCCCGTATCGACGTTGTCCTTCAGAAGCACCGGGATGCCGGCCAGCGGGCCCAGTGGCTTGCCGGCACGGCGCTCCGCATCGATTTTTCGCGCTTCGCGCAGCGCATCCGGATTGAGCTCAATGACGCTGTTGAGCTTCGGACCCGACTTGTCGAGTGCGGCAATGCGCGAGAGATACAGCCGCGTGAGTTGCACCGCGGTGAGAGTGCCCGCGCGCATTCGAGCCTCCAGTTGCGCGACCGACTGGTCATAGGTCGGTTGGGCACGGGGGGTGCCCGCAATGGCCGCCGGACATGCGGCGAGAAGGATGAGGATGGACAGGAGCGTGGCGCGGGTGCGGCGCATGCGGATTCCCCGGGTCGAGAGTCTCCGATCATGCCAAGTGCGGGGGCAGCCCGCGCGAGCCTGCCAAAATCGTAAACACCGCATCACCGTTCCGTGAGGACTTGCCGCGACGCCTCGATGGTCGTGGCCAGAAGGCGCCAGGGCGTTTCGGACCAAAATCGCCTTGCCTGTCCGGATGGCGATGGCAGTACCCAGAGTTGCGTTTTGCCCCACGCCATTCGTTGGGGTCCATAGTCCGCGCGCTGGCCGAGCGCGGCCTGCGCGGCATTTTTGCTGGTGAACGCAAGTATCGCAGGCCCGAATCGCTGGACCCTGCGTTTCAGGGCAAGCACGTCGAACGCCTCCGCAGGCAATTCATCGTCATTGCCGAAATGGTGTTTGGCGAGGTCCGTCAATCCCAATCCGAATTCCGGCAGGCGGCGGAAATCGGCCGGTTGCACTGGCAGGGGCACAAAGCCCGCAACGAACAGCGTGCGCCAAAAGGCGTTGCCCGGATTGGCATAGTACGCGCCGCGGGCGACCGAGACCCGGCTTGGTGCGGTACCACAAAAGACCACCTTCAGTCCTCTGCGCAAGACATCAGGCAATAGGGGGGAGCGGGCCTGCTGCATGTGCACAACGGTCGGCGCGAACTTCCACAGGGCACGGGCGTCAAAATAAGGTCAGTCTCTTCCACCGGGGTCCTCATGTCCATCTCCTCCAGCCGCCTGCGGGCACTAGGCATCGCATTGCTGCTCGTGGTGTCCGTGTCCAGCGCAGCCGCCGCACCGATGCCGGACCAGCTGTTGCCGAAACTGCACTGGCGGCTGCTTGGCCCATTCCGCGGCGGTTGGGCCACCATGGGCGTTGGGGTCCCCTCGCGACCCATCCTCTACTACATCGGCACGGCGGGAGGAGGCGTCTGGCGCACCGAGAACGCTGGTCGCACATGGACGGCGTTGACCAACCGGATCGGCGCGGCGTCCATCGGTGCCATTGCCGTCGCGCCGTCGAATCCGCGCGTGCTCTATGCAGGCAGCGGACAGGTTGCGCCTCGTTACGACATCGCGGCGGGCGACGGTATGTACCGATCCGACGATGGCGGGGTTCATTGGACGCACATCGGGCTGACCAAGACCCGGCACATCGGCGCGATATGGGTCAATCCAGCGAATGCCGACGAAGTTGTTGTTGCCGCGCTGGGCCGGGTGTTTGCTTCCAGCCATTCGCGCGGCCTCTATCGAAGCGTCGATGGAGGCAAGACCTGGCAACACGTGCTGTTCGTCGATCAGGATACCGGTGGCGTCGACTTGGCCGCCGATCCGTCCCATCCCGACACGCTTTACGCGGCGCTTTGGAGCATCCGGAACTATCCTTGGCTGAGCTACTTCAAACCCATTGCCGGACCGGGCAGTGCCATCTACGTCTCCCATGACGCGGGCAAGACATGGTCGAAGCTCGGCGGGGTGGGCTGGCCCAGCGGCGCACTGGGACGCGTCGGTCTGGCGGTGACGGACACGGTGCAGGGCACGCGGATCTATGCCAGCGTGGATGGCGGCAGCGATCACGCTGCAACCGGCCTCTGGCGGTCCGACGACGGTGGCGCGCACTGGCGTCGCGTCAATGCACAGACGCAGGCAGCGAATTGGTATTTCAGTCGACTTGCCGTCATGCCGGGGCATCCGGACACCGTGTTGACGACCGGCCAGTCGGTTCGCGAATCGACCAATGGCGGGGTCACATTTCACGTCGTCAAAGGGGCACCGGGGGGCGACGACTACCATTTTGTCTGGATCAATCCGCTGCATCCCGATGACCGCATCGTCACCAGTGACCAGGGGGCGGCGGTCACGGTGGATGGCGGAAAGACCTGGTCAAGTTGGTACAACCAGCCGACGGCGCAGGTCTATCACCTGGCTGCTGACAACCGATTCCCGTTCTGGATCTACGCGGGCCAGCAGGACAGCGGCACGTTCGCGATCGCCAGTGCCAGCGACTACGGTTTGCTGAGCTATCGCGACTGGCACCCCGTCGGCGGGGACGAGCGCGATTATGACGTGCCTTTCCCGACTGACCCCGACATCGTGTTCGGCACGGGATTGGGCGGACGTGTATCGCGTTGGGATGCGCATACCGGACAGGTCCAGAATGTCTCGCCGTGGCCCGTCATGAGTTACGGCGCACGCCCGGGCACCGCCAAGTACCGCTACACGTGGATCACGCCACTTGTCATCGGCCAGCAGCAGCCTTATCCGATCTACGTCGGCGCGCAGGTTCTATTCCGCAGCATCGATCAGGGCGCGCACTGGCAAGTGATCAGCCCGGACCTCACGGGTGCCGTGGCGGGGACGCCCCATTGCGATCACACGGGTAGCCTGGCCCATGCCAAGGCCTGCGGGTATGGCGTGATCTACAGCATCGCGCTGGCACCGTCGGATCCCCACACGATCTGGACCGGAAGCGATGATGGCCAGGTCGAGGTCACGCACGACGGCGGAGCACACTGGGCGAACGTGACGCCGGACGCGATGCCCCTCTGGGCACGCATCGACAGCATCGATGTATCCGCCAGCGATTCCAACGAGGTCTATCTCGCGGTTGACGATCACCGCGCCGGCAACGACACGCCGATGGCCTTCCGCACGGACGATGGCGGCAAGACATGGCAGTCCATCACCCGTGGGCTTCCGGCAGGCCACTTCGTAACCGTCGTGCGCGCCGATCCTGCTCGTCCGGGGCTTCTCTACGCAGGCACTGACGTCGGTGCCTACGTGAGCTTCGACAATGGTTCGGAATGGCAGCCCCTCCAGTACAACCTGCCGACGGCTTGGATAAGGGATTTGCTCGTGCACGGCAATGATCTTGTCGCGGGCACGCAGGGGCGCGCGATTTGGATTCTCGACGACATCACGCCACTGCGGGAGGTCAAGGCCGATATGGATCGGCAGGCGCTCCATCTGTTCGCACCGGCCGTCGCAGTGCGGCTCCATGCAGACAACAACAAGGACACGCCATTGCCGCCGGATACGCCGATCGGGCACAACCCGCCGGATGGCGCAGTGTTCGACTATTGGCTCGGGCCGCACGTGCGGGGCCCGGTCACGCTGAAAATCGTCGATGCGCAAGGCCAGGTGGTACGCAGCTTCAGCAGCCAGGCCAAACCAGTCGAGCTCCCTGCCAACCGTTACTTCGCCGCCGGTTGGATCAAGCCCGGACCGCGCCTTGGTGACGCACCCGGCATGCATCGGTTCGTATGGAACCTTCACGTCCCGAGGCCGCAGGCGATCCGCTATCACTACAGCATCGCTGCGGTGTGGGGCCGCAATACTCCGTTGGAGCCGCGCGGCGCCCGCGTGTTGCCCGGCAATTACACCGTGGAACTCCAAGCGGACGGGCGCACGTCGCGGCAGACACTGAGCGTCACCGAGGATCCTCGTGTCCACGCGACGCCCGCAGACCTGCGAGCTCTCTTCCGCTTCCAGCAGCAATTGGCCATCGCGATGCATCGTTCCTATGCCGGCGACGGTCAAGTGCAGGCGGTCTTGCGCCAGCTCGATGCCCGACAGCTTGCATTGGCGACCCATGCAAGGGCGCGCAAGGCCGCGCAGGAGCTGCGCGAGGCGATTTCGTCTGCGCCGGGGCCACTGGCATCTCGCTTCGGCATGGCCAATGGCCAGCTCGCGGCGCTTGCGACCGACGCCGGGTCGGCCGATCGCGCGCCGACATCGGCGCAGGAGGCGGTGTACGCAGCCAATGTCAGGGTCATTGCGTCGGCGCAGGCTGATTGGCGACGTATTGAGCAGGGTCCGCTGCGCGCTTTGAATGAGGTGCTTCTTGCCGACCATCTAGGAACAATCAGCGTCCCGGCGGCTGCCGTGGTGCAGGTGCCTCCGGGTCCCGCGGGTGCCGATTTGCCCTGACGGCCGTCGCGCGGAACGAGGACGAGGTACTGGCGCGCTCGATGCGCGCCAGTCGTCACGGCAATGGAAACAAGCGAGGCGCCATCCAGGCCGTGACCAGCCCGGCCAGTATCGTCAGGGGCAGCCCCAGCAGCAGGAAGTCGTGGAATCGGTAGTTTCCTGCACGCAGGACGAGCAGGCTGCCATGATGTCCGATGGGCGTGATGAATGCGCTCACGGCGCCGGCGGCCACGGTGATGGCGGCCGCCACCGGGTTGAGATGTACCGTATCGGCCAGAGCGATCGCAACCGGGACGAGAAGCGCTGCGGTCGCCGTATCCGAGAGGGGCTGGGTCACGAGCGCCGCGGCGAAGAACAGCCACAACAGCGTGACGAACGGCGACTGCCCCTGCAGCAGCAAACCCAGGCCGTGGGCCAGCCATCCTGCCGTGCCGCTCGTCTTCATCGCCACGCCGAGGGGGATTGCCGCGGCGATCATCATGAAGGGTCGCAGGTCGATGGCCCGATAGCCTTGGTCGGTCGGCACGCAGCCGGTCAGCATCATGGCCACCGCGCCGCCAAGGAATGCCACCACCGGTTCCACCCGACCGCTGGCGGCGGATGCCACGCTGGCTGCGAGGATGACCAGCGCGCGGCGCGCATGATGGCGAAGGCGCAGTTCAGCCTGGATCGGCGCGAGGGTCAGGAACCCGCGAAACTGCGCCAATGCGCGGAATCGCTCGGGCGCTCCCCAAAGGACGAGGACATCACCCGCCTCGAGGCGCGCCTGTCCAAACTCACCGCCCAGCCAGTCCTCGCGTCGCCAGAGTCCGGCGGCGACGACGCCGAAGCGGTTGGGCAAATCGGCTTCGGCAACGCTTCGCCCGACCAATCCGGATCGCGGCGCCACCATCGCCTGGAACAACCTGGCCTGGCCCTGCGCCCGCTCGCTCAGCCCCTGGGGGAGTGCCTCGCCAGCCTGCGCCACGGCATGCCATTGCAGGTCGGACTGCAGCGCCAAGCCAGCCAGTTCGCCGACACTCGCCTGGACCAGCAGGACGTCACCCTCCAGCAAGGCCTGCGGACCGTACGGTCCGGGTAGCGACGCGCCGCGGCGCAACCAATCGATGACCCGCAAATGGGCGCCGTAATCGGCCATGAATTCATCCATGGTGCGCCCCGACCAGCGCGACGCCTTGGGTACGCTGACCTCGGAGTAAAAGCGTCCGATGACCTCCATGGCCGAATCCCGATCGCCGCCGCTCCGTCTGGGCAGTATCCTGTGGAGCGCCAGCACGAGGAGGGTGCCCAGGATGGTCAGCGCCAGTCCGAGCGGCGCGATGGAGAAGAGTCCCAGACGCGGCAGTCCCGATCGATGGAGCAGGCTGGCGGTCAGGAGAAGCGCCGGTGCACCCAGCACGGTCATCGTGGTGCCAAGGGACGCGGCGTAGGCCATGGGCATCAGCAGGCGGGATGCCGCGAGGTGATGGGTGCGCGCCAGCGTCATCAAGACCGGCAGCATCATTGCCACGACCATGAGCTGGTGGGTAAATGCGGCAACAAGCGCGGTTGCCGGCATCACGACGAGCAACGTCCGCCATTCGCTGGCCCCCGACCAGCGGCCGATCCACGATCCGATCCGATCGGTGACGCCGGTTGCGGCTAGACCAGCGG
>JAJYPJ010000007.1 GCA_021795435.1 Pseudomonadota bacterium
TCGACACGACCACAACCGATGCACTGCCACACATCAAGGTATTCAGGCATGACGCACTCCACCGGAACTCGGGACGAAGTCTCCGGCCCTTCGGTGCGCGTGTCGATGACCTAGATCAAGCGGCGTGCCTTGCGCCGCAGTCAGTGTCCCCACTGATACAGGGTAAAAAACACGGGCGCGACGGGTCCCTGGCCGGGATCGGGGCGGAGCTGGCCCTCGGTATTGGCGTAAAAGGTCTGAGTCGGGCCGTGTGCAGGAATGATGCGGACCATGATCAACCGGCCGCCAGCACGGTACTCCTCCACGACGTCCCCCTGAACCTTGCGCACCGACACGGTGGGCGGCGGCTGGCCCATGGGATTGTGCGCTGGAATGACCGGGGCAACAGCCTGCTGCAATGGGCTCGCGGCGGGGGCTGGCGCGATGGCCGCCGGGGGCGAAGGCCGTGTCGGCATCGGCACCGGCTGGTCGAAATCCGGTGGCGGGGGGATGCTGGCCGGCGGTGGTGATACCGACTGGGCCCCGGCGGCGCCCGCTGCCAGCAGGATCGTCGCAATGGCGGGCAGGCGGATTCGACGCGCGTTCATGATGGCACTCCGGCAGACTGGGACCGTCAGCGTATACCCGGGAGATGAGGACGGCATGCCCGGACGCAAGCCACCACGCTGGCGTCACGATGCCACAATGCCGGCATGACCAAGCTCGTGCTGATTGACGGATCGTCGTACCTATACCGCGCCTTCCATGCGCTGCCGCCGCTGAATAACGCTGTCGGCGAGCCGACCGGCGCGCTGTTCGGCGTGGTCAACATGCTGCGCGCCACGCTGAGCGAGCGGCCGGAGCACCTGGCCTTCGTGCTCGACAGCAGCGGTCCAACCTTCCGGGAGGCCATCGAACCGACTTACAAGGCCAACCGTCCGCCGATGCCCGAGGACCTGCGTGCGCAGATCGAGCCACTGCTTGCCATCGTGAAGGCGCTGGGCATCCCAACCTTGCGCGAGCCCGGCGTGGAGGCCGATGACGTCATCGGCACCCTCGCCACGCGTGCCGCGGTGGCTGGCATGGACGTGGAGATTTCCACCGGCGACAAGGATTTCGCGCAACTGGTGGGGCCGCGGGTCACGTTGGTCAACACCATGGACCGCACGCGGCTGGACACGGCGGGCGTCAAGGCGAAGTTTGGCGTGCCGCCGGCGCGCATCGTCGATTATCTGGCACTGGTTGGCGACAAGGTCGACAATATCCGTGGCGTCGACAAGTGCGGGCCCAAGACCGCCGCCAAGTGGCTGGGCGAATATGGCGACCTGGACAGCGTGATGGCGCATGCCGACGCGATACCTGGCAAGCTGGGCGAAAACCTGCGCGCGGCGCAGGACTGGCTGCTGCGCTCGCGCGACCTCGCCACCATCCGCACCAATATATCGCTGCCTCTGGAGCCGGAGCAGTTGGTGCGCGGCACGCAGGATGACGCGGCATTGCGCGCGTTGTACACGCGTTACGGATTCAACAGTGCACTGGCGGCGCTGGAACGTGGCGAGGACGGCGTCGCCCATGCGACTGCACCGCGTGTGGCACGCGCGCCCATGGCCGGACCAGCAGCCTCGACCCGCGCGTCGCCTGACCCGGCGCTGGCCGCACCGGGCCAATATGAGACGTTGCGGGAGCGGCAGGTTTTCGAGCAGTGGCTGGCACGGCTTGGGACCGCCGAACTGATCGCGTTGGACACGGAAACCACCGCACTGGATGCCATCGACGCCGAGATCGTCGGCCTTTCCTTTGCCATCGAATCCGGCCATGCCGCCTACCTGCCGCTGCGCCACGACTATCCCGGCGCGCCGGAGCAGCTTGATTGCGACCGTGTGCTGGCGCAGCTGAAGCCGTTGTTGGAGGACGCCGGTCGGCCCAAGTTGCTGCAAAATGCGAAGTACGACATGGAGGTGCTCGCCAACCACGGCATCGCCCTGCGTGGCATTGCCCACGACAGCATGCTCGAATCCTACGTGCTCGATGCCACCGCCAGTCGCCACGACATGGACTCGCTGGCGCGGCATTACTTGGACTACACCACCATCAAATTCGAGGACGTCGCGGGCAAGGGCGCGAAGCAGATTCCATTTGCGCAGGTGGATATCGACAGCGCTACGCGCTATGCCGCCGAAGATGCCGACATCACCCTGCGCCTTCATCGTGCTTTGTGGCCAAGACTCGCATCCGTGCCTGGCCTGCGCAGCGTTTACCAGGACATCGAGCTGCCGCTGGTGCCAGTGCTGGCGCGGATGGAGCGCCGCGGCGTGCTGATTGACGCCGATCAATTGCGCCGGCAAAGCCAGGCACTGGCCGCACGCATGCACCAGATCCTGACGCGCGCCGAACACGAGGCCGGTCAGCCGTTCAATGCCGATTCGCCCAAGCAACTGCAGGCGATCCTGTTCGACAAGCTAGGCCTGCCGGTTCACGTGAAAACGCCAGGAGGCCAGCCTTCCACCAACGAAGAAGCACTGGAAGCCATCCGCGACGCGCATCCGCTCCCGGCGCTGATCCTCGAGTACCGCATGCTGGCTAAGCTGCGCTCGACCTATACCGAGAAGTTGCCAGCGATGATCAAGCCGGCCAGCGGGCGGGTGCATACCAGTTACCACCAGGCGGTAGCCGCCACCGGCCGGCTGAGTTCTTCAGATCCCAACCTGCAGAACATTCCGGTGCGCAGCGAGGAGGGCCGGCAGATCCGTGCCGCGTTCATCGCGCCGCCAGGCTGGGTGGTCCTGTCCGCCGACTATTCGCAAATCGAGCTGCGCATCATGGCGCACCTGTCCGGCGACGAGGGCCTACGGGCTGCATTCCGGCGTGGCGAGGATATCCACCGCGCGACCGCCGCCGAGGTATTCGGTGTCGATCCGGCCGCAGTCAGCCTCGAGCAGCGACGCGCCGCCAAGGCCATCAACTTCGGGCTCATCTACGGGATGAGTGCCTTCGGCCTGGCACGGCAGCTCGGGATCGGTCGCGGCGAGGCGCAGCAGTACATGGACCGCTACTTCCAGCGCTACCCTGGCGTGCGCGGCTACATGGAGCGCATCCGCGCCCAGGCACATGCCGACGGCTACGTGGAAACCCTGTTTGGCCGCCGTCTGTACCTTCCCGAGATCCGCGCGCGCGACGCTGCCCGTCGGGCCGGCGCGGAGCGCGCCGCCGTCAACGCGCCCATGCAGGGTACCGCGGCCGACATCATCAAACGCGCCATGATCGCCGTGGACGCCTGGTTGTTGACGCGCCCTGACGATGCCCATCTGCTGATGCAGGTCCATGATGAACTGGTCCTGGAAGTGCGACTCGATGCCCTCGATGCCGTTCGCACCGGCTTGATTGAGCGCATGCAAGCCGCCGCTGAACTCAACGTGCCGCTGCTGGTTGAAGCTGGACATGGCGCCAATTGGGGAGAGGCGCACTGACGGAGCCGGCGCGTTCGGTCGGTGGATGCGGCACGAGTGGGGGACGCTGGGGCTGGATCGCGCGTGCAGGGCGTCATCCGGTGGTCGTCTCGATGGCCACCTGCGTTCCGGTGCGCGGGCGCATCGCCATCCAGGGAAGACGGTCGTGTCTCGTTCCAATGCCGCTGTCCATGGCGATCGGCCTGCCATGGCGGTCATTGCCGACGCGCCTCGCAGAAACACTCCCTTCCCTCATTCCCCCTGCGCGGCGAAGCGCGGCACAATCCACGTTTTCCTGCACGCGGGGTTGCCATGGACATCGGATTCATCGGTTTGGGCGCCATGGGCCAGGCCATCGCGCGGCGCCTGCTGGCGGCCGGGTACCGGTTGACCGTGTGGAATCGTTCGCCCCTGCCAGCGCAGGCGCTGGCAGGAGAAGGCGCCAGTATTGCGGCGACGCCGACGGAGGCCGCGGCGCGGCCGGTGGTGTTCAGTATGCTGGCCGACGACGCCGCGGTGGATGCGGTTTTCGTGCTGCAGGGCGCGCTGCAGGCGCTGCCCGCGGGCGGTGTGCACGTCAACATGGCGACCATCGCGGTCGCGCTGGCCGAGAGGCTGGCCGAGATGCACGCGGCACGTGGTGTCGGCTACGTGGCGGCGCCGGTGTTCGGCCGCCCGGATGCGGCTGCAGCCGGCAGACTGCAAGTGCTGGCTGCGGGCGATCCCGCGCAGGTGGCGCGCGTGCAGCCGCTGCTGGAGGCCGTTGGTCAACGCGTATGGCCCTTCGGCAGTGCGCCGGCGCGTGCCAATGCGGTCAAGCTGGCGGGTAACTTCATGCTGGCCGCGGCCATCGAGACGATGGCCGAGGCCGCTACGCTGGCGCAGGCACATGGCGTGGCGCCCGCCGATTTCCTGGGTCTGATGACGCAGACGCTGTTCGCCAGTCCGGCCTACCAGAATTACGGCACGCTTATTGCCCAACAGCATTACGAGCCGGCCGGCTTCCGGCTGCGGCTGGGCCTGAAGGACGTCCGCCTGGCGCTCCAGGCGGCGGATGCGGGAGCGGTGCCGATGCCGGTGGCCGGCGTTTTGCGTGACAACTTCCTCGATGCCATTGCCCATGGCGACGCCGAGCTGGACTGGGCGGCGCTCGCCAAGGTGGCGGCGCGCCGCGCCGGGCAGGACCGGCGCTGAACGTCGCGCTCACGCCGCGCGCAGCGCGGCGTGCGATGATCGCCGCGTCCTTGGTCCTGAATCCGCATGCAGCCCCTACTCGTGCTGTGCGCCTGTCCCGATGAAGCCAGCGCTGCGCGCATTGCGCAGGCGCTGGTCGAAGAGCGGTTGGCCGCCTGTGTCACGCGGTTCTCCGGTGCGCGCAGCGTGTACCGTTGGCAAGGCGCCATTGAACAGGCCGACGAGGTGCAGTTGCTGATCAAGACCGCGCAATCGCACTATGCGGCGCTGGAGCGACGCGTCCTCGCGCTCCATCCGTATGACGTACCCGAGGTGCTGGTGTTGCCGGTGGTCGCCGGGCATGGCGCGTATCTTGACTGGATGGACGCGCAATTGGGCCAGGATGCCGGCACCGGGTGCCTTTTCCCAGAGGAGTGAGTCGCTGCGATGAAACGAATGCTGATGATGTTGGCCCTGTTGCTGGTCGCTCCCCTGGCGCAGGCCGCACCGGGACTGCTGCCCTTCGGCCAGGCCTATCGGCTGCAGGCGCGCGCGGCCCAGCATACGTTGCACTTCGAGTGGACCATCGCCGACGGCTACTACCTGTACCGCGACCGCACGCACTTCAAGGCGCTGGACGCCGGCGTCACCTTGGGCAAGCCGGTGTTCCCGCCAGGCGTGGTCGAGAACGATCCCTACCTGGGCCGGCTGGTGATCTTTCGCCACGCGATGTCGGCCACGATTCCGTATGTCGCGCCCGTTGGTCTGTCCACGCTGCATATCGAGGTTACCTACCAGGGTTGCCATGAGCGACCGCCACAGATCTGTTTTCCTCCGCACAGCGAGACGTTGAGCCTGCCCAATGGAGGCGGCGTGGTGCCATCGGCGGCGGGCAGCGGCTTGGGCGCCGCGGGGAAGGCCACCAGCGCGGGATCCGTGTTCGGTAGCGGAGCAGGTTCCGGTCCAGCCGCAAAGGCTTTTGGCGCGGCGGCGCCTGTCGCTGGCAGCGCAGCCGCATCGCCGGTGGCGCACGCTCCGTCCGCCGATGCGACGGGTCACCTGGCCGGCCTGCTGGGTAGCCACCGGTTGCTGGCGCTGTTGCTGTTCTTCCTCGGCGGGTTGGGTGTGGCGTTCACGCCGTGCGTGCTGCCCATGTTGCCGATTCTGTCCGGACTGATCGCGGGCGGCGGCTCGCGCGCCACCAGCGGGCGCGCGTTCACGCTGTCTTTGGTGTACGTGCTGGGTGCGGCACTGGTGTATGCGGTGGTCGGCGTGGTTGCCGGTCTGGCTGGCACCAACATCCAGACGGCGCTGCAGAACGACTGGGTCATCGGTGCCACGGCGTTGCTGTTCGTGCTGCTGGCGTTGTCGATGTTCGGGCTATACGAACTGCAGTTGCCGGCGTCGCTGCAGACGCGTCTGGCTGCGGTCAGCAACCGGCAGCGCGCCGGTTCGCTGATCGGCGCCTCGGTGATGGGCATGCTCTCGGCGCTGATCGTCACCTCCTGCGTCACGCCGGTGCTGGCTGCGGGGGTGCTCTACATCTCCCAGCAGGGCAGTGCCGCGTTCGGGGCGCTGGCGCTGTTCCTGTTCGGCCTGGGCATGGGCCTGCCGCTACTCGTCTTCGGGACGGTCGCCGGCGCCTTGTTGCCGCGTGCTGGCGCCTGGATGGATGCGGTCAAGGCGGTGTTCGGCGTGCTGTTCCTGGGGCTGGCCATCTGGATGCTGAGCCGCATCCTGGCACCGGGCTGGGACCTGGCGCTCGTTGGCCTGCTGCTGCTCGGCTGTGCGGTGTATCTGGGCGCCTTGCAGCGGCTGGCGGAGGCTGCCAGCGGATGGCGGAAGCTTCGCCAGAGTCTGGCTTGGACAGTGTTGTTGCTGGGCGTCGCCGAGCTGATCGGCGCGCTGGGCGGTGGCGGCAACTTGCTCACGCCGCTGGCGGTCTACGCCGGGGGCGGTAGGCCGGCGGCTTCCGCCGCGACCCTGCAGTGGTCTCGGGTGACGACGCCGGAACAGCTCGGGGCGGCACTGGCCCAGGCCCACGCTGCGCACCAGGGCGTGATCGTCGACTACTACGCGGACTGGTGCGTGAGTTGCAAGGAAATGGAACACACCACGTTGGTCGACCCGGCGGTGCAGCGCGCGCTGGCGCCGCTGGCGTTGATCCGCGTCGATGTCACCCGCGACGATGCGGCCAGCCAGGCGCTGCTCAAGCGCTTCGGCCTGCTTGGTCCGCCGGTCACGCTCTTCTTCTCGCCTGATGGCCGCGAACAATCGGCCGAGCGCCTGGTGGGTTACGAGAATGCGGCGGGCTTCCTGGCCCGCCTCCGTCGCGCCGGTTTGGACTGAAGCGTGCTTCATAGGCTGCCGCTGCTGATCGTGGGTTTGGCCCTGGCCGCTGCGTTGGGTGGCTACTGGCTGCAGCGCGCCGAGCGAACGCCATCCCCGGGTGGGCCGGTGCCCGTGGCAACCGGGTTCAACGCCGGTGCGCCGATGCCGGCGCTCGTGCTGCGGGACCTGCACGACCGGGCGCGGCGACTGGCGTCGTGGCGTGGCCGGTGGCTGTTGGTGAACTTCTGGGCGCCGTGGTGCGCGCCCTGCCGACAGGAATTGCCGGTACTGGGTGCAGCGCAAGCGCGTTTTGGCGACCGTCTGCGGGTGGTTGGCATCGCCGAGGACAGCGCCCCGCATGTGCGCGCCTTTCTGGCGAGGGAGCCGCTCGATTACCCGGTGCTGCTGGCTGGCACCGCGCACCCCGGCTTGGCCTTCGGTAACGCCGCGCAATTCCTGCCCTACAGTGTGCTGGTGGCCCCCGATGGGCGCCTGCTGAAGCAGCACTATGGTGCATTTTCCGAGGGTTCCCTCGACGCATGGCTGCCGCAGCGCTTGCAATAGCGTCAAACGTCGCCGAATAGCGGCGAACTGGACAATTTCGCCGGTTCAGTCCACACTCGCGATTCTTGCCTCGGGCATACGGACGATTGGCGTGGCGCAACTCCTGGCCCTGCATGGCCCCAACCTCGATCTGCTCGGCCGCCGCGAGCCCGAGCACTATGGCCGCGCCACGCTGGCGGCGATCGATTCGCTGCTCGCCGAGGAGGCGCTCCGCGCCGGACATCGGTTGATGAGTTTCCAGTCCGCCGCCGAGCATGCGCTGATCGAACGCATTCACGTTGCCGCGAGCGAGGGCGTGGCCGGGATCGTGTTCAATCCGGCCGGCTACACCCATACGAGCGTCGCCTTGCGCGACGCACTGCTGGCGGTGGCGATTCCCTTTGTCGAAGTTCATCTGAGTAACCCGCAGTCGCGCGAGGCCTTTCGCCGGCACTCGTATTTCAGTGACATTGCAGTGGGCACGGTGGCCGGCTTCGGTGCCGAAAGCTACCGCCTAGGCCTTCTGGGCCTGCTGTCCCACCTTGCCAGCGCCGGCTGACTGCGGCGTCGACCTGGCCCTCCTTCCGTACCACGAGATCGCCCATGGACCTGCGCAAGATCAAGAAGCTCATCGACCTGCTCGAAGAATCCAATCTGGCCGAGCTTGAGATCAAGGAAGGCGAGGAAGTCGTTCGCCTGTCACGCGTCCCCAAGGGCGGCGGAATCACCGTGAACGCCGCGCCAAACGTGCCTGCCGCGCATCCGGCAGCGCCTGCCTCGCGCCCAGAATCGCCGGCGCCGGCCGCCTCGACCATGGTGCCGGCCGAGTCTGCGAGCGGCACCATCCCGCCCGGCCACGTGGTCCGTTCGCCCATGGTCGGCACCTTCTATGCAGCGGCCAACCCAGACGCGCCGCCCTACGTTTCCGTTGGACAGACGGTCAAGGCCGGTGACACGCTAGGCGTGATCGAGGCCATGAAAATGTTCAATCAGATCGAGGCCGACAAGGCCGGGACGATCGTCGCCATCCTGGTCGAGAACGGCCAGCCGGTGGAGTTCGACGAACCCTTGTTTGTCATCGGCTGAGCGGCCATGTTCAGCAAAGTCGTCATCGCCAATCGCGGCGAGATTGCCCTGCGCATCTTGCGCGCCTGTCACGCGCTGGGCATTCGAACCGTCGCCGTTCATTCCGTGGCCGATCGCAACTTGAAGCATGTGGCCATGTCCGACGAGGCGCTCTGCATTGGGCCAGCCGCGCCGCGGGAGAGCTACCTGAACGGCCCCGCCATCATTGCAGCCGCAGAAGTCACGGATGCCGATGCCATCCATCCGGGCTATGGCTTCCTGAGCGAGAACGCGGATTTTGCGGAGCAGGTCGAGCAATCCGGTTTCGTGTTCATCGGCCCCCGCGCCGAAACCATTCGCCTCATGGGTGACAAAGTCGAGGCGATCCGCGCAATGCAGGCGGCGGGCGTCCCCTGCGTGCCTGGCTCGGGCGGTCCGCTACCTCCCGAGGACATGGATACCTGCCGGCGGTTTGGCCGTGAAATTGGCTATCCGGTCATCATCAAGGCCGCAGGGGGCGGTGGTGGCCGCGGCATGCGTGTCGTGCGCGCTGAAGCTGAGCTTGAAGCAGCCGTGCAAATGACGCGCAGCGAGGCCCAAGCGGCCTTCGGCAATCCCGAGGTCTACATGGAGAAGTTCCTCGAGAATCCGCGGCACATCGAAATCCAGGTGCTGGCCGACGGGCAGGGTGGCGCCATTCATCTCGGCGAACGTGATTGCTCGATGCAGCGCCGCCACCAGAAGGTGGTCGAGGAATCCCCCGCACCCGGACTCACCGATGACCAGAGGCAGGCGATCGGCAAGGTCTGCGTGGATGCGTGTCTGCGCATCGGCTATCGCGGTGCCGGAACGTTTGAATTCCTCTATCAGGACGGCCGCTTCTACTTCATCGAGATGAACACGCGGATCCAGGTCGAGCATCCGGTAACCGAACTGGTGACCGGCATCGACTTGGTTCGCGAGCAGCTTCTGATCGCCGCGGGCGAAAAACTGCGGCTCAAGCAAAGTGACATCGTGCTCCGGGGCCATGCGATTGAATGTCGCATCAATGCTGAAGATCCGGACAGTTTCATGCCATCCCCCGGTCTGGTGGGCAATTTCCATGCTCCCGGGGGTCCGGGCGTGCGCATGGACACGCACCTGTATGCCGGTTATCGGATTCCGCCCAACTACGATTCGATGATCGGCAAGTTGATCGTGCATGGTGAGGACCGATCCATTGCCCTTGCGCGCATGCGCGTTGCCTTGGGCGAGTTGATTGTTGAAGGCGTGAAGACCAACATCCCGCTGCAACAACGCATCCTTGCCGATGCCGGTTTCGTGCGCGGTGGACAGAACATTCACTATCTTGAAAAGCGCATCGCCGAGCGCAGGGACAAGAGTATTCGCCTGAGCTGATGCATGCGGCCGGTACGTAGCCCCGATGCGGCGCCTGCATGGAAGCGGGATCCGCAGGAAGCGGATGGTGCAAGAGGGCATGGCGGAACCATGCCATCCTGAGCTTGTCCATCAATGGTGCGGCGCGCCATGCGCCACCGGTTCAGAGTAACCAGCCCCGTGATCCTAGATGCTCAACCAGCCGACACACCGGCTGATCCTTCGATCGAGTGCGAGGCCGATGAGGCACTTGCCCTCGTCCGTGCCGGCGCAGGGCACCTCATCGATATTCGCCAACCGTTTGAACTCGAACTGAAGGGTTCACTGCCGGGCGCCCTTCAGGTTCCCTTCTTTCACTTCAAACAACATCTCGGCTTGACGTTGGACGAAGGGGAACAAGAGCTGCTCGACGCTGATGCACCGCAAGAGGAGGACGTGCTGTCTTTCCTTCAAGCCGTAAGGCAACTTGAGCAGCATCGAACGAGCATGCTGCTGCTCGTATGCAACAGCGGGAGGCGCAGCATGCTGGCAGCGCATCTTCTGCGTGGAATGGGGTACCTGCGTGCGTTTTCAGTGCGCGGGGGAATGCATGCGCTGGCGGCATTGGGCCCGCTGGATTGACATTCCATCCCTGAACACGCAAAACCCGCCCTTTCGCTGATCGCATCAATATGGCCCATCTGCAACTCCAATTGACGGTGTTGAGCACGCAGCAATCTTGTGCCGAGCACGCCCTTGAGGATCTTGGGGCCATGTCGATCAGCCTTGTCGACGCACTCGCCGGCACGTCAGAAGAGCATGCGATTCTTGAGCCCGCGGTCGGTGAAATGCCCGTGTGGCAGTTGTTGCGTATCCAGGGTCTGTTTCCAGCCACCTCGGATCGTCGGGGACTGCTTGCAGCTTTGGCGGAATTGATGCCCGACCTGACGCCCGCGCAAGTGGAGTTGGAGGAGCTCGAAGACAGGGACTGGGCGCGCGCCTGGATGGATCAGTACAAGCCGATGCGCTTCGGGCGGCGCCTGTGGGTTTACCCTTCGACCATCGAGCCGGTGGACCGCGCGGTCGAGGATGTGGTCATCCGACTCGACCCGGGTCTGGCTTTCGGCAGCGGCACCCATCCAACCACGGCACTGTGCCTGGAATGGCTGGCCGGGCAGCGTCTCCAGGAAAAGCACGTGCTCGACTTCGGCTGCGGCTCGGGCGTGCTTGCCATAGCCGCATTGAAGCTCGGGGCCGCGTCGGCTACGGGGATCGACAATGACCCCCAGGCGCTTTCGTCCAGTCGCGACAACGCCGAACGCAATGACGTTGCGTCGCGGCTGAAGCTGATCTCGCCGGAGCAGATGGACGCGGGTGTTTACGACGTCGTTGTGGCGAACATTCTGACGGGGCCACTTCTGGATCTGGCACCGCGCCTTGTCTCGGCGCTTGCCTCCGGGGCGCCAATGGCCCTATCCGGGATCCTGCGCGACCAAGCGGGCGAAGTGGTCGAGCGTTATGCCGCGTTGGGTATCGCCGACATCTCAGTCGATGTCCGCGAGGATTGGGTGCGTGTCAGTGGGCGCAAGGCCTGAAGCCGCTCCGTCCCCGAATCCGACGCGGTTCGGGACGATTCGTGCCTTGCGATGGATCGATGCATGGGCCGGCGTCGCCCGTGAGCAGGAGTCTGCAAGCGCGCCGCCATTTCGCAAATGCGGTGCGGGAGGCATGTCTCGCTGTCACTAACGACGCGGGCCCCGAGGCTACATCGAGGTGATCAAGGCGGGCATCGCCGTCACGAGTCAACCAAGACCGTAGGCCGGCGGAACCATGCTGGCCGAATTAGGCCATCCAGCCTCCCAGAACCAGCAATGCCGCGAGCACCAGCCACACCAGCAGGACCCGGTTGAGCAGGTGGGCGAGATCCTCAAGTTCTCCCGCGACATCGGTCGTATCGACGGCGTACCCGTCGCCGGCCTCAACGTCGGCGTTGACCCCGGCCACGGCGATTGCGGGCAGAAACGCCGGGTCCAAGCCCAGCCAGCTGCGTCCTGCCTGTTCGTGCCAGGCGCGCAAGCTGCCAAGAACGGCATCGAAGTTCGAAACCAAGGCCATCGACAGGACCATGAGCATCGCTGCCGGCCACTCGAGCGCAGCGGACAAGCGACGAAGTGCTGCTTGCGCCTGTGGGGTGAGAGACGCGCTGTGGACTGACGCATCCGCGCCGAGCCGCGCCAGCCGATACAGCAAGGCGCCGCCAGGTCCAACAAGGAAGAACCAGAACACCGGCGTATAGCGTCGGCGCAGGGCGGCGTTAACCCCTGCGCCAACCACGCTGCCAGCCGTCCAAATCGGCGCGCCGTCGCTGTCGGCGGCAAAGTTGTCCAGCGCGGCCGCGCGAGCAGGACCTTCGCTCGCGTTGAGCAGTTCCTCAAGGTCACCTTCAAGCTCCCGCGGGCCCAGTGTCCACAGCAGCGTCGCCAGCGAGAAGGCAAGCCAGAGGAGTCCCAGCCAGTGCCACCGGAGAACATAGCCGGCGCCGGCGACGGCGGCCGCAGGCAGAAGAACCGCCAATATCGCCCCGGCGGGGCTGGTGCCCAGCGCACGAAGCCAGGGCTTGAGCCAGGCAAAGCCGCGCAGGTGCGCCAGCGTAGGCACGCCGCGCGCAAGCAGCAGCGCCATGAGCACGGCGAGCAATTTCAGGGCCATTGAACTTCCTCGGCAGGAGACTGGATTGTAATCATCGCCCGCGCGTCGCACAGGCTTGGCGCCAGGCCAAACCAGTGGCGTGGCGCCGCAAGGCATCAGGCGGCACTGCGTTCCAACCAGTCATGGATGAGCTGAAATGCGACCGAGAAGCGAGGCGGGAGGCTCAGCGTCCCCGAATTCAGGCCGTCGTGCAGGTCACGACGGGTCATCCAGCGGAGCTCCGCAAGTTCTCCGTCACCAGCGCCCAGATGGCGTGAGGCAGCCTGTGCGGTGAACCCCAGCATCAGGGACGAAGGAAACGGCCAAGGTTGCGAAGAGTGGTATTCGCAGGCCATCACCTGGGCTCCGGATTCTTCGGCTATTTCCCTTCTTACCGCATCCTCGAGCGATTCACCCGGTTCAACAAACCCGGCCAACGTCGAAAAGCGCCCGTCCGGCCAGCCCGGCCTGCGGCCCAAGAGCGCTGCGTCGCCATGCTCAACCAAGACGATCACCGCGGGATCGGTTCGCGGAAACTGGGGCAGCGAGCAGGATGTGCATCGCGCACGGTGCCCTGCTTCGTCGTGCGTCGTCGTGGCGCCGCATGCGGGGCAGTAGCGGCTGTGCAGTTGCCAATGCGCGAGTGCGGAAGCGTATGCCGCAAGGCCTGCATCAAATGCCGGCGCATTGGCAGCGAGCGCCCGCAGCCCGAGAGCTTGTCCGGAAAAATGCGGGTGTTCGTCGCTAGTGCAAGAAAAGTAGGCGCGGCCATCGGCATCACGGCCCAGCAAAGTCGCTGACCCACGTTGCTCTAGCGTGAGATGGTCGGGAGGCAACAATGCCAATCCGGTACCCGTGGGCGTTGCCCACAGCATGCTATCGGGGAGCATGAGCACATAGAGAGAGCTGCTGGCATTACGCGCGCGCTCAAGCGCGTCCGCGTCGTTGCGCAAGGCGGGCGCACGATCCAGCGCTAGGGCGGCGAAGGTGTTGCGCTGGGAGCGTTGCGCTGCATTCACACGGCGAACGAGGATCCGCAGCCGCAAGTGGTTCGTGCGTTCGGGTTCCGTATCACGAACTGTGCCCCGCTCAGGTTTTCCCGATAATCGATTTCCGCACCAGTGAGGTACTGAAGCGATAGGGGATCGACCAGGAGGGCCACGCCATCCCGTTGCACCACCAGATCGTCGTCGGCTGGTTGCTCTTCAAAAGCGAAGCCATACTGGAAACCCGAACATCCTCCGCCGTTGATGTAGACACGTAGCTTGAGCGCCGGATTGCCTTCCTCCCGGATCAGCTCGCGAACTTTTTCGGCTGCCGCACTGGTGAATACCAGGGGGGCGTCAGCGCTGCGGTAGTCAGGGGTGGCAATTGGAATGTCCATGGTGCCGATCGTTGGGGGTGATAAGGCGAAATTCAAGCTCTGCAAGTGTCCGCCGACGGGTCGCCGAGGGGGCTCGGCCAGCTGCCGAAAATGTACCGACCGCGACCTTGAGACAGGCGGCACGGGCATCACCCCGGACGGGTTCGCCCACCGCAACTTACCAAACATCGAAGCCCAAGGGACAAATTAGCACTGAACGCCCATGCGGTACTGGGACCGCGCTTGGGCCCAGGCGCGGCAGTTGGCGGCTGACTCGCCGGGTCGCGATGCCCACGGAGTTCACGCTGTTGCGCCATTTCCGCCTCGGAGCCCCCGACCACGTCGAGCACTCGGAGAGGAACCAGCCTCGCCAGTGCGCATGCCCCATGGCCGGCTGGGACTCGGATGGGCACGGACGGCCGCCCGGGCGATTCGATGGTCCCCCGGCGATCATGGCCGGCGGTTCAGGTGGGCCAATCCGATTGCGGCACGGCCGGGGCGCTTGGTTCGCGCGCCACGTCAGCGAACGTTCGCGGCGACACGCTGTGGCTATACTCGGCCCTTGCGGAGAGCATCCATGCTTTGGCTGAAGGCCTTTCACATCATCTTCGTGGTGACCTGGTTCGCCGGTCTGTTCTATTTACCGCGGCTTTTCGTGTATCACGCGGAGGCCACGGAGCCGGAGGTGCGTGCGCGCCTGAAAACCATGGAACGAAGGCTCATGATCATGACCCACATTGGCGGCATGCTCGCGGTGGCGTTCGGCGTGGCATTGCTCGTCTGGTGGGTTCGACATGCGCCGGGCTACCTGCAACAGGGGTGGCTCCATGCCAAGCTTGGGTTGGTGGGGTTGCTGGTTGTCTATCATTTTTGGCTGGCGCACCTCAGGACGCGCTTTGAGCGCGATGCTTGCCGGTGGAGTAGCCGGCGGCTTCGGTGGTTTAACGAAATACCGTCGATCCTTTTGGTTGCGGTGGTCATCCTGGTCGTGGTCAAGCCGTTCTAAGCCTTCTGGCCGCGAGCATGGATGCAGTGGGGGGAGAGCACATGAGGGTCACTGAGCAGCAAATTCGCAGTGAAGAGCTGAAGACAGCCTTTCTGCGTCATTTGCCGCAACGCGTCAAAATCCTTGCGCGACGCGCGGAACGGCAGCGGCGCGATGGATGGGACGTCAATGCGTTGCTCCTCCTGGAGACCGAGTTTGCGCGCCTGGCTGACGCGGCGGGCCGCTATGGACTACCGGAGCAGGCGGCTCCGCTACAGGCCCTTGCCGACTCGCTGCAACCTTTCGTGCGTGGCACCACACTGCCTGACGCTGCAGCCAATGACGCGATTCTGGAGGCCCTGGAGGCCCTGCATGCGCCGATGGGCCAAGTCGCCATGCAGGCCTTCGGTGTCTTTGGCGATGCGCTGGTGCCGACCCCGTCCACGGAGAGCCCAAGTGCCGCATCCCAATCGACCGCGACGGACGGCTACGCACGCGTGACGTCGCCACCGCAGGAATACTGGCGTGCACTGGGTATCGACGAAGTCGCTCCTGAATCGTCCGGGCCTACTGTTTCGGAGGCTAAGGCTCCCGAGCAAGCCGCGGAGGCGCCTCATTCGCAACCGCAACCTGCGCCGGAAGTTGCCTTCCTGGGTACTGACGAAGTGCTCCACGACTTGGCACTGCATCTGGAACAAGCGGGACACGCAGTCGTGGAACTCGGCAACGTCGAGGCCATGATTGCTGCCTTGCAGGTCGGACAGCCGCCCCGGTTGCTGGTCGTGGGTCCGCGTGCACTGACTGCCTTGCCGCTATTGGCGCCCGCCTTGCGCCATGCGCGTGTCGAAGTGGGACATCGTGTGACATTGTTGGCTGTGCTGGAGCAGGACGATCTGGGTGCGCGCCTCGAGGCACTGCGCGCCGGTGCAGACCACGCGCTGCCGCGCACGCTGGGGTTGCCGACACTGCTGGCGCAGTCCGAGCCCTTGCTGAGGGACGAGGCTGGCGAGGCGCCATATCGTGTGCTGATTGTCGAAGATGATCCGGCCCAGGCAGCCTTCGCGGAGGTCGTCCTGCGCAAGGCCGGCATGCAAACGCGCACCGTGGTCGAGCCGCTCGCTACGCTCGATGAACTCGAGCGTTTCCAGCCAGACCTCATTTTGATGGATATCAATATGCCAGGTGCCGATGGCCTGGAACTCACCACCCTCATCCGCGAGCGCGACGCATTCGTGTCGACGCCCATCGTTTTCCTTTCGGGTGACCCGGACTCCGAGCGCCAATATGCAGCGCTGGATGCGGGTGGCGATGACTTCATCGCCAAGCCAGTGCGTCCCAAGCATCTGATTGCAGCAATCAGCAACCGGGTTCGTCGCGCTCGCGCATCGGCACAGCGCGGGTCGCGAGGCGGCGGAGCGGGCGAGGCGTTGGTTGAGCGAAGCGTGCTGTTCGACCGCATCGCGAGGCAGCTCGCAGCGCGTTCG
This sequence comes from Pseudomonadota bacterium, assembly GCA_021795435.1. GTDB lineage: Bacteria > Pseudomonadota > Gammaproteobacteria > Xanthomonadales > Rhodanobacteraceae > Metallibacterium. The sequence goes on from JAJYPJ010000007.1 coordinate 16,414, forward strand.
GGTACGGTGCCCCTCGGTTCGTTGCTGCTCGCGGAGATCAGCGACGCGCCGCGCTTGCGGGAGCACCTTGGCCTGGGCGGATTCGACCGTCTTCAGCACCAAGTTGCTGCATGGATCGCGGCGCAGGCATTGCCGCGGGAGATTCTGGCCCCGTTTGGGCCCAGTGCCATCCTGATGTTCGCGCCGCAGCGCGGCGACGGGGCGATGCTGGCATTTGCCGAGGATATCGCGGCACGCATACGCCTCGAACGATTTGAAGCAGCACATGCATTATCCGTGACCGTTACCGTGGGTGTCTGCGGCATGGGCGCAGGTGCTGATCCAATGGCTTTGCTCGGTGCGTGTGAGCGCGCATTGGATGCGGCGCGACGACGAGGTGCGAGCGTGGGCGGTCAGGTTGCCTCTCCGGAGGCGGGCGGAGATTTGCTTTCGTCCCTGCTACGCAAGGCGCTTGCGGACGACAGCTTGCATCTTGCCTTTCAACCACTGGTTCCGATTGCCGGCCTAGCCATGGCGCCGCGCTATCAGGCGCTGCTGAGGCTTCGTGATGCACGTGGTACGGAACATGCTGCCGGAGCGCTGCTGCCCGAGGCGGAGGCGGCCGGCCTCCTGCCGCAGGTTGATAGTTGGGTACTCAAGCGCGCGCTGGCAGTTTTGGACGCGCGCAGGAAGCTGGGCAAGCCCCTTACGTTGTTCGTCAGCCAGAGCTTCGGCGTCTTCAAGGAAGTCTGGCAGGACGGCAATCTCATGCATGCGCTCAGCGATGCGGCGCTTCCGCCGGGAAGCTTGGTTCTGGAATACAGATGGGAAGCCCTGCGTGCGGAGTATGCAGAGGCTGCGCGTCGGTTCGAGGCATTGCGCCAGCACGGACTCGGTGTGCTGCTTGCGGGCGTCACGGCCTTGACGCTGAGCCAGCCCGATTTTGCCGCGCTACCCTTGGACTACGTACGTCTAGCGCCCGAACTAGCCCGGGACGGCCAGGCACGAGCGGTTGTGGGGGTTGCGCACGCTCGCGGCGCCATCGTCATCGCGCCGCGGGTGCAGGATGCAAGCACGGCGGCGGCGTTCTACGCTGCCGGGGCCGACCTGCTGCAGGGGAATTTCGTGCAGGAAGTCGGCGCGCAACTCGATTACGACTTCGCCAGCCATCCCGCCTGATGAGGAACCGCATGTCCGCCTCACAACGCGATTCGATTGCCGCCTCGTTATTCAGTGCCAGTCTCGTGCTGCTGGCGATACTGGCTTTATTGCTGTTCGCTTGGCTCCCAGGAACCTTGCTGATCAAGGCGGGCTCGGTGTTGGCTGTCTTGGCTGCTGGCGCTCTGTTTGTCGTCGTCTATCAGCGGTTGACTCATCGCTGGTCGGAGGCCGTCGCGCTTCAGGCGCCGCCGGCGCCGACTCCCGACGCAGCGCGGATGGCCATCCTCGAGAAAGAGCTCAGTGCGCTGCAGGGCATGCAGAAGGAACTCGTTACCGCCAAGCGTGCAGCAGAGGCCGCCACGCTGGCCAAAAGCGAATTCCTCGCGACGATGAGCCACGAGATTCGCACGCCGCTCAATGGCATCCTGCCGCTGCTGGACATCGTGCTTGGAGGCCCGCTCAACGGCGAGCAGCGCGACTATCTGGCGACGGCGCAACGCTCAGCTCAGGAGCTATTGCGGATTGTCGATGACATTCTCGACTACTCCAAGGTCGAGGCAGGCAAGCTCGAACTCGAAAACGTCACCTTGAACCTGCGCGATTTGCTGGACAGTGTGCAGGCGCTGATGGACAAGGCCGCGGAAGCGAAGCATCTGACGCTGAGACTGAGCGTCGACGACGACGTGCGCACGCTACTGCGTGGTGATCCGGTGCGGATTCGTCAGGTGCTCAGTAACTTGGTGAGCAACGGTCTGAAATTCACGGAGCGCGGCGGTGTGTCTGTCCGCGTAAGCCGTCGCGCGGAAACGCCAACGCATGAGGAAATCGTTTTTGCCGTCCGCGACACCGGCATCGGCATTGCGCCTGAGACGGCATCACGCCTATTCCAGCCATTTAGCCAAGCAGAGAGCAGCACGACCCGTCGTTATGGCGGCACAGGGCTTGGGCTGACGATCTGCAAAAAGCTAGTGGAGCTGATGGGTGGCAAGATCGGCGTACGATCCGAACCTGGCAAAGGCTCCGTATTTTGGTTCAGCCTCCCGCTTGCGAAACTCCCGGGAGAGGTTGCGCAGGGCCGGCTTAACCTGCAGGGTCTGCGCGGTGTCTACGTCGGGAGCCAGCGCGGCTATGAAAAGCTCAATCCGCTGCTGGCGGGCCTCGGGCTGCAGGTCGAACTGGTTCCACAACCAGCCGAGGCGCTGGCTCGCTTGCGCCGCTCTGCGCCGCTCGGACGCAGCTTCGGGCACGAACTGTTGGTGGCGGAAATGGGTGGGGCCCCGGGGGAGACCCAAACGCTCGTGCGCAACGTCTTGCGGGAGCCCACGTTGGAACGCGTGCGAATCCTGCTGCCCGGAGCGCCCGCCGAGGTGGGCGGGCCGCGCATTGGCGTATTGCCGCGTGAGCCCGATGAGTCCGCATTGCGTGCCGCGCTGGAAAGTCTATTTTCGCTTAGCCCGCAAGTCCGACCGGAACCGCTCATCGCGCGTACCGGGACTCCTGCAGTGGGCTCCAGGCCGCAGGCGCCGGCCAGTGAAGCGGATATGCCGCTCCGTGGGCGCGTATTGCTCGTCGAGGACCATCCCGTCAATCAGCAGGTTGCCACCAAGCTGCTTGCGCGATTGGGCCTGGAAGTCATTCAGGCCAATCATGGTAGCGAAGCGTTGGATCTGTTGAGCAAGGGGGTATTCGATCTAGTGCTCATGGACTGCCAGATGCCTGTCATGGATGGCTACGCGGCGACCCGGGAACTTCGACGCCGGGAAGCGATCACGAATTCACCGCGACTGCCGGTGATCGCAATGACCGCCCACGCCATGGCTGGCGATCGGGAAAAATGTCTCGACAGCGGTATGGATGACTATCTTTCCAAGCCACTGGACCGCGCCCTCCTGGCGCGAACGCTCAAGCAGTGGCTACCGACCACGCCAATTGAAGAAGCCATCCCGGTTGCGCCTGCTCCAGTCGCGCCAGATCCGGTTCAGGTGTTGAGGGCCGCGGCTAAGGCGGCCGTGGCGCCTAGCCGCATAACTCCGCCTCCCCCCTCGCCGGTCGCTGCCAGGCCTGTCATGAGTGCGGCAGCTGCGGCCGAAGATTTACTTGACGACAGTGTCCTGCGAGACCTGGAAGACATCATGGGCGACGAGTTGCGACCTCTGGTTTCCGTATTTCTCGGTGACAGCCCGAAGCGCATCACTCAGCTGGAACAGTCAGCGCTGGTGAAGGATGTTGGTGGTCTGTCGCAGCAGGCGCATGCGTTGAAGTCGGCAAGCGCGAATTTGGGTGCAAAACGCATGTCCGTGCTTGCGAAGGCACTTGAGCTGGATGCCCGCGCCGGACGAGTCGATAACCCCGTGTCTCGCGTGGCCGAACTCAAGGCCGTGTACCAAGCGACCGCAGCTGCACTGCGGGAGCGCTTCGACACGCGGTCCTGAATAGAACGCCGGCGCGCGGGCCCCATCGGCAGGGGCCCGCGAGGATTATGCGCTTGCGTTCAAGCCGATACGGCTCAACTGCGGTGGTGGCAGCTCGCGCGCGCACAGCCGCTCGGCATGGAGGACGAACTGGCGTAGCGCGCGAAGATACACTTCGCGCTTGAAGGCGACGACGTTCTCGCCCGGATACCAGAAATCGACCCAACGCCATGCGTCGAATTCAGGGTGGGGTGCCGCATCCAGTCGCACGTGGGAATCCTGTCCGGCAAAGCGCAAAAGGAACCACACTTGCTTCTGGCCGATGCACAGCGGCTTCTGATGATGCCGTAAATAACGCTGTGGCAGTCGGTAGCGGAGCCAGCCAGGTGTCGACGCAAGGACCTCGACGTGAGCCGGCTGCAACCCGGTTTCCTCGTCGAGCTCCCGGTACATCGCTTCCAGCGGTGTTTCATCGCTGCTGATGCCGCCTTGTGGGAACTGCCAACCATCGCGGGCAACGCGTCTCGCCCAGAACACGCGCCCCTCGGGGTTGAGCAGCACGATGCCCACATTTGGGCGATAACCATCGGTGTCGATCACGTCGGACATGGTGTGCGAGACCTGCTTTGTGTCCGATTCAAGCACGCGCATCGCGTTGCAGCAAGTTGGTGACCTTGCATGGCTCTATGATGGCCGCCTAAAATACTCGGTTCATGTCGGCTAGGTAGCTCAGACGGTTAGAGCGCGGCACTCATAATGCTGAGGTCGGCGGTTCGATTCCGCCCCTAGCCACCATCCCCCCGCAGTCCTCGCGATGCCCGCGCAACCCACGCGGTTGCTGGCATTCCGGGCACTAGCCCGCGGTCGAGCATCGCGCCGATCATCGCACAAGTCACCGGCATTTGGACGTCCAAACGACTTCTGTGCCCAATCTGTGCCCAACTTCTGTGCTCAAAGTCCGCCGTGATGGCCGAAATGGCCCAGGCGCCGTCTTTTGGAGGGCGGCGCATGGATTTCTCCGGTTGGACCGGAGCTCGTATGATTTCCTGTCGTGAATCTCGGATGCTCGATGCTGCCATTGCCCGCCAAGCTGATTTCCTCCCTTGCTGCCGCTTTGGTCGCGATCGCCACCATGCCGGCGACGGCACGTGCAAATCCAACGCCGGTGCCGCACGTTGCTGTCGGTCGGATTGTGCAGCTTCAGGAAGTCTCTCGTTTCGTGCCGCCGCACACGGTCGACGTCTGGCTGCCGCCGCGCTACCCAGCGCAGGCGCCCTATGCCGTGCTGTACATGTTCGATGGTCAGATGTTGTTTGATGCCACGCAGACCTGGAACCATGAGTCGTGGCACGCCGCTGACACAGCCGCTCGACTGATCCGCAGCGGCCGCACGCGTCCGTTCATCATCGTCGGCATCTGGAACGCCGGGGAGCGTCGCGAGAGCGAATACTACCCGGAGAAGCCTTGGCTATCGCTCAGCGATGCCCAGCGCGCGCGCGTCCGCAACATGGACCTGAAGCTGCCGGTCGCGCCTTATTCGGACGATTTCCTTCGCTTCTTGGTCGACGAGCTGAGGCCACGGATCGATCAACGCTTCCGCGTGGCCAAGGATGCCCGCAATACCGTAGTGATGGGTTCGAGCATGGGCGGTCTTATGGCTTGGTATGCCATGGTCGAGTATCCCCAGGTTTTCGGCGGTGCGGGTTGCCTTTCCACCCATTGGCCGGGCACTGCACTGAGGCCACGCCGCAATAATCCGAGCGCGAATGCCTTTGTTGCCTACCTGAAGGCACACATTCCGCCACCGGCGGGCCATCGTATCTATTTCGATCACGGCACTGCGACGTTGGATGCCATGTATGCGCCGACCCAGCGGCGAGTTGATCGCCTTTTCCGTGCCCGTGGCTATAGCGATGCAAATTTCATGAGCAAGGTCTTTCCCGGTGCCGCGCATACCGAAGACGCATGGGCCGCGCGCGTCACAGTGCCGATGCGCTTCCTGTTGCCGCCGCGGCCGATGACTTTCGAGCCGTCGCGCTGAGAGCCGATCCAACCGGCCTTCGGGGCTCCGCAGAAGGATCCGGTGGGTCCGATCAAAGCTGCGCCGTTTGGGGTCATGGAGGATGCCGGGATGCCCGCCGCTAGCTGGGCGGTTGGAGCGTGAATTGCCGCGGGCATGCAAGTAGGAATGTGCCAGCAGGACTCAACCCCGGGGCTGCAAAAACTTCATATCATGTCAACTTGGTGATCTGAGATTGGTACTTGCTCCGACGGTTTGTGGTGGGCGAACCCTTCTTCGACTCGCAGTCGATTGATGCCGTGCACAACCGCTCTCGCATTGTGCGGCCCAGATCATTGGGCGGGAGAAGGCGACGGAGATCCGGCAACCCTATGCGTGCGTTGCCATTTGACAACTGCAACGCCAGACATTGGATCCATTCCTATGATGAATCAGCCGGTCAATTTCAAGGAGAAGCTCGCCAAGTTCACGGAACGCTGGTCGCCTCGCGTGGTTGCCGAGATGAATGATTACCAGTTCAAACTGGCCAAAATCGAAGGCGAGTTCATTTGGCACGCGCATGCGGATACCGATGAAGCTTTCATCGTTCTGCAAGGTGAGATGACGCTCGAGCTCCGGGATCAGTCTGTTCTTCTTCGCGCGGGAGAAATGTATATCGTACCGAAGGGGATCGAGCACCGGCCCATCGCGTTGCGAGAGTGCAGCATCATGCTGGTCGAACCTCGCGGCGTCGTGAACACGGGGGATGCAGGCGGTGTGTACACCGCTCCCAATGACCGGTGGGTGTGAGGCGCTCGATCCATTCCACCAACCGCGAGCGGCGCGTTTCCCGGGTGAGCGTTCGGGACTCGATATCCGCTAGATGCCGATGCGCGGCGCTATTCGGGCAAAGGCCGTATGACTCTTGCCGAACGAGACGATTCGATCGTCGACGCCGCAGAGTTGCCCATGCTTGCGTGGCTGGGTCGCAACCGACTGGACCTTCCGAATGCATCGCGTTTTGCGGTGGGTCTTGCAACCATAATCCGTCGCGCAGTCGACTTCGGCTGCGGAGTTGGTACCTCGGCGAACTCGAGCCTCGGGCAGCGAATGGACCAGGTGAAGCGCTGTTCCAGATTGTCGGTTCGCACGGAGCAATGAGGGAGCGTCACAAGGGCTCACTCAATCCAATGTGCGCCGATACAAACGCACGGCGGCTGCGCCGACTACGAGCACGAAAAGCATCATCGGCCAGATGTCAGGCCAGATATCGCTGAAGCCGTTCCCCTTCAGCAGGATGCCCCGAACGATGCGAAGCGCGTGGGTGATTGGCAGGCACTGGCCGATCACCTGGGCCCACCGGGGCATGCCGTCAAACGGATACAGGAACCCCGAAAGGAGCATCGAGGGGAGAAAGGCAAACTGAGCCATCTGCTGGGCCTGCATTTGCGTTCGCGCCAGCGTCGAGAAGATGAGGCCCATAGAAAGGTTGCAGGTGATGAAAATCCCCAGGCTGGCGAGCAGGAGCAACAACGAGCCTCGGATTGGCACGCCGAACAGGAAAATCGATGCAAACAGGAACATGATGATTTGCACGTAGGCGAGGCCTACATACGGAATGATCTTGCCGAGGGCGACTTCTACGGGCCGAGCTGGCATCGCGAGCAGGTTCTCGAGCGTGCCCACTTCGCGTTCTCGCGTGATCGCCACGGAGGTCAGGATCAACGTCGACAGGGTTAGGATCACCGCAATCAACCCGGGAACGATGTTGAGCGCTGTAATCTGTTCCGGATTGTAGCGTTCATGCAGCACCACTTCGAACGGTGCAGGCGGGGGCGCAGATGCTTGGAGGTTGGGTGGCAGGTCGCGGCGGAGTACTGAAGCAGTGAGTGAAGACAAGGCGGCGGTCGCGCTGCCAATGGCGACAGGATCAGAGGCATCCGCATCGACGAGCATCTGCGGATGCTCGCCGCGGTCGATTCGTCTCCCGAAGCCTGCAGGGATATCAAGGATGAACATTACGTCGCCGCGGCGCATGGCTTGATCCGCTTGCGCCTGGGTCGCATAGTTGCGGATGTCAAAATAGCGTGTGTTAGCCAGCGCGGTAATCAGGTCACGCTCGTAAATCGAGTGGTCACCTGAAACGAGCGCCGTCGGAAGATGCCGTGGATTGGCATTGATGGCGTATCCGAAGAGCACGAGCTGGATGATAGGTAGCAGAATGGTGAGCCGCAGCGTCATCGGATCTCGGCGCATCTGCAGCCACTCTTTGCGCAGGATTGCCATCAGCCGAGCCGGAGAAAACGCGTTCATTCGTCCGTCTTTTGGAGGTTGAGCATATGGATGAACACGTCATCGAGGCGTGGTTCGACCTCCTGCCAACGAAGCGGCGTATCGCCGAGCCGCGCTATGCCTTCCTGAAGTTTCTGGCGGTCGAGGCCGGCTACCCTCAAGGCATGACCAAAAACCCCGGCCATTTCAATGCCAGGCTCTCTCCGCAATCGCGTCGCCGCACGCTCGATGTCAGGGCCGACGGCCTCGAAGGTGACCAAGTGTGCAGCGGCAATCACTTCAGACGCCGTTCCCTGTACCACCAATTTGCCGCCGGCAAGATAGACCACACGACTGCAGCGCTCCGCCTCGTCCATGTAATGAGTTGAAACCAAGACCGTCATGCCTTCACCCGCAAGGTCGTGGATGAGATCCCAGAATTGGCGTCGCGCACGTGCGTCCACGCCTGCCGTGGGCTCGTCGAGAAGCAGGAGCTTGGGGCGATGCAATACGCACGCGGCCAACGCCATGCGCTGCTTCCAACCTCCTGAGAGTTCGCCGGCGAGCTGCCGCGTACGCGGCCCCAGTCCCATCCGCTCGACGACCGCCGCGATGGCGGATCGACGATCGGGCATCTCATAAAGTCTTGCCACAAACTCCAGGTTTTCCATGACCGTCAGGTCACGATAAAAGCTGAATTGCTGGGTCATGTACCCGGTTTGAAGGCGAATTTGCGCCGCAGCGTTGCGGAGATCGAGGCCGAGGCAAGTGCCGCCGCCGTCGTCGGGCAGCAATAACCCGCAGAGCATGCGCATGGTGGTGGTCTTCCCGCTTCCGTTGCCGCCGAGAAATCCGCAGACTTCACCTTCGTCGACGCGCAGACTCAGTCCATCGATGACCGTGTGGGTACCGAATCGCTTCACCAAGCCATCGACATCGATTGCGGCCGGCTTCATTGGGCGGTCGGCTCCGCGAGCGGACGAACATCGACAAGCTGACCCGGCTTGAACCGCATGGCCAGACCCGCTGCGGGTTGCGCTTCGACCATGTAGACAAGCTGGCTGCGGGTCGTTTCGCTATAAATGACGGGGGGCGTGTACTCCGGCTGAGGCGCAATGAACGAGATGTTTGCGGTCAGTCCGCGGCCGCAGCCATCGCAGCTGACGCGAACCGGCTCGCCGAGGTGGATCGTGGCGAATGCCGTTTCCGGGACGAAGAACCGTATGCGAATGTTGGAAGGGGGGAGGAGCCTTACCACGGTGGTGCCCGCAGTAATTGTGTCGCCAGCAATCGCCTCGGTATCCGCGACGACGCCGTATCGGGGGGCAAGGACCCGGCGCTGTGCTAAGGCCCAGCGTGCTTGCGCTAGCCCACCCTCGGCGGCTTCGAGCGCTCCGCGGGCAGCCGCGATCTGGTCGGCGCGTCCGGTGGGCGACTTTGCCAGCGCGAGCTTTGCACTAGCCTGCATGACCCCGGCATTTGCGGCTGCCAGATCCATTCGCGTCTGCTCGACCAGTTGTCGAGTCACACTCCCGCGCCCCAAAATGTGCTCGTAGCGCTCGAGGTCACCAGCGATCTTCTCACGCTGTGCCATTTGTTGATTTAGCGCTGCACGGTCTTGCGCAATTTCATCAGGACGAGAGGGTGCTTCAACGTTGGCGAGGTTGGCTTGGGCTTGGGCGAGCGATCCGAGTGCGGTGGTCACGCTTGCGAGTTCATTGGCGTCGTCTTGATCAAAGACCGGCTCGTCACGCTTGACCCACTCGCCGCGGTGGACAAACAAGCGGGTCAGGCGACCCGTGAGCACCGGCGCCACATCCACGTACTGGGCTTCGGCATAGCCCTGCCAATAGGCTTTGGCTGGGGATCGCCAGACAAGGGCGGCGTAGCCGATGGCGGTAAGCGCAAGAAAGCCGACTACCACTGCAAGGAAACGTTTTTTCATGGGGATGGCTGGATGGGGGCGAGCCCGCGAAACAGGACGTCTAGATGGTGTTCGAGGACTTTGACTGGATCGAGCGGCGCTTCGGCGTAGGGACTTAGGGATGTGTTCCAGAGCACGAGCATCAAGGCGGGCGCGACAACGAGAGGTACAGTTAAGGGCACGTCGATGGCGCGGAATTCGCCTTGTTCGATGCCTCGACGAAGCACGCGCTCGATGAGTCGCCGCCCACGCGCCGTAACTTCCTCGACATAAAAGCGCGCCAAGGCAGGAAAGTTGCCTGCTTCGGCGATGACGAGTTTCGGAATGGCCGAAATCGGGCGATCACACGTCGCCAGGAGCGCGAACAGGATCGTCCTCAACGTGGTGGTTGCCGTCGTTGCATCCGAGTCGGCCACCGCTTCGAGGGCTTCGAGGTTTGGCAGGAGGTCATGGCGTACCACGGCCCGGAAGAGTTCTTCCTTGTTGGGAAAGTAGAGATAAATGGTTCCCTTGCCGACGCCGGCGCGTTCGGCGACGTCGCCAAGGCGCGTGGCCGCGAAGCCCCGCTCGGAAAAAAGCGCCAATGCCGCCTCGCGAATTTCACTGGGGCGGGCATCCTTTCTGCGTGTGCGGCGGGTGGGGAGGTTGGACGGAGGCCCATGCATCCCTGCATCCTAACTGACCCGTCGGTCAGTAAAAAGGTCCGCGTTGACGCAGCTCGATCGTCACTTCGTGGACTCCAGGCATTGAATGGAGACGCTGCCTGGGCGGTCCCTGGCGGCGTGACCGACAGACAGCAAAGCAGCAGGTGCCAGCCTCTTGTCAGCTACAGACACATGACAGGTAGAAGGGACTCGTCGCTTCCCGTCTGCGGGATCATGGCGATCTGGCAGACATTCACCCCGCGTCCCCGGCTAAGCGCGTCACTGGCGGTGCTACCCTGAGTCACCGTAGGCAGCGAAAGATCAGTGAGGAGGTCAAGTCCATGGCCGGAGTGCTCAGAATGCGTCGGCTCGGCATCGCCGGGCCGGTTGCCTCGGCTGTGGGTCTAGGCTGTATGGCGATGTCGGGGGTGTACGGTCAGGCGATTCATGAGGAGAGCTTGGCGACGATCCATGAGGCCGTCGATGCCGGGATCAACCTGATCGATACCGGTGACTTCTACGGCATGGGCCACAACGAGATGCTGATTGGCGAGGCGCTCCGAGGCATCGATCGCGACCGGGTTTTACTCAGCGTGAAATTTGGTGCCCAGCGTGATCCGGCAGGCGCATGGCTCGGATTTGATGCGAGCCCGGCCGCTGTCAAGACCGCCTTGGCCTACAGCCTCAAGCGCCTCGGCACTGACTACATTGACATCTATCGTCCCGCACGCCTCGATCCCCGCGTGCCGATCGAAGACACGATCGGAGCCATGGCGGATCTGGTGCGCTCTGGATGGGTTCGGCATATCGGGTTGTCTGAGGTGGGCAGTGAGACGTTACGCCGTGCCGCAGCAATTCATCCTGTCTGTGATTTGCAGATTGAATATTCGCTGCTGAGTCGAGATATCGAAGCCTCCATCCTGCCGACGTGCCGGGAACTTGGCATCGGGATCACCGCCTATGGCGTACTGTCCCGCGGGCTGATCGGCGGCATCCACCAATTGAGCGCGTTTGCCGAGGGAGACTGGAGAAGGAGCGCGCCGCGCTTCAGCGGAAGCAATCTGGAGCAGAATCTGCGCCTGCTGCAACCGCTCCACGAAATTGCCGCCCGCCACGATGCGAGTGCGGCCCAAGTCGCTTTTGCATGGGTCATGCACCAGGGCGAGGATATCGTTCCCCTTCTTGGCTCGAGTCGACGCGTCACGCTGCGAGATGCATTGCGCGCACCGCAGCTGTCGCTGGATGCTGCCGAACTGAAGCGGCTCGATATGGTCTTCGCGCCCGGCGTCGCGGCAGGCGAGCGTTACGCAGCACCGCAACTCGCTCACCTCGATAGCGCCAGAGGCTAAGCCGAGAGAGACTTCAAGTCTGCAACAAGAGCGATGGTCGTGCCCTCCTTCTCTCAAGCCCGGATCCTGCAGGTTCGGGGCCCGAACGCGCGTCCAGCCGCGCTGGAACCGGCTTGAATAGGCCGCTTCGACCGCGGGCAGCACGCAACATGGAAGGCACGGCCAGGCTGGGCAGGCTGTTGCTGGCGTGCTGGGCTCGAAGGGGCGAAATCCGGATTGGCGGCATCCATCCTCTGGAGGAATGAGGCGATCGGTGCCTCGGCAAGCGTCGATTGCCTCATGGAGCCCGTCAGGCGGGCAACGACGCTGGTAGGTCCTCGGCTCAAGATGTCTCAACCACTGGCGAGCATGCAATGCGTCGCAGCGAAGCGTCAGGCGTTCTCGTGGTGAAAGCCCGGATCGGGTGCCCCTGCTTGCCAAGGACGGTCGCCCAATTCCTCATAACGATCATCCGCTCGCGCGCCTAGCTTGCCAAAGCGTTCGCAGCGCCCGAGCGATCCAGAATGCCGGAAGCACATGAAACAAGCCAACGCCCATGCCGAGACCAACCTCAAACGGCCACAGGTTATGCCGGGTGGGGTCGCTGCTGACATCCGCGGCGATGCAGAGGATGACCGTGGCGGGGACCGCAGCGGCGAGTGTAAGGCAGCAGGCCCACGGACGAGCGACGCGGGCAAGGCCGCTCAGCGCTGCAACCAAACCAAGCCATCCAAGTCCGACGGGCGACAATGCGGTGGGCAAGCGCGCCTGGTCGTAGGGAAGGCGCAGATAGGAAACCGCCAGAAGCAGCAAGCCGAGTACCGACGCCATTCCGATGAATGCAAGTTCGCGTTGCTTCGTCATGGCAACTCCCGAATTTCGCGCCTGAGGCGCTTGACGTTTAGACGTGGATGCAATCGCATGGCCGACTCGCCTCGCATCCAGATCACAGCCGGTATTGGATGCAGCCGGCCTGCAGACCGTAGCATGCGTAAACTTGGCTGCGGCATCGGCTGCAATCTGCGCAACCCGCGCAACGCGGCATGCCGAGATCTACCGTCAATCGGTCGCGTCCACTGGATCGGCATCGACAGGCGAGAAGGCGTCGAGGAGATGGCGCACAATAGGATTCGGAAAGCGCCTGGACAGTGTGACGGCAACAAACGTCTCACTCAGCTCCGGCAGTTGAGCGAGTTCGCGCAGGCTGCCATTCGCCAGTTCATCCCGGACGACGATGGGGGGGACCACCGCGAGCCCGATGTCCTGTCGCGCCAAGAGTCTCATCATCGCCATGTCATCCACCTCTGCCGCGATGCGAACGGCAATACCAAGGCGATCGACGAGGGCATCGAAGCCGACCCGAATACTGCTCTCCAGCGTAGGGAGGATGAGCGGCTCGCGCGACAGCAACGCGTGTAGTTCGTGCTCACCGCGCGCCCTCACGGCTGTGCCAATCAAGCTGACTGGTTGCTCGGCGATGGGGTGGGCAATCCAACGCGTGCCCGCGTCCCGCATCGGCGGCATGTTGCTGAGCACGGCGTCCAGGCGGTGCGATTCGAGGGCGCGCAGCAGTTCGGCCATGGTGCCAGACCGCAGGACGATTTCGACGTCTTCGCGTCCAAGCAAAGGGCGCAGGAACGCGATCTGGAAATTACGCGAGAGGGTCGCCAAGGCCCCAACGCGCAGCACCTGCCGACGAGTCCCTGGCCGGTTGCCGAGGATGCTCAGCAGTTCACCTCCCGCGCTGAAAATCACTTCCGCATGCTCGAGCACGATGTGACCGGCTTCTGTAAGCCGAAGCTGCTTGCCGGTTCGCTCAAACAGCGGATGGCCAAGCCGTTCCTCCAACTTGCGGATTTGGATCGACAGCGCGGATTGGGAGACGTGCAGCTTTTCTGCCGCTCGCGTGAGGTTTCCTTCGCGGGCCACTGCCCAGAAATATCGCAGGTGGTTGTAGTTGAGGGATGCCACAATCGTTCCTTTTTATATATTAATCATAGAAGGATAATGAATTTTATGGATTAAAAGGGATCGGTTACGGTTCCGCGGCCTTCAATCGGCCGGACTGACTACATGCGTGAATTAGCCATCCTGTTCGCCCCCGCCCTTCTGGTGGCCATCGGAATCATCGGTAGGATCGATGGGCCTGGACGAACGCGCGTGCTGGCCACAGCGGTTCGTATCGCGAGTGCCGTATCCGTGGTTCTCGCCATGGGGGCTTGCTGGGAACTGGCCCGGCACGGCGAGATGCACGCATCCCTCATAAGCTGGCGAGGCATGGGGATCTCCGTATGGCTGGACAGCCTAAGCGTGAGCTTGTTCGTGCTTGTTTCAGGCATTGGCGCGGCCGTCCTGAAGTACAGCCAGACTTATCTCGATGGCGATCCCAGGAAGGGCCGATTCCTAGCCGACCTGAGTCTCACGCTTGCGGCGGTGATGACGCTGGTGCTCTCGGGCAATCTCTTCCAGCTTGTTGTCGCATGGATCGCGACCAGCCTCGGACTGCATCGGCTGTTGCTCTTCTACCGGGATCGACCCGCAGCCGTTTCGGCGGGAAGGAAAAAGTTCGCGATCGCGCGCGCGGGCGACCTCTGCCTGGCTACCGCCGCCCTGTTGCTGACCTCGGCCTGCCACAGTGGCGATCTCAGGGTTGTTCTCGATCGTGTACAGGCTATGACCCGCCCGGGCGCGCAGGTGGAAATCGCAGCGATCGCGCTGGTTCTGGCAGCGGCCTTGAAGTCCGCGCAATTTCCAACGCATGGCTGGCTGCCCGACATCGTCGACACGCCAACCCCTGTCTCGGCGCTACTGCATGCCGGGATCATCAATGGGGGCGGATTCCTCGCCTTGCGATTTGCCGGCGTCCTGACGGCAATTCCTGGGTCGCTCATTCTGCTCGCGGGGATTGGCGGGTTGACCGCGGTCTATGGGTCGCTCGTGTTGATGACGCAGACGAGCATCAAGGCGGCGCTGGCCTGGTCCACCATTGCCCAGATGGGGCTGATGCTGCTGGAGTGTGGCATCGGGGCGTTTTCACTGGCCTTGGTCCACCTCGTCGCGCACTCGGTCTACAAGGCCCATGGATTCCTCTCATCCGGCAATGCGGTTCGGACGGTTGCCCACCGTCATCCCGGAGTCCCGAGACCAGGTCGCGCGTCGCGTGCCATCGGCCTCGCGATTGCGTTGGCTGCATACATTGCCCTGCGCCCTTGCCTGGTGGGGGTTCTGGCAGAGCCATTAATCAGCTGGGCACTGGGACTAGTCGTCGTCCTGGGCCTGGGCATGCTGCTGGCGCAGGCCACTCCGGATAGGCGACCCGCATGGAATCTAGCTCGAGAGGCGCTGCTCGGATTAGCGGCAATGGGCGCTTACATGGGACTTCACGCGGTGGCCCACGAATTGCTCATGCATACCTTGCCACCAGCGCCCATGCCTTCGGCCATCGAATGGGTTGTGTTGGTCGCGGTCCTGACGGCTTTTGTGGCGATCGTCTTCATGCAGGTCATACCAGAGCCTCTTCAGTCTCGCGCGTGGTACCGGGCCGCCTACGTCCATTTGACGAACGGGCTCTACGTCGATGCGTTCCTGGCGAGACTCTGGCGCCGTCCGCGACTCCAGGCCGGGGCAACCCTGTGAACGCGCTTCTCGAAGACCGATTCGAAGAAGCCGGCGCTAGCCACCAATCAGCTCCGCGGGATGCTGTCCAGGTCGCGGCGCAGACGGCTTGCCGACGCATCGCGCCGCTGTGGCCCCTCGCTCATTTCGTCGCGGTCAACCCATTTGTTGGGTTAAGCGGCCGACATTTCCTGGAGGCTTCACAAATCATTGCGGCAACTCAAGGTGCCCGATTGATCCCGCACCGCAAGTTCTATGCGGATCAGCTGACCCTGGGAATCCTCGCGGATTCGGATCTGGACGAGGCACTGCGCGAAGCGTCCACGGGCCAATCGTGCGGCATCACGGTTGAGACGCTGAAACATCACCTGACGGGCGTTGACCCCGACTGGCGGCAAGTGTTGCCGACGCTCGCCGGCATCGCATCCGCGATGTTCGGTTTGCCGTTTGAGGATCAAGTCGATGCGCAACTCAACCAATGGGCTTCAGCATACTTTGACCAGGGCCAAGCGATCTGGCCCTCGCCGTGGCGGCATCTCCCTCCGTACCCCGCATGGCGCGCACACGCATTGATTGACCGCGGACCGGAGATGGCAGGCTGTCACGGTTTTCGGGCCGCCATCCGATCAATCCCCGACAGCGCCGACACACTGATCCGCAATGCCGTCAACGCGCTCTGTCTTCCGACCGACGCATTGACCATGTACTTCCATCGCCTGCTTGCGACGCTCGGTGGCTGGGCAGGCCATGCTCGCTATCGCGATTGGCAACGCGAACTGCATGGATCTGCGGCCATGGAAGATACGAAAAATCTCCTGGCGGTGCGGCTTGCCTGGGACGTGATTGCCTGGCGTCTGTCACCTGAACCAGATCGAGTCCTCGCGCGCTGGCTGGAAGGTGCTTCACGTTTTTCAGAACCCCAACCAAGCAGCCACATCCCGAGTGAGCTCGACATCGACGCGACGCTGCAACGTGCCTACGAAATTGGCTATCAGCGCGACCTCGCCAGGCAGTTGCAATCGAGCGCGGCAGCGCGACCAGCGATGTCTCGCCCGCAGCCGGGGTCCATACAAGCAGTTTTCTGCATCGACGTGAGGTCAGAAGTATTTCGGCGTGCTCTGGAGATGGCATCTCCTGATGTGGAAACGCTCGGATTCGCGGGCTTTTTTGGCATGCCGATCGAGTACGTGCCATTCGGTCGTCGTGATGGACACGCTCGGTGCCCGGTCTTGCTGGCGCCGAAATTCAAAGTGCATGAGGCACCCGCGTGCGCGGCGCAAGGCGATTGCGCGCGCATGGAGCGTCGGTTTCGATTGCGGGAATTGAGGGCAACGGCATGGCAAGGATTCAAGCGCGGTGCCGTTGCGTCCTTCGCGTTCGTGGAAAGCCTTGGATTGATCTACGCCGTGCGTCTGATGATCGATAGTTTTGCGCGCGCCAGGTCCGTGGTTCCTTCCCGAAGCCCGAATGTGATGAAGCCGGATTTGTCCGCGAATGAGCCGTCAGCCGACGGGGCAGGGATCCCGCCGGGCGCACGGGTCGAGCTGGCCGCGGGCTTGCTGCGGGGAATGTCGCTGACGCAAGGGTTTGGCCGAGTGGTCCTACTGGTCGGCCATGGCGCGAGCACTGCCAATAATCCCTACGCGAGCGGGCTAGATTGCGGTGCCTGCGGTGGACATGGCGGCGAGCCCAATGCGCGTATCGCAGCTCGAATTCTCAACGACCTCGATGTTCGCGCGGCGATCGCAAGAATGGGCATCGATGTCCCGGCAGACACCTGGTTTCTGGCAGCCCGGCACGACACCACGACGGACATCGTGCAGCTTTATGACGTCGAAGGGATTCCTGTAACCCACGCCAATGAATTGAATCGCCTCCAACGCGCCTTGGACGATGCGGGGACGCGTGCGCGTTCGGAGCGAGCCGTTCGGCTGGGAATATCGGCACTGCGTCGAACAGATCAGCAGGTCATTGCGCGCAGCAATGACTGGAGCCAGCCACGTCCCGAATGGGGGCTTGCGAACTGCGCGGCCTTCATCGCGGCACCGCGGGAGCTCACGCGTGGACTGGACCTCGGTGGACGGGTCTTCCTCCACAGCTACGAGGCCCGGCTGGACCCCGATGTTCGCGTGCTCGAGCAGATCATGACCGCGCCGATGGTGGTGGCAAGCTGGATCAGCCTCCAGTACTACGCATCGGTCGTTGACAACGAGGCGCTGGGTAGTGGCAACAAGGTCCTCCACAACGTCGTGGGCGGCCTCGGCGTTTTTGAGGGTGCAAGGGGTCCTTTGCGCGTTGGGTTGCCATGGCAGTCCGTCTCCGATGGCGATCGACTGATGCATGAACCTCGACGTCTGTCGGTAGTCCTTGCCGCCTCAGTGGAGGCGATCGACCGGGTCATCGGGCGACAGCCAGGCGTACGCGAGCTTATCGAGAACGAATGGATTCACCTGTTTGCATTGCCGCCGGAGCAGGCTGTGGTCTGGCGGCGTCGGCCTGATGGGGCATGGGATCGCTTTGCGTGAGTCAAGCGTCAAATGGTTCCTGAGCACTCAGTGACCACGCACTGCGAGGTCGGCTCGCTGGCGATCGTTCCGCGTCTGCACAGTTCCGGTGTGGGAAGCGCTCTGCGCTCGGGACGACGAGCGCATCTCGAACGTTTGGGAAATCCTGTCGTCCGGGCTGATCCTGTCAACGCGCCGGCAGGCTGCATGCCGTCAACGCGGCACTGACGTCGAGACGGGAATCTACGGGCAGCAAAGACGAGACTGAATGAACGCGCGTGCTCGCATCTCCCTTCGCGGGGAAAAAGCTGTTATCGCAACCATGCATGGAAAGCAGAGGGTCATAGCTCCACTGCTGGAACGGTTCCTCGGGCTGGACGCAACCGCGCCTCCAGGATTGGATACCGATCAATTCGGCACTTTTGCGCGCGATGTGCCGCGCCTCGGGACACCTTTGGAGGCTGCGCGGTGGAAAATCCGGGACGGATTCGCCTTGATGCCCGGCGCGCGGATTGGGGTCGCGAGCGAGGGCAGTTTCGGATGCCATCCCGCCATTCCCTTCGTTCCATGGGGCCATGAGTGGATCGTTCTTCAGGACCGCGCCACCGGGTGGGAGGTCACGGGTCAGCACACAGGGCCCGCGAGGCATTTTGCGCATTTCCAGACCTCGGATCTTCACGCGGCCCTGGCCTTCGCCCATCGCGTTGGCTTTCCGCGGCAGGGAGTTATCGTCATGGGCGTGCTCGAAGGCGTGCCCTCGCCCGCCGCGTCACTGCACAAGGACTGCACCAGCGTGGACGAACTGGCACGGGTCGTCACGCAGGTCCTTGCACGTCACGCTGCGGTGTCCGTAGAGACGGACATGCGCGCCCACCGCAATCCCCTGCGCATGCGTTGCATACGACGTGCCATCATCGATCTCCTCAGGGCGTTTCGGAGCGGCTGCCCCTCATGTGGTCGACCGGGATTCGTGGTGCACCGGCAAGTGCCAGGCCTGGCGTGCAGTAGCTGTGGTTGTCCCACCCGCGCAGTCAGGTCGCAAACGCTGCGCTGTCACGGCTGCGGCTACGAGGAGGATCATCCCGTCCCCTCGTCTTTCGCCGATCCTGCGCAATGTGATCGTTGCAATCCATGAAACGCGGCGGCGGACTTTTTGTCGAAGAAGAGCGAAGCTAGGGGTCTTTTGCGATAGCCGCTGGCCCAGGATCGAACCGTCATGCCCACCAACCGCATCGAGATTACTCGCCCTGACGATTGGCACGTCCATCTAAGGGATAGCCAGATATTGGCATCCGTCGTCGAGCACACCGCCCGTCGGTTTGCGCGTGCCATCGTGATGCCCAACTTGAATCCGCCGGTGACGACCGTCGCGCAGGCGATGGATTACCGCAAGCGTATCCTCGCTTGCGTGCCTGCTGGGCTCCAATTTGACCCGCTGATGACGCTGTATCTCACGCAGGAGACGAGCCCAGCAGATATCAGGCAGGCGAAGGCAAGCGACGGTGTCGTGGCGGTGAAGCTCTATCCGCATGGCGCGACAACCCATTCTGACGCTGGGGTATCGGATTTCAGGAGCATCTACCACGTGTTGGAGGCGATGGAGAGGGAGGACCTGCCATTGCTGGTGCACGGCGAGGTAACGGATCCGCGAGTCGATGTATTCGATCGGGAGAAGGTGTTCATCGATCGCCACCTGATTCCTTTGCGCGAGCAATTTCCCGGTCTTCGGATCGTTCTCGAACACATCACGACCCAGGATGCAGTTCACTTTGTGCAATCGTCGGAGCACAACCTCGCCGCGACGATCACCGCCCACCACCTCCTGCTCAATCGCAATGCTCTCTTTGATGGCGGCATTCGCCCGCACCACTATTGCGCGCCCGTTCTGAAGCGCGAGCTTCATCGGCAAACGCTCATCGCGGCGGCAACAGGCGGTGATCCGCGGTTTTTCCTCGGAACCGACAGTGCACCGCATCCTCGGGAAGCCAAGCAGGCTGCCTGTGGCTGCGCGGGGATCTTCACCGCGCATGCCGCCATCGAGCTGTACGCCGAAGTGTTCGAGCATGCAGGGCATCTGGATCGGCTGGAGGCCTTTGCCAGCTTCCATGGGCCCGACTTTTACGGATTTGCGCGCAATCGTGGCCGACTGGTTCTGGAGCGTCGTTCCTGGACGGTGCCGGAGGCGCTGCCCCTCGGCGAGAGTGTCTGCATCCCCCTGCGCGCCGGTCAACCTGTCGCATGGTCATTGGCTGCACTGGATGAACGGTGATTTAGTCGGGTCGGGAGGATGGCAATCCACTGTGCGTCTGATCTATTCCAACGAAACGATCCACTGGTCGTCAATGGATAGGTTGCTCGCCGAGAATCCGCCGAAGAAACGCCGGCATGGACGACCGCGACCATCCGGCCAGTCCCGGGAACATGGAATTCGATGCGGCGGGCCCAGAGCCCGGTTGATAACTCCTTGCAACTCGGTGCGTGACAAAGATCGTCATTGACGACCGGACCCGAGCCGCCGACATCATGCGAGGGCGGTCGCTACAGGCATGCATTCCGGGATTTCGGCAGCCAACGGATCGCTAACCAAGCACACCATGATTTGCCTGCCAGAGTGTCCAACAAAGCAACCCTGCAAAGCCTGTCCAGGCCAGATAGGGAACGAGCAGCAGCGCAGCTACTTTGCGGATGGTCCAAAACGTTGCCAGCGTGGCGGTAACCAGCGCGATCAGCACGGTGATGGTCGTGAACGCAAGCAGGCCGTCATGCCAGCGGAAAAATGTCCAGGACCAGAATCCGTTGACAGCAAGCTGGAGGACGAACAGCCCCGTGGCGAACTTTGTCCGCTGTCTCGATTCCCACATCAGCCAGAGGCTGACGCCCATCAGCGTGTAGAGCACGCTCCAGACCGGACCAAAGAGCCACGGCGGCGGCGCCCACGCCGGCTGGCTCAGGCGCGCGTAGTACATCGCTGCGTCAACGGAAGCGAGCGCTCCAACGGCGGCAGCGGCATAGACCAGGAGTAGAGAGCCAAGGAAGCGCAGGCATGGCGTGGATCGTACTGGCATGGTCGTGCTCGTCAGACTTTGCGTCGGCGGGGCGGTGTTGCCCCCGCCGATCTTGTACCACCCCGCGCAACGATGCCTGATCTCAGCTCGCGAGGGCGTTGCTTCGTGGCAGTGACTGGCCGAAGAGGGCGGTGCGGACGCTTCGACTGGCGCTATCGGGGGCGGAGCCGACGCTCGGCCGTCTCCAACAGCATTCGAGGGCTTGGACTGTGTTCACGACTGCGTTCAACGACGCGGACAGCCCGATTCAGACCATCGCCTTGAGCAACCCGTGCGGGGATGCTGTCCAATATCTTCTGCACGGTTGATCCATCATGCCCGATCGCGACCAATCCAACGCATTGCTGTGACCAGCGTACGGGTTGGATATTCATCCGTTCGTGTTGCCGCAACCACTCCGCCAGATGCAGCACGGGTCCATGGTCATCCGTCGTTCCTTCTCCCTTGATTGAATGGACCGGAACCGTGATGACGCCGACCGCGATCTGCTTTGATTCGGCCTTCCGTGCGTGCCAATTCAATTGCATCCAATTCAACGCCGCCTCGCGCGTCATCAGTCCAGTTTCGGTATCAAAGTCCGCCAGGCGATGCGTACGCCAGAGCATGTTGGCCTGAAGCAGGCCAGCAAGTGCAGCGGTGCCGCCAATGACTAAATCGACCCAGAGCGAGGCCCACTCGCTGGCACTGAGTGAATCAATCCTCCAGCCGTGCATGTCCGAGACGGCCTGGGCCGCGGCGATCGCGAGAACGATCGGCGCCGATTCAAGCAACGAGAGCGGGAAAAGCGCCAGACCGGCAACGTAAATAACCGGTAGCCGCTCGTAGAGCAAGATGGCGGCGGCCTCGGCAGTGGATGCCATGTCACCAACATGCGGCGCGGATGCGAATACCGACCGCGCATAGGCATGGAAAAGCACCGGAACGGCCACGAGCCCAATCAAAGTCAAGTACGCGTGCAGCCGGGTGGCCCGTTCGGCAAGCATGAGCGAGGTAACCAGCAAGAGGCCCAGGCCGCAGGAAGCTGCGAGACGACCAACGATCAGTGCGTTGACCACGTCCGGCGGAAACATCATCGCGTCGATGATGATCCACAGGTCCACCAGGATCATGAATACCCACGCCAGAACCTCTGTGCGCCGCATGATGATCTGGGCGCGTTCACGGTGGAAGACCACGGACGACGTTCGCGGGAATCGAAATAACAGCACCCGATCGGCATCCTGCGAGCCGATGAAATAGGCGAGTTGACGGTGAAGGAATGAGGATAGAGGCTTCATTGCGGGTTCCAGGGAACGGGTGGTGGTGGCTGCAATCCCAATCGGCAGGCCATGCCTCGTCGCTACTGGCGGCGAGGCGCAGCGCCCGCCACGCTAAGCGGCCTGGCCGGGGCGCCGCTTGATCCATGGCAAGCGGCCACCCCTGGCAGGGTGCGGCATTCGCGCGCAGCGAATCGGCACCTCGGTGCCTACCAAGGGCCGCAGGGGCAACCCGCGCTCACGATCCAGGACGGTTGGTTGCATGCGACGCCGGGAGGAAATGCCTGGCGCGACTGGAGGTTTCCGGTTGATGACGACTGGAGCCTGATCGCCGGATCGGATGCCGCCGGGTGTTTCACCATGCAGAGGCATCCGAACCCTCGCAATGCACCGCAGAGGCGCGCGCGCGAGCCGGTGCAGGGCGGACCGACTGGTGCGACGACACCGGGAGAGCCGTTGTCGCGGGTCCGATTCGGCGGAATGCCCATGAGCCGACGGGCTGCGCGTGGCCGATTGCGGAAAATTCACGACCGGCATCGATAATGGTCGCTGGTCCCGCACCGATTTTTGCCATGCCTGTCGCCGAGCTGCTGCGCCAGATTCCATTGGAGCTACCCGATCCGGAGCGGTTGCGGGACTCGATCCGGCAGGCTTTCCACGTCACCTTCGATTCCTACGAATCGCTGTTCACACTGTTGCGCAATGATGAAGCATATCTGCGCAAGCCGATCGCGTTGCGCCATCCACTGATTTTTTATCTTGGCCACACGGCGACGTTTTTCATTAACAAGTTCGTGCTTGCAGGCATCGATTCGCGACGAGTCGATCCACGGCTTGAGTCGATGTTCGCGGTAGGGGTGGACGAGATGTCCTGGGATGACCTGGATGACCGGCAATATGCATGGCCACGGGTCGAGGACGTGTGGGCTTATCGAACCAAGGTTCGCGAACATGTCGACACAGTCTTGGACCGATTGCCACTTAATGGTCCGGTCGGCTGGGACAGCCCCTGGTGGGTGGTGCTCATGGGCATCGAGCACGAGCGAATTCACCTTGAGACTTCCTCGGTCCTGATCCGCCAGCAGAAACTCGACCTCGTCTGCGCCAACGCGGCATGGGCGCCTTGTCGGGAGACGGGGGATGCGCCTGTGCCGGAGTTTGTGGACATTCCCCCGCTGCGTTTTCGGCTCGGCCGTGAGCGCGCCGATCCCGGATGCTATGGCTGGGATAATGAATTCGGTGAGCACCAAGCATCGACCGATGCGTTCAGGGCGGGCCGGTACTTGGTCAGCAATCACGAATTCCTCGCGTTCGTGACGGATGGGGGTTACCAGAACGACAGGTATTGGACCGAGGAAGGCCTTGCGTGGAAGCGGTTCGCCAAGGTTGAGCACCCCGAATTCTGGATCAGGCATGCCGATGGTTGGCGACTCCGGCTGCTGGCCGAAGAGACCCCGATGCCATGGGACTGGCCAGTGGAAACGAATGCCCACGAGGCCAAGGCGTTCTGCAACTGGATGGCGAGCGAAACGGGCTTGGGGATCCGCCTGCCAGGAGAGGACGAGTGGCACGCCCTGAGGATTCACGCCGGAGTTCCGGACGGAGTCCGCGAGCCGCTGCCAAAGGCGCAAATCGGTCTTGCGCAGCAGGCATCGAGTTGCCCGGTGACCCGTCATGCCCATGGTCCCCTGTGTGACGTCGTTGGCAATGTCTGGCAGTGGTGTGAAACGCCGATGCATCCCTTTGCCGGGTTCGCTGTGCATCCCGCGTACGATGACTTCACCACGCCCACGTTCGACGGTCGACACGCCTTGATCAAGGGGGGCTCCTGGATTTCGTGCGGCAACCTGGCGGAACCAGCCTCGCGTTATGCGTTCCGGCGCCATTTCTTCCAGCATGCGGGTTTCCGTTATGTCGCTGCGGAACGGCCGCCTTCGATGCCGAGGCTGTCGCGGTACGAGGATGATGCGCAGGTCGCGCAGTACTGCGAGTTCCACTGGGGCGATACGTTTTTCGAGGTGCCCAATTTTCCCAAGGCGCTCGCTCACCTATGCGTGCAGGCGATGGAGGGCCGGCCAATGCATCGCGCGCTCGACCTTGGTTGCGCCACGGGACGCGCAACCTTCGAGCTCGCGAGGTCCTTCCAGCAGGTCACGGGCATCGATTTCTCTGCGCGGTTCATCAGCGTCGGCGACCGCCTCCTGCGCGACGGTTGCATCCGGTACACGGTGATCGACGAAGGCGAATTGGTAGGCTACCGCGAACATACCTTGGCAGAGCACGGTTTACAGGCGTTCGGCTCGCGCGTGACGTTTTTCCAGGGCGATGCGTGCAATTTGAGGACCGTATTCACAGGCTACGACCTTGTCCTCGCCGCAAATCTGATTGACCGTCTCGACAATCCACGGCTGTTCCTCCAGGAAATCCATCGGCGCATCAATCGTGGTGGCCTGCTGGTCATTGCTTCGCCCTGCACCTGGCTGGAGGAGCATACGCCCAGGGCCAACTGGATTGGCGGATTCAAGCAGGACGGCGAGAGCTTCACGACCCTCGATGGCCTGCATGCATTGCTGGATGCCAACTTCGAACAGTTCGGGCCGGCGCACAACGTGCCCTTTGTCATTCGCGAGACCCGAAGAAAGTTTCAGCATACGGTGTCCGAGGTCACGATATGGTCCCGGCGATGACGAAGCCTCAGTGCCGATCGGCCTGACCTGTGGCGCTGAGTGCCCAGGTGGCGTGCCGCCCTTGAATAGAACCGCCGTCGCATCGCGTGGCATCCCCAGATCGAACGGGAGGGAAGCCAGGGCTGCAGCGAATGTTCTGCAGAGCGTTGCGGCTGCCAGAAGGCACTGGCACGCCGACCGCCTCCGGGCGATCATCGGCGGGCGCCGCCATTCCGGGGAGGCGCGGCGGGTTGGCTTCGCGTCCGCTGACCGGCGCGACTATTGCGATCCGGCGGAGAGGTATTGGTCTTTCAGGCGCACATAGTGATGCGCGGAGTACAACAACTGCTCGATCTCACTCGTCGACAGCATGCGCGCAAACCGCGCTGGATTGCCCAACCAGAGTTCGCCGGCGCCGACCCGCTTGCCCGGTGGCACCAAGGCGCCCGCGCCGACCATTGCACCTCGTCCAATGATGGCTCCGTCCAGCAGCGTGGCGTGCATGCCAATCAGGCATTGGTCTTCCACAGTACAGGCATGAAGGATGGCCCCGTGACCGACCGTGACGTCGCTGCCGATCACGAGTGCTGCACCGCCAGGTGTGTATGGGCCATCGTGGGTGACATGCAGGACGGCGCCATCCTGGATGTTGCTGCGCGCGCCAACGTGTATCGAGTTGACGTCGCCACGGGCCACCGCGCCGGGCCAAAAAGACGCGTCATCCCCGACTTCCACGGCGCCAATCAGGCAGGCCGCCGGGTCAATGTAGCAACGGGCTCCCAGGCGCGGGATACGGCCCAGGTAGGTGCGGATGTTCAAAGGTGCAGTCATGATCATGCGGAGCAGAGTCGGGCTGCGTCGTATTCTCTCGCAACGGCGCAGGCATCGTGCATTGTCCCCGGAGATTCTGATGGATAGCATTGCGATCGAACCAGCATTGAGTGGTCTACTGGCGCGAAGTCGAGCGGCGTGGCAGCGATGCACGCCAACGTACGCCCAGCGCATGGATGACCTCTCGCGTCTGCGCTCCATCCTCGTGGGTCGATTCGATGACTTGGCGGCGGCCATGAGTGCGGACTTTGGTCAGCGATCGCGGCATGAAAGCTGCTTGGCGGACCAGATGACGGTCCTTGATGCGATCAGTCACGCAAGGCGCCATCTGAGGCGCTGGATGCGACCCAAGCGAATGTGGGCGGACTGGCCGTTGCTGCCCGCTCGCGCGGAGATCCGCTTCCGACCCCTCGGGGTGGTTGGCATCATCTCGCCTTGGAACTATCCCGTTAACCTGTCGCTCATACCCCTGGTGGAGGCCTTGGCCGCAGGCAATCACGTTTTGATCAAGCCGGCAGAACAGACACCCAGAACCAGCGCCATGCTCGCGGAGATCATCGGCGCGGCATTTCCGGCAGACCGCGTTGCCGTGGTCCAGGGGGATGCCGCCGTCGGCGCCGCTTTCGCCGCGCTCCCCTTCGATCATCTCGTCTTCACCGGATCGACGGCAGTTGGCCGCAAGGTGGCACAGGCTGCCGCGGCCAACCTGACGCCCGTGACGCTTGAATTGGGCGGGAAGTCGCCCGCATTGGTTGCACCAGGCTACCCGCTGGCCACTGCCGCAGCTCGCATCGCACAAGGCAAGTGGCTCAATGCGGGTCAAACCTGCATTGCTCCTGACTATGTTCTCGTGCCGCAGGGCACGCGCAAAGCCTTCGTGGATGCACTTCGTGAAGAAGTGGTGCGTCGCTATCCTTCGTTTCGCGATACCCCTGATTACACCAGCATCGTCAGCGATCGCCATTATTCGCGCCTCGTCGCCCTCGTGGACGAGGCGCGGGAAGCGGGCGCAGTAGTCGTCGCGCTGCCAGGCGAGGATGCATACGATCCGACCCGACGCATTTTCCCGCCCACGCTGGTTCTGGTCGATGCGGCAATGCCGATCGGGCTATTGCGAGAGGAAATCTTCGGCCCCGTGCTGCCGCTGTTGGAATACGCGGCGATGGATGACGCGCTTGCGGTAATCCGGCAGAACCCGGATCCGCTCGCGATGTATGTTTTCGACCATGACCGGGCCCGAATGGACCGGGTTCTGGACGCGATTCCGGCCGGGGGCGCCTGCCTCAACGACACAGTGCTGCAAGTTGCGCAATCCTGCCTGCCATTCGGCGGCATTGGCTCGTCCGGAATGGGCCATTATCACGGGCATGCCGGGTTCCTGACTTTCAGCAAGCAACTCCCTGTCCTGCGCCAGGCGCGATGGTCCTCTGCCAGCTTGCTACGCCCCCCCTATGGCAAATTGGCGGATCGCATCCTCGCCCTGCTGACGCGCTAACGGTGATCTCGGCCCTCGGCGGTTTCCCGATTTTGCTCGAAATAGGCCATGGTATGGCGGTAGCCAGCTTCTGCCGCGCGCTGGAAATGATGCCAGTCGAGAAGACCAATGCCTTCATGGGGCGGGCTTAGCAGGTGAGTCGCCAAGTTCCGATGCTGCGCGCTGGCCGTTTCGCTATGGACCATGGCCGCCCGTACGAGGATCGAGAACAGGCTGGGCCAGCGGTGGCCATGAAGCCAGCGCCACGTCAGCGTAGGCAGTCGTGGCAGCGCAATGCCGTCGAAAGCGGCGCCAAGCGCATCGTCACCGCGGATATCCACGGCCGTGATGGAACCGCCACAATGGTCGCGCATGATATCGACGGGCAGATTGTTCATCACCGCGCCATCCACATGGACGGCGCCTTGGTGCAATAGTGGCGGAAGGATGCCTGGTATCGCTGCGCTGGCCCGAAGCCAGAGCCACAATGGACCGCCGCAGTGTGCCTCTGCGCAGCCACTGCTGAGATTTGAAGAGACGCAGAAAAAGGGTAGTGCCAGGTCCTCGATGTCCCGCTCGCCAAATGCGGTGCGAAGGAGGCGCGTCGTCCGTGCCCCGCGCGTGGCGGCGATGAGCGGCACGGTCAGATCCCTGAGCGGATGGCCCGCCACGAAGGCATCGTGCATGTGCGCGAGCAATTCGTCGTCGGCCCATTCGCAGGCGACGCCCGCCGCGACGATGCCGCCGATGCTGGTGCCACCAATTTGGTCAATTGGCCTGCCGAGCGCGCGCAGGGCGCGTACGACGCCAACGTGAGCGAAGCCGCGTGCGCCGCCGCCGGAAAGCACCAAGGCAGCATCATGCCCCGTCAGTCTCCGCGCAAGTCGCTCGTAATCGGCCCGCCCGCGCACATGGTGCCAAAGTGGCTGTTCGCGGAATTGTCTCAGCCATGCACCAGCCATGCCGTGCCGAGGCTGTTCCCCCGGCTCGCCGAGGAGAAGCAAATGGCGGGGACGATGCAATGCATCCTGTTGCGAATGGCAGGCTGGGTCGGGCCACGGTTCGGCCCGTTCCGTGGCGGGAACGAGCAGGAGAGGTTGATCGCATTGGCGGAGGCAGGTGGCTCGCCAGGAGGCCTGGTCGGCGTCCGCTACGTAAAGCACGAAGCGGTTCTCGCGCTCCCGGGTGTCGAACCATTCGGGATCTCGCCCATGGCCCTGCAGTGCGTCGATCGTCAGCACTTTGCCGTAGGTGCTCAGGGCGCGGGCTAGCTCGCGAGCAACGACGTGCGGATCCACCGCGGCATTGAACGGCAGCAGCGCGAAACATCGAGGGCCGCCTCGTGAAGGTGTCTGGCGGGCTGCCAGTAGCCGTTGGGCAGCGTTGCGCACAACCGCCAGCGCGATTGCGGGATCTTGTGTGATCGCACGCTCGAAGTCTGCCCCGGGAACGCGAAGCAGCGTGCAGTCGCGGAGGGCGCGCACGGTGTGTGCTTGCGGCTGTCTGATCAGGATGCTGGCTTCGCCGATTGTTTCCCCGGGCCCGAGGACGAGAAGCAGGCGCAGCGAGCCGGGTCCGGTTTCCGAGAAAACGCCTAGGCTGCCCGATTTCAGGAGAAAGAGGGCGTCAGCCTGCTGGCCTTGCCCCAGAAGCGTGCCACCGCCACGAAGGATTCGGAGCTCGGAATTCGCCAACATGGCTTCGCGAATGCCAAGAGGCAGGAGTGCGAACGATGGACTGTGGCCTAGGCTCTCGGCCAGCAGCGCGCGCAAGGCAGCGTCCATGCCAACATCGTACCCGGCCAACGCGCGCATGGCACGAGACGCCCGCTTGAAAATCCTGCCGGTGGGCCCCATGGCTCGACATCCGTCGGAGTACACCATGACCAATCCCTTGCTGGCTGACGATGCACGAATGGATTTCACCGTGATACGGCCCGAGCACGTTGTGCCGGCAATCACCACGCGGCTGACGGAACTGGAACAGGGAGTCGAGTCGATCGTTGATCCTCGGACGCCGCGTGACTTTGTCCACGTGTTGCTTGCCGAGCAACGGTTGCAGGAGGCCCTGTCCCGCAGTTTTGCGCCAGTTGCCCACCTTCACGCCGTGGCCGACTCGCCCCCGTTGCGTGCAGCTCACGCGGACGCGGAACAGCGCATTACGGCCGTGCAGGCTCGTCTGGGCCAGCACCATGGCCTGTATGAGGCGGTCCGAGCGGTGCGGGCCCGCGGCGATTTCGACGAGCTGTCGCCTGCGCAGCGTACGCTTGTTGACCATACGTTGCGCGACTTCCGCTTCGCAGGAGTCGCCTTGGAAGAGCCGGCGCGTTCGCGCTTTCGCGCCATCAGTGAGCGGTTGTCGCAGTTATCCACCGCCTTCGAGGAAGCTGTGCTCGACGCGGGGGATGCATGGCGCGAGCACGTCACTGACGAGCGGGATCTTGCCGGCCTGCCGCCTTCGGCGTTGAGCACATTGGCGAGCTACGCTCGAGAAGAGGGGCTCGATGGGTTCCTCATCGTGCTGCGCCAGCCCGCCGTCCAGGCGGTCCTCACCTATGCCGATGACCGTAACCTTCGCGAACGCGTTTACTGGGCGTGGAATACACGTGCCTCGGACCAAGGACCCAACGCAGATCGTTTCGACAACGGCGGACGAATTGCCGAGATCCTAGCGCTGCGCCATGAAGCGGCGCAGTTACTGGGTTACCCTGACGCTGCCACGCTGTCGCTGGCGGACAAGATGGCTCCCTCCGTCGCGCAGGCCCGAGCGTTCCTCGAGGATCTGGTGCGGCGTGCTCGGCCGCGGGCCATGGTCGAACGCGAAGAGCTCCGGAGCTACGCCGCGCGCGAATTGGCGTTGCCCAACATGGAATCGTGGGACATCGCCTGGGCGAGCGAGAAGCTGCGTCGGGCGCGCCATGCGCTGGATGATGAAGAAATCAAGGCCTATTTTCCCTTGCCGCATGTCCTTGCCGGCTTGTTCGCGCTGGTCGAGCGCGTGTTCGGCGTGCGTGTGCGCGAGGTGGACGGTCCTCGCGGGTGGCATCCGGACGTTCGCTATGCCGAGGTGTTCGATGCCGGCGGTCAGTGCATTGCCGCTCTGTATCTCGACTTGTATGCCCGCGCTGGAAAGCGCGGCGGCGCCTGGATGGACGTTTGCCGAGCCCGATTTCGCGACGGCTCTCGTTTCCAGTCGCCCGTGGCGTTCCTGACATGCAACTTCGCGCCGCCCGGGCCAGACGCGCCAGCCCTGCTGACGCACGATGACGTCCTGACGCTGTTTCATGAAATGGGTCACGTGCTGCACCATTTGTTGACCGAGGTCGATCTGCCCGGGGTGGGAGGCATTGATGGAGTGGAGTGGGATGCGGTCGAACTCCCGAGCCAGTTCCTGGAGAACTTCGCGTGGCAGCGCGAAGGCTTGAACGAGGTCGCCCGCCACTGGCGCAGCGGCATGCCCCTACCCGAGGAGCTGTTCCAGCGCATGCTGGATGCACGCCATTTTCAGGCAGGCCTGCATCTTTTGCGTCAGCTCGAATACGCGCTCTACGACCTGCGCCTGCACGCGGAATACGATCCTGCGCGGGGACCGCGAACGCTTGATTTGCTGGCTGATGTGAGGCGCGAGGTATCGGTTTTGCCGCCGCCGGCCTGGCAGCGTTTGCCTCATGCCTTCACGCACATCTTTTCCGGAGGTTATGCGGCTGGCTACTACGGCTACCTGTGGGCCGAGGTGCTGGCTGCCGACGCTTTCGCGCGCTTTGAAGACGAGGGCGTGTTCAATCCCGACACCGGTGCCGCGTTCAGAAGGGAGATCCTCGCGGTAGGCGCCAGCCGACCCGCGCTGGAGAGTTTCCGTGCGTTCCGTGGCCGGGATCCGGATCCGTTGCCGCTTCTGCGGAGCTATGGACTTGCGGCGTGAAGCAGCGGCGCCGAAGGGGGATCCCCAGGGAGGATTGCACACGACGGACGGGGTCGGTCCGCGGCGTGGATGAAGCGATGGCCATCCTGCGGAATTCCGGGAGACCGGACCGGGGCCATCGCACGATCGCCCCGCTTGTTCCTGCCCGCATTCCACAATAAAGTGGAAAAAGGTGCCCGATTGCACAAATCGGGCCGATGCAATCACGCTTCAATTACCGAAACAATACATAGTCGTAATGACGAAGCCTTGTCATGCCTTGGTCATACCGCGCTGGCAAGTTGAATCGAATGAACAAAATGGACGCTGGTTGCTCTCGGGCAATAGTGGCAGCGATCGTGGTGCATTCGCTGGCATGGCTCGATCTGGGAGGCCCGGTCACGCGGGCATAGGCATCCCCACCGGCTGGCGCAACGCAACGCGCTCGTTAATCGGCCCGGATGGTCGATGAATTATTCGGGAGCAAATTGCTGCCCAAGACCCACCGCAATGGCATCGCAATGATCGAGCACCCGCCAACTAATCCAAAGCCCCGAGGAACTCCAATGCACAAGCCTAAACTTTCCGCCCTTTTCATTGCCCTTGCGGGCACTGGATTGATGACGGTTTTGCCCGCCAGCGCCTATGCCCAGACGACCACGTCGCATACCGTTGCCGAAAAGAACGGGAGCGACACGGGTTCGAAGCCTGTCCAGCAATTGAGCAAGATCGAAGTCATTGCGCGCGAATTGACCTTGACTCGAATCCCGATGCATGCGGCCTTCAGCGAGTCCGTGATCGGTCCCTCGGCCATCCGCTTCGCTTCACCCATGCTGGACGTGCAGGGGTTGCTTGAACGTACGCCCTCGATCAACGTGCGGACGCCCGCGGCGAACGGTGTCCGCACCAACATCACCTTCCGTGCCTTCAGCAGCGGCCAGTTCTCGGAGACATTCGACGGCGTGCCGATCAACGATCCATTCAACGGCGGCACGACCAATTCTGCGTCCACCCGCAACAACATTCCGCTGACGCTGAACGACATCAATAGCGTCAACATCTACCGGGGCATCAACAATCCTGCGGTGACTTCCTACAATTCCCTGGGCGGCACCATCGCGTTCGAACCGCGCAATCCCTCGGCGCAACCGGACGCCATGGTTACCATGGGTGGCGGGAGCTTCGACACGTGGTTCTACGCGCTGACAGCCAACACCGGCAACATCGGGGGCGTGCGCAGCTTGATCAGCATCGACCACAACTCCAGCAGCGGCTGGCAGGCCAATTCGGGCAACCGGAACACCAACCTGTTCTATGCCGGCGTGCTGCCCTATGACGGCGGCGACGGCGAGGTCTATGCGTACGCCATCTACAACCAGAACAAGGGATTCACGCCCCACACCGTACCTCTGGCGCTGATCCAGCAATACGGCTACAACTACGGTTGGCCGCTCAACTGGACGAACAGCTACAACAAGGATCATGGCGGCACGTACATCTTGGGCGATCGGATGCGCGTCAGCCACATGCTGTCATTCAATGCGCGCGTCTATGCACGCAACGTCGACTACAGCCGTGTGTCCTTCGGCAATCCCGCCTTTTCGCAAAGCGCAACGCAACCGTATTACCTGCCGAACCAGCCCGCGACATGGCCTTACTCGCCCTATCCGCCGGCCATTACCTACGATCCGATCGCCCTGTTTGGCAGCTACGCGGCGGGCAATGCCTACCACACCTATCTCTACAGCACCCAGCAGTACGGGGTCATGCCGCATTTCACGCTGAACCTGCCGCATAACGAGGTCAAGTTCGGCGCTGATTATTCGCACACCAAGTTGCATTCGGCCGAGTACTGGTACGGGGCCAATCCGATGCCGCTGGTGACCGGCTACAACAATGCCTGGGATGAACACGACTCGCGCAGCCTCGGTTCGGCATTCGTCCAGGATGAGATCAGCCTGTTCGATGGCACGCTTCACGTCACGCCGGGCCTGAAGTACATGTTTGCCCGAACCAGCGACTTCGACAACATGGGCTTCTACTACGCGGGCAGCGGAACCGTCGCGGACAGCGAGCACTACACCTCGCCGACGCTCGGCTTGAACTGGAGGCCCGTGCGGCACGTCAGCTTGTACGCGGCATGGGGCAAGACGGCCAAATTCCCCGGCATTGCCTCCTATTACAACAACGTGGGCCAGACAAATGCCAATGGCCAGACCGTCGTCGTGCCCTTGCATGTGACGCCGGAATACGTGCGGGACATCGAGGCGGGTGCACGCTATTCCGCCCACGGATTCGAAGGCGCGATCAACGTCTATCGCGAAGACTTCGCGAATACATTCATCCAGGTGACCGATCCGGTTTCCGGCCTGACCACCACCTCCAATGGCGGCACGTCCCGGTACGAAGGGATCGAACTCGACTTGCAGGATAGCGTCGAGACGTCGCTGGGCGCCTTCAGCGTCTTCGGTAACATTTCGCAGAACAAGGCTTTCTTCACCTCCAGCTTCACGGTGGCGAACGCCGCCGGTGCGGCGGCCCTCGCCGGCCAGAACGTTGCGTCGGGCCAGCCTCTGGCTGGTGTGCCACAGCACCTTGCCAACCTGGGCATCGGTTGGAAGTGGAAGACCTGGCGCGCCAACCTCAGCGAGCACTACGCGGGCTCGCAATATGTGAATGAATACAACGCAGGCATCCCGACCGCGGAAACGATCCCGAGCTACGCGGTGATGAACTTCACCTTGCGCGACACCCTCCACTTTGGCACCGGGATGCTCAAGGACGTGAAGTTGGCATTGCATGTAGACAACGTGCTCAATCGTCATTACTACACGTTCGGGTACGGTGACCAAACCTACGCCGGTGTGCCATTCGTGCGCGCCATTTATGAGGAGCCGCGGGCCTATTTCGGCTCGGCCACGATCGATTTTTGATCGCGGCCCGCTGCAGCGGGCATTCGCGGGGGCGGTCGCCGAATCGGGCGGCCGCCCACCTCATCGGGTCGACGTGCGTTCCCGGGACCCCAAGCAACCGCGCGTACCGCCCGGGCACCTGAAGCCCGTGGCGGATCTTCTGCTGCCGACCCGCTAGCATCGGCACCTTGCACATACCACTTCCTGCGAGGACGGACTATGCAACCCACTCCCCCTGCCGCCCTCGAGTTACTCGACCAGCAGCG
Organism: Pseudomonadota bacterium; assembly: GCA_021795435.1. GTDB lineage: Bacteria > Pseudomonadota > Gammaproteobacteria > Xanthomonadales > Rhodanobacteraceae > Metallibacterium. The sequence goes on from JAJYPJ010000007.1 coordinate 50,620, forward strand.
CTTTTCCCGCTTTCACGCGCGCGCCGTGCTCACCACGGGCATGGGTGTGTTCACCGATGGGTACGACCTGATTTCAATCAGCGTCGTCTTGCCCCTCGTATTGCATAGTTTCGGGGTGGAGCGGCTCACCGGGCCGCAGTCGTCGTTGCTGGTCGCCAGTGCACTGCTGGCCTCCGCGGCCGGTGCAATCGTTTTTGGCGTCCTATCGAATGCCGGCCGGAAGCGGTTCTATGGCATCGATGTTTCGCTTATGGCACTCGCTGCCGTCGCCCAGGCGTTCTGCGGAAGCATCGGCATGCTGATCCTGGCGCGCACGCTCCTCGGATTCGGCATCGGGGCAGATTACGTGCTGTCGCCGATGATCATGGCCGAGCACAGCAATGCACGCGATCGGGGCAAGGCCCTGACCGTCGGTTTTTCCCTGATGTGGGTCCTCGGGGCCATCGCGGCCTCCGTGCTGCAGATTGTGCTCGAACACCTGCATGTGCCCCCGGGCTTGCAGTGGCGCATTACGCTTGGGGCTGGCGTCATCCCGGCTGCAGCGGTGATCATCCTGCGCAGGCGCTTGCCGGAAACCCCCCGCTACTATGCGCACATCAAGGGCGATGGCGAGGCATTGAAGCAGGTAGTAGCCCATGTGGCCGGCGACCAGGTGGCCGACCAAGTGGCGACTGAGGGCAGTCTTTCCGCAGGCGTGCGGGCGTATTTTTCGCGCTATTGGCGGCGTTTCGCGATGATCAGCCTGCTCTGGTTTGTCTACGACATCGTGATCTATGCGGGCGGTCTCTTCGGACCGAGCCTTCTGGGCAAAGGCGTGGGCCTGAGTCCGGCCGAATTCCAGCTGATCAATTCTGCCATTTTCAGTGTGAGCGGCAGTGTCGTCGCGGTCCTACTGATCGATCGTTGGGGTCGAAAGCCGCTGCAAGCGATGGGCTTCGTGATGATGGCTGCGATGCTGGGCCTGTACGCCTCGACCTTCCACCCGGGTACCAGCGCGCCTTTGTATGGCGTTGTGCTGTATGGCCTTTTCTTCCTCTTCAATCAAGCTGGCCCGGGCTCGATCAGCGGCGCAGGCATGTTGGGGGTGGAAATGGCAGCGACGCGCGTGCGCGGTCTCGTGCAGGGGCTTAGCGTGACCGCAGGCCGGCTTGGGGCGGCACTCGGCGTGTTCGTTTTCCCGCGATTGTTCCAGGACTTCGGGCAGAGTTTTGCCGTGGCCTTCCTGGCCGTGACGGCCCTGGTCGGCGCAGCCCTGACGCTTGTCGGGATACCTGAAACGCGTCAGGCGAGCCTCGAACAGGCGAGCAATGAAGGCTGCGTCTAGTCCGAACGTCGGCTAATCCCCGCTATCGCCCGCAAGCAAGGATTGCACCGGTCGTTGCTCGTGCGCGGCCATCGCATGGATCCGATTCATCTCCGCCGCGTAGGCGGCCGGACCTTTGCTGGCCAGCCATTCCTGACGCATTTGCTCGGCACCGCTGACTTTGAGCAAGGCGGTTGGCGAATACCGAGACGATGCCGGCAAGCCATTCCACGCGATGCGCGCCCTGCCGGGCACGCGGGCCAGGGGCCATTGACGGAATGGCGAATCGGGCAAACAGGTCCCCCCATTGCGCTCCATGCGAACGCGTGGAGGCAGGACGGGTTCTGCCGCGACATGAGCGGTTGTCCGCCAGATCCCTTGCAGCACGTGCGCATTGGCATCCCACTGTGACATCGGTGGTACCCCCGCGATCGCCTCGATCGTTCGCAGCAAGTCGACCTGGGATAGATGCTCGCTGACCAGGACGCCGGGTCGCACCCATGGTCCGAGCGCCACAGCGAAAGTTCGATGCGCGTCGATGTGGTCGGCACCCGATTGCGCATCATCCTCAGTCAAGAGAACGAGCGTGTGCTTCCAGGCCGGAAGGAGGGACAGCGTGTGGATCACGTCGGCGGTAGCCTCGTCATTGTTGGCGACGTAACTGTCAGGACTCGCCATGCAAGCCGCCATCCCGGCAGTGTGGTCGTCGGGCAACCACAGGTAGATGACGCGAGGTAGATGCCTCGCGTGAGCGCGGATCCAGGCGTCGGCAATGCCTGCACGGCGCGTGTCCAATATCATGCGGTCCCACGCCGGGTAGGCAACGGCCAGGTGAGCGCGCAGCGATGCCGAGATATTTCCGATCTTGTTGCGTGCCGCGAACTCGCCGAAGTCCTCGAAATCGACGTGGTGGGCGAGCAAATCATCGAACAGGAATAGGCGCCCCGGGTAGGTTACCCAAGGGTTGCTCCAATGGCCGAGCGACGAGAGGTTGGCGTAAATCGCGTACGGATTCCGAGCCATCGCCTCGTGCGGCACGAGGTCCTGCGTCCAACCGGAATTGGCGATATAGCCGCGGTTCGAGTAATACAATGGCCATGTGCGCTGCACGAAATCGGAGTCGGAGCCAGCTGTCGTCCACTGGTGACCTTGTGAAGTCACTTCGCCGTCGGCATAGAAATGGACGAACAGCGCGCCGCTTGAGGCCAGGTGGTAGAGATTCGGCAACTCGCGCGGACCGTAAAGGTCAAGGCTGGCGTCGGCCCAACGGCCCGCCGCACGGTACCGGCCCAAGTCCTCGTCAAAGGTCTTGTTCTCGCGCAGGATGAACACGACGTGATGGATATGCGCGTGCAACCAAGCCGAGGCCTGGGCATTGGCCGCATCGCGTGCGCGGCGTTGGACATCACTGAATCCGTCGTCCGCGAGCGCCTTCGCGGTCCAGGCGCTCGCATGAGCGGCCAACATGCGCAGATCGACGCGCTGCAGGAGGCCATGCATGAAATCGCCCACCCACTGATGCTTGAGATTGGGCCCACTTCCCATGCCTTTGGCGCTGGCCACGTACAGCCCATGACCGTTGACCGCGACCGCGGTCGGATACCAACCCGTGGGAATCAGGGCCACGCGGGTATTCGTAGTCAAGTCGTAGACCGCGACGTCGTCATTGCCCGCGTTGGCGACGAACAACCGTCCTCCGGAGACGGCCAAGCCATCGGGATACGAGCCCGGAGGTGCTCCGGGGTAGGGCGAATCATCGAGGACGCGGACGGCCCGAAGGCTGCGCGTATCGACTGCCACGATGCGGTCGATATTGGCGTCGGCTACCCAGACGATGGCCGTGCCGGGCTGCGCCGCCAACGCCGTGGGATGGGCGCCAGCGGCGAGGCTTCTGGGGCCGATGGATGGCCCGGTCGGCACTTCGCCGAGGACCTTCCACGCTGCTCGATCGACCACAGTAACCCCATTTCCGCCCCAATCGCTGACAACCAGTCGCTTTCCACCATCCGCGAACGTCACCGCAAAGGGGTAGCTGCCGATGTTCAGGTAGGACGTCGCGCCGCTGGCGAGGTTGATCCGCGCCAAGCTGTTCGATAGCAATCCCGTGACATATGCATGCACCTTGTTCGGACCGATGACCACACTGTCCGGGTAGAACCGCCGAGGTTGCTGCCAATTCCCGGCGTACTGATAGGGATATTGAGACGCGGGGAACGGTTGCCAGTCCAGTCGATACTCGCGCGTGAGGCGCAGCGCGCCATGCCGCATTTCAAGCGCGAGCAGGTTGTCGCTGCTGCCACCTGTCACGTACAGCCGACCGTCAGCGCCCGCAGCGATGCCTTGGTACAGGCTCTGGCCTGGAATGGCATCACTCGCGAAGCCTCGGGAAGGACCAGCGGCGCCTTGGGCTACCACGGCCCCCGGTGACGCCGATGAATGGCCGGGCCGGAGGACGGTGTGGATGGAAGCATGCGCGCGAAGGTCACGCGCCGAATAAACTTGGACGCTTTGCCATTTCGCGGCTCCATCGTTGACGACCGCGACGTCATCGCCAGCCGCGAGCACGGCGACGGGAAAGTTAGGGGTTGCTGCAAGCTGTCCGACGGGTGTCAGCGTCCGGCCACTCGGAAGTCGCGCCGATGGGCCCGATGATGCGGCAAGCGCCGCTGCAGGCGGCAGCGCAAGCGCGGCGAGCAAGATCGTTGACGTGCGCATGGGAGCACTCATCTAGGTGGGTGAGGATGCACGGTAATGGCAACGTGCGTCGCGCAGATGATCGAATGACGCCAAAAGCATCACGGCGGCACTACGATTGCGCAAGATGGTTTCGGCATGCCGCTGCGAGTCCCATTGGGGAATGCGCGACAATACCAACATGAAAATCGCGACTTGGAACGTGAACTCGCTCGCGGTGCGCCTCCCGCACGTGTTGGCGTGGCTCGAGGCCGAACAGCCTGATGTGCTTGCGCTGCAGGAGACGAAGCTCGAAGACGACCGATTCCCCGTCAAGGACTTTGCGGCGATCGGCTACCAGGCGGCATTCACCGGGCAAAAGACCTACAATGGCGTCGCGTTATTGTCTAGGACGCCCTTGTCGGCGGTGTTGAACGGTCTGCCAGGGCTCGACGACCCGCAACGTCGGTTTCTTGCCGCGGACGTGCATGGCTTGCGTGTGGTCAACCTCTATGTCGTCAATGGCCAGGCTGTGGGCAGCGACAAGTACGACTACAAGCTGCGCTGGTTGACGGCCTTGCGCGAGTATCTGCGAGGCGAACTGATGCGACGGCCGGAATTGTTGGCGCTTGGCGATTTCAATATCGCGCCCGAGGACCGTGACGTCCATGACCCGACAATGTGGCATGAGCAGATCTTGTGCAGCCTGCCCGAGCGAGAGGCGCTGCGGTCCTTGCTGGCACTTGGGCTCGAAGATAGCTTCCGCGTTTTCGAACAGGGCGATGGCCACTATTCGTGGTGGGACTATCGGCAGGGCGCGTTTCGTCGCGACTTGGGTCTTCGTATCGACCTGATACTGACGAGCAAGGCGCTGCATCCTCGATTACGGGGTGCGCGGATTGATCGCGCTGCTCGTGCGTGGGAGCGTCCGTCGGACCATGCGCCCGTTGTTTTGGAGCTGACATGAACGATGATCTCACGCTCTCGCTCACCGACGCTGAAATGGACGAGCTAGACCTGTTTCTGCGGCGCCACAACTGCGAAGAGGGGCCGCTGCTCGATGGCGTCCACGGCTTGCTCACAGCGCTCAGCGTCGGACCTGAGCCAGCTCGCCCGGATGAATGGCTTCCGGAAGTGCTTCACGAACCGTTCGCTGATGCGGCCGAGGGAAACCGGATTCTTACCCTCCTTGCCCGCCTCAATGACTCGATCGTGATGGAGATCGAGCATGAGCGGTATGAGCCGATACTCGGAGAGGTTGACACCGATACCGGCGACACCGCGTTGAGCGCCGCAGGCTGGTGCCACGGTTTTGCCCATGGCATCAACCTCCGCGCTGATCTGTGGGAGGCGCGCCTGGCCGAGGACCATGAACTGATGCAATTGCTCGGCCCCGTCGTTGCGTTGGCCATCGACTCGGGCGCTCTCGGCACCGAGGAGCCCGTTGATCCGCTGGACGATGTCAGCTACGACGGATTCCTTTCGCAGTTGCCTGAGGCCGTTGGCGCGCTCGCGGAATATTGGCGCGTCCATCCTCCTACCCTACGCGAGCAAGTGCTTGCGGGGGCGGGTGGTGGCGGCACGCCGGGGCCGAACGCTGGACGTCGAGGTGGCCAGTTGCTGCATTGAGGCTGTGGCCACCGACTGCCATCGCCCAATGCCCGCGTCGTCGCGCCGCGCTGAAGCGAGGAACGCTTCCGATCCGCACGTGTCGCCAGAGCCCAGCGCAGCCAGGACGAAGGTCGAGCTATAGGCGTCCTGAGCGATAATCGTCGATCGCCTGGCGGATCTCTGCCTCGGTGTTCATGACGAATGGACCCCAGCGCGCGACCGGTTCGCGTAGCGGAGCGGCTGCGGCGAGAATCATCCGCACTTTGCCAAGCGGTGCCGAGAGTTCGACCGAGTCGCCCTCACCCAGCACTCCCAGTTCACCAAGCGGCAAGGAGCTGGAACCCACGGCCAATTCTGCGCCCTCGAATGGGTACACGAACGCTGTATGGGTGGCCGGCACGGGCAGGCTTAGCCGGGATCCGGCATCCAACGTAATGTCAACGAAGAGGGGGTTGGTGACAACGCCGCTGACAGGTCCTTCGGCGCCCAGGACGTTACCGGCGATCACGCGGAGCCGCGCGCCAGATAGAGGCGCGCAGACGGGGATGCGCTCCGGTTCGATGTCCTGGTAGCGGGGGGGCATCATTTTGTGCGTTGCGGGAAGGTTGACCCACAGCTGGAAGCCGCGCATTTCGCCTTCGCTCTGCTCCGGCATCTCCGAGTGGACGAGGCCGCGACCAGCAGTCATCCACTGCGCTCCACCTGCCGTCAGCAACCCGCTATTGCCCACGCTATCTCGGTGGCGCATGCGACCTGCAAGCATGTACGTGACGGTCTCGAAACCTCGGTGCGGATGATCGGGGAAACCGGCGATATAGTCCGACCCTTGGTTTGATCCGAAGGCATCGAGCAGCAGGAATGGATCGAGGCTATCCAGTGCCGGCTGACCGATAATGCGCGTCAGCCGCACGCCGGCGCCATCGCTGGCGGGCAGCCCCCTGACACGTCGGATGATGTTGCGGTTGCTCACGAAGGAGATCTCCTGTGCCGGCGATTGGGCGTGGCAACGAACATGCGCCCGCGTCGCCCGCAAGCAAGGCCCCACGGGCGAACGCACTGTGCACTGCCGGGCAACAGCCCAACGCTTCAGCCGCCCGGGGTGGCAGCCAAGAGCAGATCCAGATCCGACTGGTCGAAGCTGAGTCGTTCGCGCGTGCCACCGCCCTCCAAGACAGCTTCCGCAAGCAATGCCTTGCGTTGTTTGAGCTCCTCGATGCGTTCCTCGACGGTGCCCGCAGCGACCAGTCGGTACACAAAGACAGGCTTGTCCTGGCCGATGCGGTGGGCACGATCAACCGCCTGAGCTTCGGCTGCGGGGTTCCACCACGGGTCGTAGTGGATCACGGTATCCGCGGCGGTCAGATTGAGGCCCACACCGCCCGCCTTCAGCGACAGCAGAAACAGCGGCACCTCACCGGCCTGGAAACGACGCACCGGGGCCGCGCGATCACGGGTATCACCCGTCAGCATGACGAACGGAATCCGCAAGCGCTCGAGCTCATGGGCGATCAGGGCCAGCATGCTCGTGAATTGACTGAATAAAAGGACGCTGCGGCCTTCGTCCACCAGTGCCGGCAGCATTTCCATCAACAGTTCAAGTTTGGCGGATTCCTGTATGCCCCGCGCGGCCTCCAGCTTGACCAATCGAGGGTCGCAGCAAGCCTGTCGCAACTTCAGCAGCGCATCCAGCACGACGATCCCGCTGTGCTCAATTCCGCGTTGCGCGATCACCTGACGAAGCTCTTCCGCAAGGCTTAGCCGAAGGCTTTCGTAAAGCTCCCGCTGCCGTCCTTCCAATCGCACGGAACGGGTGATTTCCGTTTTTGCGGGCAATTCCCGGGCGACCTGCGCTTTGGTGCGCCTGAGGATGAACGGCGCGATCCGGCGATTGAGCCGCGCTTGGGCCTCGACGTCTGTCTGTTTCTCAATGGGCTGGCGATAGAACCTGCGGAAGCTATGCTCGTCCCCAAGCAGGCCGGGCACTGCGAGGTCAAGTTGCGCCCACAGTTCGCCAAGATGGTTTTCCAATGGCGTGCCGGTCAGCGCCATAACCCGCGGGATGACGAGTTCCTTGAGCGCGCGGCGCGCGCGCGTGCGCGGATTCTTGACCTGTTGTGCCTCGTCCAGTACCGCCAGGGAAAAGGGTTGCCTGCGAAGCGTCGCAACGTCTCTCGGTAGCAAGGCATACGTGGTCAGCACCACGTCGCTGGATGACATGGATGCGAATCGCTCGCCGCGCTGCGCGCCATGCAACGTGAGCAGCCGCAAACCTGGCGCGAAGCGCGCGCTTTCCTGCTCCCAGTTGGGGATAAGGCTCGTCGGCACCACCAGGAGCACTGGCGCCAGCAGGCTCCCCCGGTCTTTGAGGGCCAACAGGTGCGCGAGCAACTGCACGGTCTTGCCAAGGCCCATGTCGTCCGCGAGAACACCGCCCAATCCTGCCTCTGCCAACGCATTCATCCAGCGCAATCCTTCCCGCTGGTAGCCACGCAGTTCCGCCTTCAGCGAAGGCGGCGGAGTGTCACTGGCTTCGGCAGCCGCGCGCAGCAGGCGCTGCGTGAAGCCGCTCAGTTCCGCAGGGGCTTCGAATGGGCGATCCGCCGGCATGGCACTGCGCAACTCGCTAAGTCGGCCCGCTTGTACCTTCGGTAGATGCAAGCGCGGGCGAGGGCGGTCCAGGTACTCGGCCAATGGCGCCAAAAGGGCGCGAAGCGCGGCCAGGCGAACCGGAATGCGGCGGCGTGCATCCACAGGCGCGTACCAAACGGCGTCTTCCGGTTCATGCGCCGCTGGCGCTAGGCTGATTTGGCGCTCCGCCAATGCCTGCGCGACGGCCGGCAGGAGATTGATGCGGTGGCCTTCCAGCTCGAGTCCGACCTCCAAGGAAAACGATTGCCCGTCATCCTCTGGCGTTGCCACGCCGTACCACTGCGGCGCACCCTCGAGCACCTCGAATGGGAAACTGGCCGCATAGTCAAACTGGACGCCCTCTGCCTCGAGCTTGGCGCGCAACCCCAGCCATCGCGCAGGCGTATTGACCTCCAGTGCTCCGGCATGTCCGGCACCCGGGAATAGCCAAGCGTCCTCTGGCAAGGTATCCGCCAAGTCCCAAGGCAACCCTTCCGTATCGACGGCCGGGGTAAGACCTGCCGCCTCCAGTTGTTCCATGGCGGCCAGTTCCTCGGCCCGCTTCCGGGCGATTTCCACCAGGCGACCGTCGCGCAAGCGGCGCACGAGACCTTCTCCTCCGCGGCCAGGCAGTCGTTCGCCGCCGTAGTCGAAGCTCAATCTTCCGAAGGCTAGTGGCGGTGTTCCTGCGCCCAGCCGTGCGTGGCGAGTCAGCGCATGCAGGGTCAGCACGGCTTTCGGGTTGAGATCGGCCTTGGCCACCCCGTCAAACGAGCGTGGCGTGGGAATCTGTGCCGCCCAATGGGTGCCTTGCAGAAGGCTGGCGACCGCGCCGCTCGCCTCGGGCGGCAGCGGCGGCAGGTCCAGCATCGCAGCGGCGCCGGCATCGGCATCCATCATCGATAGGCTCGCATGTTCGGCATCAAGGACCCACAGCGTCCCAATTCGCAGCAGACGTTGCCCGGCAAGCAGCTGCGGCTGCAGACGTTGGCGCCCATCGCGTTCCATCAACCAGCTCCAGCGCAGCGGTTGGGCGGTCCCACGCTGCATATGAAGGCCGGCAACGCCGCCGAATAAGCAGGGCGCGCTATCCAGCATCTCCATTAACAAGGCATCACCCAGTGCGCCGGTCAGACGTGCATAGCTGCGGCCCTTGCGAGTGATTTGTGTCAGGCCCAGCAAGCTACTCGCCAGTCGCTGCTGCGCAACGCCCAATCCGCTGGCGGGCAGATGCCGGGCGTCGAGAGGCAAGGGTCTTGCGTAGCGACCGTTGCCCAGAGCACTGAGCAGGACCGGCGCGACGTCCAATTCCGCAGCGGCCTGCCCTTCGACTTGGTTGATTTCGAGCAAGAATCCGAGCACGCCGAGTTGCCCGGTTGCCGCGGGGCCAGCGGCAAACAGTCGCCGCCATGCGACCGGCAGGTCATCTAATCGTGCCGGTCCGATTGCCGGCTGCATGCGCGTCGGGTTACCGCCCAAGATGCCGTTCCCAATGCCCGGCGGGCATTAAACCCTACGAGCTTAGCACCGCACGCGCGGGTTGCAGGGCGGCTGCCGCACGTCGGACGTCAGTGGCGCCCGAAGAGGCCAGCCGGGTATTCCGGCTTCTGCTCGCGCGCGAGCAAGGCCTGAAGGCCCTCTGCGGGCGTCATCGTGCCCCGCAGGACGGCCCGCACATGGAAGCTGATGGGAAGATCCAAGTCCACCCGTTCGGCGAGGCGCATGACCTCCTCTGCCGTCACGACGCTTTCGACAACCTGGCCAATCTCCATCAGCGCTTGCGTCAACGGTACTCCGCGACCAAGAAGGAAACCAAGACGGCGATTGCGCGACAGCTCGCCAGTGCAGGTCAATACCAAATCGCCCAGTCCCGCAAGACCCATCAACGTCTCGGCCCGCGCACCCAATGCCACGCCCAACCGCAGCATTTCATTCATGCCGCGGGTGATCAGGCCCGCGCGGGCGTTCAAGCCAAGCTGCATGCCGTCGGCTGCCCCCGTGGCTACTGCGAGCACATTCTTCATTGCACCGCCAAGTTCCGCGCCAAGAACGTCGCTACCGGAATAGGCTCGCAGTGCAGGTCCATGCAGCAGCCCGGCAAGCCGTTGCGCGAAGGCGATGTCGACCGAATGCACGGTGAGGGCCGTTGGCAGCCCCTGGGCAACCTCGCGGGCGAAGGATGGTCCAGTGACGACAGCGGCGGGCCGCCCCGGAAAGCTGTCGCCAATCAGTTCATGCAAGAATCGGCCGGTTCCCGGCTCGAATCCCTTGGTTGCCCAAGCGATTTCCGTTTGCTGCGGAAGTCGCGGCATGAGCTGCTTCAACAGTTCGGCGAAGGCGTGACTGGGGACCACGATCAGGGCGACGTCCGCACTGTCCAGCGTCGCGTCAAGGTCGGACAGGCACCGCAATCCCGCCGGCAGGTCCTGCTCGGACAAGTAGCGGGGATTACGTCGCGTACGGTCCATGACCGCGAGCTGCTCGGCATCGCGGCCCCACAAGCGCGTTTCGCTGCCGTGCCGTGACAGCGCGGCAGCCAGCGCGGTTCCCCAGGAGCCCGCGCCGAGAACCGCGACGCGTGTGCGTGCGGTCATTGGCTTCAGGCGTGCGCGGCAGGTGCTTCAGGCATGCTGGCGCGACGCTGCTGTTCGGCGTAGAGCGCGTCGAAATTGATCGGCTGCAGGAAAAACGGCGGGAAACCGCCCTTTTGGATCAGATCGGTTACTGCCTGGCCTGCATAGGGGAACAGCATGTTGGGGCAATAGGCCCCCAGGATCGCGTCGCGGTTGGCCGTGTCGAAACCGGCAACAGTAAAGATGCCAGCTTGCTGGACTTCGGCCAGATAGACGGTCCGCTCCTCGAGCGTACAGGTGAGTGTCACGGTCAGCACGACTTCGTACGCGTCCTGGCCAAGCTCCGTCGCCTTATGGCCGAGATTCAGCTGGATTTGCGGCTGCGCGTTCGCCTGGCCCAAGTCCTGGAATACCTGTGGTGCGTTGGGTGCCTCGAAAGACACGTCCCGCACGTAGATTTTCTGAAGCGCCAGCTGCGGTTGCTCTGCTTGGCCGTTGGGGAGTGTTTCTGCCATGGGTGACTCCATCGATTCGTGATTGCGGGAACGCAAAGATCGCGAATCATCCCACAGCGCGCCTGCAGGCGCACGCCCGGCGAAGTGCGCCGCTTGCTCATGTGGATTCTTGCCGCTATCCTTTCTGGCTCGACCAAGCCAGGCCCGCGTTTGCTGGCCCGCCCGTGCAACGCGATGCATGGGCCTAGGGCGCATGTCCAGTATCGCGTGGCCCTTCGGGGCGCTGGGCCGTAGCCGCTCTGGCCAAGGGCGGCAGTTCGTCATCCGGAGATCACTATGTCTCGCGTCTGCCAAGTCACAGGCAAGGCCGTGCAGGTCGGCAACAACGTCTCGCACGCCAACAACAAGACCCGCCGTCGCTGGCTACCCAACCTTCACGAGCGCCGGTTCTGGGTGGCGAGCGAAAATCGATGGGTCAAGTTGCGGGTTTCCAGCCAAGCCCTTCGAACCATCGACAAGAAGGGGATTGAAGCCGTAATCGCCGAGCTTCGTGCCCGCGGCGAAAAGGTCTGAGGAGATCGCACCATGGCATCCAAGCGCGACAAGATTCGTTTGACGTCATCAGCCGGCACGGGCCATTTCTACACGACGGACAAGAACAAAAAGAACACGCCGGACAAGATGGAAGTGAAGAAGTATGACCCCGTGGTCCGTAAGCACGTGATCTACAAGGAAGGGAAGATCAAGTAGGCGTCGCATCCGGCGGCGTGCTGCCGCGCAATCCCACGGAAATCAAAAAGCCCGCGCAATGCGGGTTTTTTGATTTCCGTGGTCTACGCTCATGCCACGGACGTGGCTTCCTGGTCCCGTCGCCATCGCAGTGAAGTAGCTATGACGCAGCCCAGCACAAGCTCCAGCGGTGCGCGCATGTAACCATTGCTCCAGGCGAGATAGTCGAAGAGGTTGACCGTCAGGAATATCATCGCCAACGCGAGCAAAAGCGATAGTTCGGGACGAGTTGCTTGCTGCCGTTGCCACGCCCGCAATGTGTCATATAAGGGCAGCAGGAAAGCGGAGGCAACCAACGTCAGGCCGGGCAGGCCCAACCCCACGGCAACTTGCAGCGGGGTGTTGTGCAGATGCGGTGGGACATAGCCTTGCCATTGAATTCCACTGTGCGCCAGCATGGGCTGGATGCTGGCGAGCCCGCAGCCTCGAAATGGATGAGCGGCGATCCGTTCGATGGCGAATCGCCAGAGTTCGATGCGTAGCCCGACTGACGGCGCTGCCGCGCTGATCGGGCTCCCGGTAAGGACCCGAAGGGCTGAGGTCCCGCCCGAGTCCATGCGGTGCATCACCGAGGGACGTACCGCATAGGCGGTGACGAGCAGCGTCATGAGAGCGAGCATCAGCCATCCGCGGCGTTGGCGCCGTGGCGCGACGCGCGCCTCTCGAGACGACTCCCGTCCCATGACCCAGAGTACAAAAACGCCAACGGCTGCGGCGATCCAGGCGCCGCGTGATTGCGCGAACAGGAGAATTGCCAACGACCACAGGCTTAACAGCGCCCAACCATCGCTCAGTAGCGCGGCATGGGCGGAGCTGGCGCTTTGCTGCCGAAAGCGCCAAGCATGGTAGAGGCCGATGACTAGGCATAGCGCCGCGAATGTGCCTGTGAGATTCTCCGCGTAGCCCAGACGAAGCCGCAGAACGCCCGTGGCAATGAGCGTGAGTTGCGTCCATGGCATGCTTGCAAGCCCCCAAAGCAGCCAACCAATCGCGAGCAGTTGCAGCGAGCGCAGCGTCCACTGCGGGTAGCGGGCGAGCCAGACGCCAAAAACGCAGGCGTAGACAAGCACCTTGAGCGGATTGGCAGCAAGGGTTAGCTGCCTGAGGTAATCCTCGGAGGGCAGCGGTTGCGCCACGGCCGCCGACTGCAACGCGCAATAAGCAGCAAACGCCAGAATGAGCCATGGAAGGGGGTGGCCACGAAGGACTCGCCATGGCCAAGCGCCGGAAGCCAGCAATGCGAATAAGGCGACCGCCGCCGCAGTGCTTGACTGCCAGGGTTGCGGTAGGTTTCCCGCGGCGGTGAGGGCTGCCAGCAGCAGCGCCCCGATCCCGAGCCAGCCTTGCCATGGCTCGCGCTGAATGGCAAGCCATGGCCCTTTGTTTGCGGGCATGGATCAGCGGCTCAACGGACGCTTTCGCTCAGGGCCGCGGCGACACGTCGATCGAACGCATCGCGGGTTCGTTCGAAGCACGCACGCGCATTGTCGCTGATGCGCTTGATAGCCGCAGCATCCAGCTCGAGCGCCTCGCGAATCGTCTCCTCGAGGGCATTCATGTCGAAGTAGTAGCGCGTGGCCAATGCCATTCGATCTCGCGCGGCATAAGGGACCAATAGACCGCAGCCGGGTTCAATCCGTTCGTTCATTGGCGGCGCATCAACCGTGAGGGTGACCGCGCCGACGCCAAGGGCCTCAACCAGATAGTGACCCCACGCGTCCGTCTCCGAGGTACAGACATGAAACTGGTGGCTGTTCTGCAGCGCAACCAACTCGCGTAGTGCCTCGGGCTGGCGTGGATCCAGGTAGCCAACGCGGTATTCGATGTTGGCCGCGACCGGCAGATCGACTGCCTCACTGGGATGTTGCAGTACCGTAAGCTGGGGCCAGTCGGGGTGTTTGCGCCAGAGGTCAAGCAAGCGCGTGGTGCCCTTGGTGCGGCTACCGCCTGCAAGATGAAGGAACTTGCGTTCGCGGCGCACACTGCGGTCGAGCCTGTCTTCGCTCGTGAATCCGACCAACTGCGTGCTGCAGCCAAGGCGCTGGAAAATGCCTAGCGCATCGCGACTTTTTGCCCAGATGCGGTCGACGCAACCCAAGCGCCGCTGGTCGTGCCGGTCGAACCATTCCGGATTGGGGAGCGCGACGTTTCCACGCGCCAGATCCAATTGTTCTGGCCAGACGTGCTCGAACAGGACGTTGAGGTCAAAGCGTGCTGGGACCAACCGACGCCGGATGGCGGACGCCAACGTCCGCGGCGCCTGCAGGATTGCGCCGGCACCGCGCCGCCGCCGCCGCCGCTCGCTGCGGCCATCGACCCGCGTCGCAAAGACCTCGCAACCGTTGCGCCGTAGCGCCCCGGCAAGGAGGCGATAGTCGCGGCTGAGACCAAAGCCGTTGTCCTGGTAAACCAGGTTGATGCTGGCCATGAGAGAACTCCGTCCGTAAGTCCGTCCGTCAAATTCCTAATTACATCCCCCCGGCCGGATAATGCCCGAAGTCGCCGGAACGCGCGTGAGCACTGCCTGAATCCACGCCCTCGGTATCGGTGCCAATCATCCGAGTTGTGATTCTAGCCTCATTTGCACTTGCAGCGGACGTTTGGCGGGCAGCAATGAATGACCATTGGCTTACGTGATGGACCGCAGCGCCGCATCAAGGCGTTGCGGAAATGCCCGGTCGTTGTCCACGAACCATGCGCGTGCGCGCTCGCCCATTTCCACGCAGGTACGAGCATCCATGGCCATCACGTGGTCGACTGCCATTTCCATGGCAGACTCGTCGAAATAATGCGTCGTCGCCAAGTTTTGCTGCCCCGTGCGCTGGAAATCGACCAAGATTCCGCGGTCGGGCGTAATGAATTCATTCATGGGTTCGGCATCAGTAGTGACGACGACCGCGCCCAAGCCCATGGCCTCGACAAGGTAATGACCGTAACCTTCGGTTTCCGACGGGCACAAGTGAAACCAGTGCGCGTTTTGCAGGCGCCTGAGTTCGGCGTCGTCGAGATAATCGATGCGGTGGTCGATGTTGGCGGCGGGGAGCCCCGGTTGCGCGCTCTTGGGATTCTGCACGACGGTCAGCCGTGGCCATTCCGGGTGGCGCCGCCACAATTCGAGCAGGCGGTCGGTGCCTTTGTGTCGGCTGCGACCTGCGAGATGGAAAAAGGCTGGCTCGCGAACGACCTCGGGCTGCCACCGATCCTCGCTCGTGAATCCCGTGTAGAACACTCGGCTCCCCAGCGCGGTGAATATCGGGATCGCATGATGGGTCTGTGCAAAGACGGCATCGATTTCCGACAAGAGTGAGCGATCACTGTCGAGGAACCATTCCGGGTGGGGCAGCAATACATTGATGCGTGCCGACGGGAGGAACTCGGGGCGAATGTGTTCAATCAGGATGTTGACGTCATGGCGCGACCAGCCGTGGTCGCCCAGCACCTGACTCCACAGGTTCCGGGCACCGAGCTTTACGCGCCGTCCCAACTTGCGCCAATTACCACGGCGCAAGCCGGTGACCGTGACGGCGTGGCCGGACTGTTCCAGCGCTACGCCAAGCAGCCGAAGGTGCCTGGAAAGGCCGAGGCCGTTGTCCCAGGCGATGATGTTGATGCGCATGGTTGAATCAGCCGCAAGGCGCCGCCGAGAGGGATCCGGATATTACCTTCAGTCGCCTTGTTCAACGCCATAGCGGAGCCGGTATGCGGCCAGCGCGTCACGAATGCTCGCCATCCCCGGTTGCGCCTGGACGTAGGTCATGACCTCATCGAGCGCGACAATGGAAATTACCGGCAGCCCTTGTTCCGTCGCCAATTCTTGGGCCGCGGAATGGGATCCTTGCCCGCGCTCCTGGCGGTCAAGCGCGATGAGCACGCCGGCCGGCGTCGCGCCATGCGCACGGATGAGCGCGAGGGATTCGCGCACGGCGGTGCCGGCCGTAAGCACGTCGTCGATGACCAGGACGCGCCCGGCCAGCGGCGCGCCGACGACCACCCCGCCTTCGCCATGATCCTTGGCTTCCTTGCGGTTGTAGGCTATCGGCACGTCGCGCCCGCAGTGTTCGGCGAGGGCGACCGCGGTAACGGTTGCCAGCGGAATACCCTTGTAGGCTGGTCCGAACAGCATGTCGAACTGCAAGCCGCTCGCCTGAACGCATGCTGCGTATGCACGCCCCAGACGTGCTAGTCCTGCACCGGTCGAGACGGCGCCGAGGTTAAAGAAATAGGGGCTTTCGCGACCCGACTTGAGCGTGAAGTGCCCAAAGCGAAGTACTCCGGTGGCGCGCGCGAGATCCAGGAAGTCGGACTGAAACTGATGCATGACGGTGCCTTGGGGAGGGTCGTGCTGATTATCGGACTTCATCGCGTTGACGTCGCCCCTTCCCGCAGGCATGGTCGTGCCTGGCTCCTACGCTGATCTGGGCATGCGAATTCTCACGTTGAACGCCAATGGCATCCGATCCGCCGCGCGCAAGGGACTGTTCGATTGGCTTCCCGATCAACATGCCGATGTCGTTTGCCTGCAGGAAACCAAGGCTCATGAAGCGCAACTGGATGCGGTGCACAGGCCCCATGGGTTCCATTGCCATTGGCACGATGCCCGAAGCAAGGCAGGCTACAGTGGCGTAGCTGTGCTCAGTCGGCATCGCCCCGACCAGGTGCTGACGAGCCTGGGTTGGGACGCCTTTGATGGCGAGGGCCGCTACCTCGAAGCCCGCTTCGGATCGCTTAGCGTCGTTTCCTTATACCTGCCTTCTGGATCATCAGGTGAGGCCAGGCAGGCGTTCAAGTTCCAAGTGATGAAGTGGCTTGCCGGCATACTCGATGCCTGGTTGTGCAGCGGACGCAGTTACGTGCTGTGCGGCGACTGGAACATCGTGCGGAGCCAGCTCGACATCAAGAATTGGCGTTCCAATCAGAAGAATTCCGGGTGCCTGCCGGAGGAGCGTGCATGGATGAATGACCTGATCACGCGCGGTTGGGTGGACACTTACCGCGAACTCCGTCCAGAAGCACAACAGTACACGTGGTGGTCGAATCGTGGACAAGCCTATGCCAAGGATGTGGGTTGGCGAATCGACTATCAGTTGACTTCGCCCGATCTGCGGGCCGCGCTTGCGGATTGCGGCATTGCGCGTTCGCCGCGATTTTCCGACCACGCCCCCTACTGGGTTGACTATCGCCTGGGCATGGCGACATGACTCTGCGGTTACGTGCGCTTGTCCTGGTTCGCGCGTTCACCCAGCCCTCCGCGCTCGTCATGTTCTTTTTTGGCTTCTCGTCCGGACTGCCGTTTCTTCTGGTGGGAGGTACGCTATCCGGTTGGCTAAAGCAATCAGGGGTCACCCTGGATTCCATCGGACTGATCAGTTACCTGTCACTGACATATTCCTTGAAATTCGTGTGGGCGCCACTTGTAGACCGCCTGCCGCTGCCCGTGTTCAGGTACTTCGGCCAGCGCCGTGGCTGGCTCCTGCTGGCGCAGTGTGTGCTGGGTTTGGCGCTTCTTGGCATGGCCTATCTCACACCTGGCGGGCGATTGCTTCCGTTCCTCTTGATGGTCGGGGTTGCGGCTTTTGCTGGGGCAACGCAGGACACCGTGATCGATGCCTATCGCATCGAGATTGCCCCGCCGGAAGAGCAGGGGGCACTGGCATCGACCTACACCTTCGGCTATCGCATCGCCCTGATCGCGAGCGGTGCATTGGCGCTTGTACTGGCGCAGCAGGTGGGCTGGGCAAGCGCATACCGCGTCATGGCAGCGCTGCTTCTGGTGCCAATCGTCGCGACGCTGGTGGCACGCGAGCCCTCGCATGTCCGGCGACGCGCTCGGGACTTGCGGGACGCGTTGCAGGACGGAGTGATTGGTCCGTTCGCGCGGTTTTTCAGTCGCTTCGGAGGTTGGCTAGGTACCTGGTTGTTGTTGTTCATTCTCCTATTCAAGATCTCGGATCAGATGCTGGGGCCGATTGCCTTGCCGTTTTACCTGCATGCAGGGTTCAGCCTCGTCCAGATAGCGGAAGTGTCCAAGGTATTCGGCGTCATGGTGGGCCTTGCAGGCGCATTCGCTGGCGGCGCGGCGGTCTTGCGTTGGAGAGCCGAGCGCTGCATGCCGTGGGCATTGGCTGCCGCAGCGGTGTCCAATTTGCTGTTCCTGCTGCTGTCTTGGCACCCTGGGCAGGTTGACTGGTTCATTGTGATGATCGTTGGGGACAATTTTTCCACGGGTCTGCTTGGCACTGTGGCCGTCGCATTTCTGTCGGATTTGACCGACCACCGTTACACGGCCACGCAATATGCATTATTCAGTTCGTTGACCGTGGTCAGCGGAAAGCTGATTGGCGGCCTTTCCGGGGTTTTCGTCACGACCATCGGCTACGACGGCTATTTCATCTTCTCCTGCCTCGCCACCTTGCCAGCACTGGCCATATGGTGGCGTTTAAGGCCTTTACTGGACCGTCACCGGGCTACTGGCTGATCGCTGCGCATGCCAGGATCGCGCATGGCAGAATCGGAGGTGCAGGGGCGTATTGATTGCGAGGGCCGGGTTGATGCCGGACATCCTAGTGCGCCACATCGACGAGGCTCTTGCGGAGCGCATCAAAGCGTTGGCTTTGGCGCGGAAGTGGTCATTGAATGACGTCATCCTGCACGCGTTGCGGCACGGGTTAGGGATGGGACCCGGAGAGCCCTTCGCCGGACGGGAGGTTGAGCTTGGCTCCAGCACGAATGCCGGACTCGATGCCCGCGAAGATAAGGCATTCGGCGAAGCCATCGCGGCGCTTCGAGATGTCCCCGACAGTCAGTTTGCGCGCAAGCGCAGCGGGTCCGATTCAGAATGATGGGGTGGGCGAGTACACGGCGCCCAATACGCGAGTTCCTCGCGCGCCGGTCACCGAGGGCACGTTGCCCGGAATTCCCTGCAACCTCGCCTTCGCAAGCCAGGCGAACGCCATCGCTTCGATGAAGTCGGGGTCGATTCCAACATCTGCGGTGCTGCGCACTGGAAACGGTAGGGCGGCCTTCAACGCCTCCATGAGGTGTCGGTTGTGCACGCCTCCGCCGCAGACCCAGAGTAGCCGCGTCGATGGAGCGTGTTCGGCAAGCGCCTGGACCACGCTTTGGACAGTCAGTGCGAGAAGCGTTGCTTGCACGTCCGCTACAGCGATGTCGCGACCCCTCAGGTGGTCATCCAGCCAACGCAGGTGAAAGTATTCCCGGCCCGTACTCTTGGGAGGCGGCGCCCCGAAGTAGGGATCGCGCAAAAGGGTATTAAGCAGATCGCGGTCTGGTCGCCCCTGGGCAGCCAGCACGCCACCACTGTCCACGGGTTGCCCCGTGTGAAGCTGGCACCACGCATCCAACAGCGCGTTGGCGGGACCGCTGTCGAAGCCGCGGATGCCGTTCGCATCGCCGAGCACTGTCAGGTTGGCGATTCCACCCAAATTCAGCACAGCGCAGGGTTCATCACGGGTGGCAAGCAATCGGGCGTGAAGAATGGGCAGCAATGGTGCACCTTGGCCGCCAGCGGCAACGTCGGCACGGCGGAAATCGGCTACGGTCGGAATTCCCGTGCGTTCGGCAATGATGCTGGCGTCGCCCAACTGCAAAGTGAAAGGGTGCGTGCCGAGCGGCCGGTGGCGCACGGTTTGTCCGTGTGATCCGATTGCGCGAATCGCCTCAGGTGCAACGCCAGCGATGCCTAGCAGCGCCAGTGCTGCAGCCGCAAACGCTTCGCCTAGCTGCACGTCAAGCCGTCCGTACTGATCGATGTCATACGATCCGTCACCTTGGGACAGGGCAAGAACCTGTTGCCGCAGCGTTGGCGCGAGCGAAATCGTGATTCCCTTCAAGAGCCGGACTCGCTCTTCTGCACAGTCGACCAGTGCCACGTCAATGCCGTCGGCACTGGTACCTGAAATGAGTCCCAGATATAGCTCGGCCCGACTGTGGGTGTCGTTGCTCAATTTGTGCTTGCCAGGCGGAAACGCGCGTCAATTTGCTCGATTTGGGACAGCGCGGGCAGGATGCTGCGCTGGAATGCCAATCGCAGTTGTACAGGAAGCGGGGCTGGCCGCGGTAGCGTGACAGTCATTGGATCGCGCTGTTGCCCATCGATGCGGAACTCGTAGTGAAGGTGCGGTCCGGTGGCCAAGCCGGTCATGCCGACATAGCCGATGATCTCACCTTGCCGAACCCGTGCGCCCCGGTGCAGGCGAGCAGCAAATCGGGACATATGCCCATAGGCGGTGCTGATGTCCCTGTTGTGACGGATTAGCACGAACTTGCCGTAGCCATGGGCCCAGCCGCAAAACGTCACCTTTCCATCGCCTGCAGCGAAGATAGGTGTACCGGAGGGAGCGGCGTAGTCGACGCCCTTGTGCGCGCGCATGCGGCCGAGGATCGGGTGCATGCGCGATGAAGAGAAGCGGGACGCGATGCGCCTGAAGTCGATCGGGGTGCGGAGAAACGATTTCCGCTTGGGTCTCCCATCTTCGCTGAAGTATTCGGTGCTGCCATCGGGCAACGTGTATCGGAAGGCCGTAAATCGACGACCGCGGTTGACGAATTCGGCCCCGATGATGTCGCCTGAGCGCAGGTATTCGCCATCACGGTAAATGTTGTCGTAGACAACCGTGAAGTAGTCGCCTTCCCGCAAATCCTGGACAAAGTCGATGTCGTAGCCAAACACCTTGGCCAGCGCCAGCACCAGGGCGTGACTCATGCCGGCGCGGATTCCCGCCGTGAACAATGAGTCTGTGATCACACCATGAGCCACTCGTGTCACGCGTTCGATTCGGCGTGCCTCGACCACTTTGCGGGCTAGTTGCCCCTCCAATCGCATCAGGACGCGTTGGTCGTCCCCGCGATCGTAGCGTAGCGCGCGCAGCTCGCCCTCGGCACCGCGAATGAATTCAAATCGCTGCCCGGGTCGCAAGTGTGAGAGTTTCGACTGGCCTGCGTCGGTAGCCACGACGCGCTCCAAGTCGTTTGTATCGAGACCCTGTTCGGCGAAGATGGCGGCAAGCGACTGGCCTGGATGCACTGTAGCTGATTGCCATGCGTTCGCAGCCGCGAGGTCGCTCGCCGTCCTGTCGACCAACGCCGGCATGGGCAGCGCCACGCTCTCCAACGGCACAAGCGGTGTGCGTTGTCGCTGGAGCGTAGCCCACGCCGGCACCATCACCACTGCAAGCAACGCCGCCGTCACTGAGGCTCCTGCCAACACCCAGCGGTGCCGTTTGCGGACCAGAAGCAGTTCGCGGGCACGTCGCGCCGCGTGGAGATACGAGCGCAGTCGCCAGCGCATCGCGGTGTGCGAGGTTCGACGAGCACCTCGGCGTGGTCTTTGGGTGGCCATCCGCGGGCTCCGCCTGCGTCTACGGTCGCTACCATAGCGAGCCCCGGAAAAGAGCGTCAACGTCGTCGTCAAGAGGGCTTTGCGTTCCGCGAATGCTTTAACGGACAATTAATCGCCACTTGTCTTCGCTGGCCGCAAGTTGGATTGGCACCACGATCCCTCCGGCCCACTGACGGAATGCCCATGTCTGAGATCGAAAACGCACTGGCGCAGATTCGCCGTGGCGCCGAATCCGTGATCAAGGAAGAAGAACTGCGAGAGCGATTGGCGCTTGGCCGGCCGCTGCGGATCAAGGCCGGGTTCGACCCGACTGCGCCCGATTTGCATCTTGGTCACACGGTATTGCTCAACAAGATGCGCCAGTTCCAGGACTTAGGGCACCGCGTGATTTTCCTGATCGGCGATTTCACCGGCATGATTGGCGATCCCACAGGGAAAAGTGCCACGCGGAGGCCACTCACCCGCGAGGATGTCGAAGCCAACGCCCGAACCTACGCCGATCAGGTATTCAAGGTCCTGGACCGCGAGCGAACGGAGCTCCGATTCAACTCGGAGTGGTTCGGGCGCATGACCGCTGCCGACATGATTCGCCTTGCGGCTCAGCACACGGTCGCGCGGATGCTCGAACGTGATGACTTTGCGAAGCGTTACGCGGCACAGCAGCCCATTGCCATTCATGAGTTCCTCTATCCACTGGTACAGGGCTACGATTCAGTCGCGCTTGAGGCGGATGTCGAACTCGGCGGCACCGACCAAACGTTCAATTTGCTGATGGGTCGAGCGTTGCAGGCGCACTACGGGCAGCCGCCGCAAGTCGTGCTGACGATGCCGCTGCTTGAGGGCTTGGATGGCGCCAACAAGATGTCCAAGTCCCTGGGCAACTACATCGGCATCCACGAGCCTGCCATCGATATTGTTGGCAAGACGATGAAGATCGACGACTCGCTCATGTGGCGCTGGATCGAATTGCTTAGCTTCGAAATCGGCGCTGGTGAGGCACTGCAGCTCAGGGCCGATGTTCAAGCCGGTCGGGTCAATCCGCGGGAAATCAAGTTGCGCCTCGCCCACGAACTGGCGGCACGGTTCCATGGTCCCTCGGAGGCGGAGCGTGCCGTTGCGGGTTGGCAGGCGGCCGTTCGCGGTGAAGGTGATGTCCACGCTGTGCCGCTGACGGAAATCGCCGTGGCCGAAGCGGGTATGCGCCTGCCTGCGGTTCTGGTTGCCGCCGGGCTTGCACCCAGCAACTCCGAAGCCACACGCAAGTTGCGGGAACGCGCGGTACGAATTGATGGCGAGCACGTCGAGGACGTCGCGCGGATGCTTGCTCCGGGGTTCGAGGGGTTGCTGCAAATCGGCAAGCGCAACTTCGCCCGCGTGCGTCTGGTCCAAGGGGGATGACGCGCTAGTAGCTGACCTTGGCGGAGAGGCTGGGGAGAGGTGTTGACGTAGAGGAAATCGGCGGTAAGATATCGGGCTCCCCTGGCGAGAGGCTGGGGCTGCGGCGAGAGCTGCGGGGACGGATCGTTGACAGTATGCACAGGTGACTTGTGTGGGCGCCCT
>JAJYPJ010000083.1 GCA_021795435.1 Pseudomonadota bacterium
GGCGGAAGTGGCCGGAATCGGGGAACAACTGCGTGCCAACGAGGAACGCCTGCTCGAGATCCAGGCCCTGCTGGCGGACATCGCCCTGCGGATCCCGAACCTGCCCGATGCCTCGGTGCCGGACGGCCGGGACGAGAAGGACAACGTCGAGGCCGGGCGCTGGGGCGTGCCGCGCGCGTTCGACTTTCCGGTGCGCGACCATGTCGAGCTGGGTGCGCGCGACGGGGGCCTCGATGCCGAGGCGGGTGCGCGCCTCTCGGGAGCGCGCTTCACCGTGCTGCGGGGCGGCATCGCGCGGCTGCACCGCGCCCTGGCCCAGTTCATGCTCGACCTGCACACGCGCGAGCATGGCTACACCGAATGCAACGTGCCGCTGCTCGTCAATCCGGAGACGATGCAGGGCACCGGGCAATTGCCCAAGTTCGAGGAGGACCTCTTCCAGGTGCCGTTCGGCGACGGGCGTCGCTACCTGATTCCCACGGCCGAGGTCTCGTTGACCAACCTGGTTCGCGAGCAGATCGTCGAAGCCGCTGCCCTGCCGTTGCGCATGACGGCCCATTCGTTGTGCTTCCGCGCCGAGGCCGGCAGCGGCGGCCGCGACCTGCGCGGCATGATCCGCCAGCACCAGTTCGAGAAGATCGAGATGGTCAGCATCGTGCGCCCCGAAGACAGTGCCGGTGAACTCGAGCGCATGACCCGGTGCGCGGAAGCGGTGCTCGAGGCCCTGGGGCTGCCCTACCGGCGCGTGCTGCTGTGCGCGGGGGACATGAGCTTCACGGCCACGAAGACCTATGACCTCGAGGTCTGGCTGCCCTCGCAAGGCATGTACCGCGAGATCAGCTCCTGTTCCAACTGCACCGATTTCCAGGCACGTCGCATGCAGGCGCGCTGGCGCAATCCAGCCACCGGCAAGCCCGAACTCGTGCACACGCTCAATGGCTCCGGCGTGGCGGTCGGCCGTGCCCTGGTCGCGGTGATCGAGAACTACCAGAATGCGGATGGCAGCATCACCGTGCCGCCGGTGCTGGTCCCGTACATGGCGGGGGCGGAGCGCGTTTGAGCCGAACCGATCCGGTCGTGGCGCGGCGCCGGCAGGCGGTCGCGCGGGGCCTGTCCTGGGGCGTGGTCATCGGCGTCGTGAGCGGCTGGACGCTGGGATTGAGCCTGATCGGTCTCTCGCCGTGGCCCCCCGCGATGCTGTACACGCTGGCCATGGGCCCGGTGCTGCTGCTGTCCTGGCGCTTGCGCGAGCACCTCGCCGTGCAGGCGCTGCTCCTGCTCGCGAGCTTCGCCGCGCCGGCGCTGCTGGCCGCATTGCACAGCCCCGAGGCCCTCGTGTTCGGCCTGGGCATGCTGGTGCCGCTGGCGATCGTGCTCGTGGTGGTCGTGGCGACCGCGGGATCAGGCCGGCGCGGGCGCTGAGCCGCCGCCTCCCGGCGAGGCCGTGGATGCATCGCGCGTGCCGCGATGCGAGAATGGGCGATCCCCGCGCGCGGGGCCGGCCGCGTGCCGGCGGATCAACGGTGGGTTGGCCGAGCGGTTTAAGGCACTAGTCTTGAAAACTAGCAAGGGGGTGACCCCTTCCAGGGTTCGAATCCCTGACCCACCGCCACCGAACCGGCGTGCCGACACCCCGGCCTTTTCGACCGCAGCATCGGGCGACTCGCATCGCGAGCCCTGAATTCGGCGCATCTGCTCGGCGCAACGAAGGAGTTCCGGCGACGGAAGGCTCCGACGGGTCGGATGGTCCTTGATGGCACGCGTGGCGCGGTCAGGGGCGGTTCCCGGCGCGGGTCTCCGGCGCATGGCGCGAATCCAAATATTCGAGCCGGAAATCAAAATCATCGCGCGGAAGCCGGTCCTAGGATCGGCACAGGCAGCAGAGACCGTTCGGGTTCAATCGATCGGGCATGGGGAGCGATGCCGCGGCGCCGATTGGGACGCATGGCGCTCGGACGGGTGGCGATCCCGTTCTGCAGTGCCCGTGGATGGATGTCAGGAAAGGGGGACTGAAATGAAGCCGCGCGAAGAACCGAACGTTGGTCTGTCGAGACGGGTGCCGGCCATCCTGGTGGCTTTGGCTCTTCTGTGCCTGTCCGGTTGCGCCACGGCACCACTTTACGGGACGTACGTAGGCAGAGACTCCTATAACCGGCCGATTTACGAGTACTGCACAAATGGCGGCAAATGCCTCAAATCGTATTCTCCATCGATGCCCGCCTTCACTTTCTACTATCTCATTCAACAACAAGGGTAGGCGTCTGGCTGGGGGGCGATCGATGAAATCCCAGCAAGGGAAATACCGGCCGGCGATGACTCGATGTCGCCCGCCGATTCATGCGTTCTAGTGACTGGTGGGCCAACGCTCTCGACACGGACCGATGGCCCTCAAATGCAAATGGACCCGTTGGTGGCCAATCCCGGAGTGCAGACCATGAAAAAGATCGCGCATAGCACCCTGTTCTCGTGTTTCATCTTCGCATGCAGCGCGTTTGTTTCCGTTTCGGCGATGACCCATGCCGATATCTGTGCGGCCAATCGAGCCCAATGCATCAAAGGTTGCGATGGCATGGCCCAGTGCACACGAGCCTGCGAGATCAATTATCAGAAATGCATGCAGGCCGGTCAGGATGCATCCGTCTTCATCCAAGCCTTGCATTCAAGTCGTGAGCTGGCCATGCGGAATCCCGACGCGCATTGCCGGTCGCGCATGCAGGTCGGGATGACGTCCCGTGAATCGCGCATCTTCCTCCATGGCGACTGACAGCATCTGACTGGAGCGGTTATCCCGGCCACGCCGAGGCATGTTCGTGATGGCCGGGAAACCGAGTGGGAGGTCGGCGCCGAGGATGCCGGCGGCGACGTGATCCGGAGGAATGAACGATGACCAAGCATTCACGGCGATCGCTGAAGGCCACCGTGCTGGGGGCAATGCTGTTGCAGGCAGCCCTCGCAGCGCAGGCGAGCGCAACCACGATCTATTTCTGCGTCAACAACCAGAATGGCACCAAGGACACACTGGTCGACCTCGATCCGATCCACTCGACCGTTTTCGTTCGACAAATTCCGGGGATGAATTTCACGGTCAACGCGCAATATTCCCCGGACAACACGGTCGCCTGGGTCTTCTACCACAGGGGACTGAGGGCATCCGGTTCCGTCAGTTATCTCTTGAATCGGTCAACCAGCATCCTTCAGACGCACCTGGTGGCGACCACCATGTTTGGCACGCGGGTTAACTCGAGAATGACGTGGATGTGTCGCCTCTTGCCGAACCAGTCTCAATGACTCGATCAGGGCTATGCCTCAGCCATGAACATTGCTCGCCACGCGCAAGGCCGGCTCGGGATGGGGGATGACGCTCTCGGTCTTCGAGATAGGGCCATCGTCACCCGGCGCCATCGCAAATCACGCGACGGAGAGCTGAGGTTCGGGGCTAATCAGGACTTGCAATGAGCGGCCGGATAATGCTGCGCATGGGCATGCAGGTTCCACCGTCTCTGAAAAATGACCGCGCCTGTGCGCATAAACTGGCGAGGAAACGGAATGAGGAAGAAGTCACCATGAAAATAACTCTGTGTGCCGCCATCGGTTTGTTGACGATATTATCCGGTCCATGCCAGGCCGGCGATCGACAGGATTACCTGTCGTCGAACGTCTGCTTCAGCAGGTTCAACCAGATGGCCCAGCCCTCGAATTTCCCTGGGAGAGTTGCACGGATCAGGTGGGATTACGGCGAGTTGAGTGAAACCACACCCTTCGTGGTGGGTAACTGGACAGTCCGGTTCCCACAAGGTGCATACCCTATCGCCAGATGGGCATCAACCAGTGCATATAATCCCATAATACGGTCCCCCATGAACTCTTACTGGATATATGTAAACGGTTTGCAATGCACGAACGCTGTCAGTGGAACATCGGCTTGTTCACTGATACTCCACGAGGTAATGGCGCCGCTTGCGTTTCCACTCGCAGTGTTCAAAGCGAACAATGTGATCCAGGCCTTTATCTTGAAGGGTACACCGTACAAGTCGGACAATGCGCTTGACCTGTACCAGGCTGATAACCAGCCGATGCCAACGATTGGCTTTGTGGGATGTCCGGCTGAGATCGACTACGCCCCCTGATCAGATGGTATGGCCGCCCCCACCTCATGCCACGCGGCGGGCCGCTGGAGTCGGGCGGATCCTCCGATGACGGCATCGAGGTGCCACAGTGGAAGTTCCAGCCACCACTGCATCGGAGGATCCACCATGAAGACTACCGTGATCGGGATGGACATCGCCAAGCACATCTTCCAGCTGCACCGCGTCGACCCGCACACCGGCGAGATCACGCGCATCAAGCTCAAGCGTGTGCAGGTGACGCCTTGGTTTGCCCAGCACCCGCCCTGCCGGATCGCGATGGAGGCCTGCGGCGGCGCCCACCACTGGGCGCGCACGCTGTCGGCGCTGGGCCACACGGTGACGCTGCTGCCACCCCGTGCGGTACGCCCCTTTGTCCAGCGCAACAAGACCGATGCGGCCGATGCGCAGGCAATCTGGATTGCTAGCCAGCAGCCGGGACTGCGACCGGTGGCGGTCAAGACCGAAACCCAGCAGTCGGTGCTGGCGCTGCACCGCCTGCGCGCGCAGTTGCTGAAGATGCGCATCATGCAGACCAATGCCCTGCGCGGCATCCTGAGCGAGTTCGGTCATGTGCTGCCCGAAGGGCACGCGGCCCTGCTGAAAGCTTGGCCACGTGTTCTGGCAGACGCCGAACCGCAGTTGCCCGCGGCCCTGGTGGTGAGCCTGCGTGAGCAGCGTCAGCGGGTCGATCATCTGCAGGAAGACATCGATGCGCTCGAGCAGCGCCTGCAGCAGAGCTTGCGCGATACGCCGGCCTGCCGCCGGGTGGCGGAGATACCCGGCGTCGGGGTCCTCACGGCCACCGCGGTCGTGGCCACCATGGGTTCGCCCGCGGCCTTCGCCAATGGCCGTGAGTTCGCGGCCTGGACCGGGCTGGTGCCACGCCAGACCGGCACCGGTGGACGCATCCGCCAACAGGGCATCAGCAAGCGCGGCGACCGCTATCTGCGCACACTGCTGATGCATGCGGCACGCTCCATCGTCCGGCGCGCCGAAGCCCTGCACTGGCCGTGGCTGCTCGCATTGCTGCAGCGACGTCCCTACAACGTCGCGGTCGCCGCGGTGGCGAACAAACTGGCGCGAACGATCTGGGCCGTCCTGGCACACGGCGCGTCATACCGGCCCAGTGCCTGGCAGGCAACCACCTGAGCGCGAATCCATCCATTCCGTTTCCCCTTCCACCGTTTCAAGGAGTGCGAGCGACCACGTACGTGATGGGTCCAACAGGTCGGACCGGGACGAGGCCATGCCGAAGGGATATCCGAGCCTTGTGCTCGCTGTTCAGATGGGCACCTCGTCAGCGATTGCCATCAGGGCCCGCAGGCCGAAGGCCTGCATCACAGGCCGGATATAAGACTGCAGCCCAACCTGCTCACCCGGCGCGTACCGAAATCACTCGACCTCCTGGGGGCGGCCATATAAGACCCTCCCTAGATACG
>JAJYPJ010000008.1 GCA_021795435.1 Pseudomonadota bacterium
CGACCGGGATCACGGTATCGCCACGTCGTCCGTCGGCAACTTGCTTGGCAAGCACCAAGACCGTGAGGTTGCGGTCCACCGTGCCCGGAAACGCTGCGTAGTGAGTGTCCATTGCGCCCGCGATCAGGCGAATCTTTCCATCCCGCCAATCAAACAGTGTGCTTCGGGTGATTGATCTGAACGCAGTGCGCATCCGGTAGTCGTATTTCAAGTCGTGCCATGAGCCGTCCTGCCAGCGGAATTGGGTGGATTCATCCACATCCAAGCCGAGCAGGGCCGCCAGTCCTGCAGTACCCCGGGTGACGTTGCTGAATACAAAATCCGTGCCCTTGCGCGAGAGCGTCAACACGGCCCTTCCGATTGCATCGCCGTTGCGCAGGACGCGATATTGCGCGCTGAAAGGCTGTGGCGAAAGGTCAACGCCTGCCGCCGCTGCGATTGCGGGCAGGGGCAGGAGAGCCGCTAGCAACAGCGGGAGGTGCGCGCTGGGGCGTCGGAGAACAAGCATGGCATGGTCTTCGCAGGCAGAACATCGCCAGCTTGCAAGTTCTCCCCTGAACAGATCCCAAGGCGATCGCCTGAGCAGGCGCGCCCCGCTATTGGGGCATAGTGGCCTCGCTAGCGCAACGCCAATCCCTCATCCAATTGCAGTGGTCCGCTCATCGGGACACCTTCCAACCAGATGCATCCGGACATGAGCTCGACGCGGTGGCTGAGCAGGAATGCCACGCTTGCGACCAGCAATCGATGTTCAAGAGGGAGCAGCCGCGCGGCAAGTGATTCAGGTGTATCGCCCTGCTGCACGGGCATTCGCACTTGGGCCAATACCGGGCCACCATCGAGTTCCGCGGTAACGAAGTGCACGCTGGCCCCATGTTCGCGCTCACCTGCCTCGAGAACGCGGCGATGAGTATGGAGGCCCGGATACTTCGGTAACAACGACGGGTGTACGTTGATCATCCTGCCGATCCATTTTGAGATGGCAGGTCCGTCAAGTTGGCGCATGAAGCCTGCCAGGACAATCCAGTCCGGCCAGAAGGCAGCCACTTCGGCTAAAAAGCCGCGGTCCC
This sequence comes from Pseudomonadota bacterium, assembly GCA_021795435.1. Classification (GTDB taxonomy): domain Bacteria; phylum Pseudomonadota; class Gammaproteobacteria; order Xanthomonadales; family Rhodanobacteraceae; genus Metallibacterium. The sequence continues at coordinate 1,071 of JAJYPJ010000008.1, forward strand.
AAGCAGCGCGGTCACCGCAACCACGGCTGTCGCTCGCCAGCGTAGCAATGCCGGCGTCATGCGCCCAGCGAACCGCGGGCGCATGGGGGCGATTGCTCCCGACGAGTACGATGTCTGCCGCGATTAATCCTGCCTCACAGGCAGACCGAAGTGCCTCGAGATTGCTGCCGCGGCCTGAGACCAGAACCGCCAGACGGGCGCGCGACATGCCTCAACGCGAGATGTGGACGCGTGGCCGCCCGGTCTCGGCCGGTACAACCGTGCCGATGGACCAATGCTGCAAACCCTCGCGTTCAAGCAGCGCCTTCGTCTCGGATGCATCGGCCGCATCCACCACCAGCACGAAGCCGATGCCGCAGTTGAAGGTCCGCCAAAGTTCCTCATCTTCCAATTGGCCCACGTCGGCCATCCAAGAGAACAGTGGCGGGATAGGCCATGCGCTGGCGTCGACATGCAGAGCCAACGACGAAGGCACCACGCGGATGATGTTCTCGGTGAGTCCGCCGCCTGTAATGTGGGCCATGGCATGCGGGGGGCGCTCAGCCAAGAGCCGCAATATTGGTTTGACGTAGATAGCGGTCGGTGCGAGCAGCGCATCAGCCAAGCTCATGCCGCCGACATCCAGAGACCACGGCTTTCCGCATCGATCGAGGATGCGCCTGATGAGCGAGAAACCGTTGGCATGCGCGCCGTTCGACGCAATTCCAATGAGCACATCGCCGGACCTTACAAGTTGTCCGTCGATGAGACGGGATTTTTCGACCGCTCCCACGCAAAATCCCGCCAAATCGTATTCGCCCGGGGCATACATGTCCGGCATTTCGGCGGTTTCGCCACCTACCAGCGCGCAGCCGGCCTGAGTGCAGCCCTGCGCGATCCCGGCGATCACGCGTTCTGCGACGTCAACGTCCAAGTGCCCGGCGGCAAAGTAATCGAGGAAAAATAGCGGCTCGGCGCCTTGGACGAGTACGTCGTTCACACACATGGCCACGAGGTCGACGCCAATGGTGTCATGGCGATTGAGTTCCTGAGCCAGCTTGAGCTTGGTGCCTACCCCATCCGTGCCGGAAACCAGTACCGGCTCACGCCAGCGCGTTCCAAGCTCGAACAGTGCGCCGAAACCTCCAAGCCCACCCAGAACGCCCGCGCGAAGCGTGCGCGCTACGTGAGGCTTGATGCGTTCCACCAGTTCGGCACCGGCATCGATGTCTACGCCGGCCGCGCGATAGGTAAGGCGTTGGTGCGGCGTATTCATGGTGGGTCGCGGGCTTGGCCGGACGAGGACGGGCCGCCAATGATAGCAGCGGTATCCGTAGCGCTGGGATGCAATGGACGCCGCCGCCGCGTTTGGGCAGACTGCGGCGGCTAGGCGACGCGGTTGCGGACTCTTTATCCTGCATGCCGGCTCGGCAACGCGCTGCTTGGCACCCCGGTGCGGCGACGGCGCCGGTGGTGAAGGCTTTGCTGGGCTGGCAGCAGATGACGGAGGCGCCATGCGCGCGTTGAAACGGGTAGTACTCTGGATCGGCTTGATCGCCGTCACTGCTGTGCCGGCGATGGCGGTGGATTCGTTGTACCACGCCGCCGTTCCGGTGGCCGGCACCAGCGCTGCCGCGAGGAACCAGGCGATTGCGGCGGCGGCGGCGGCCGTGCTCGTCCAGTTAAGTGGCAACCCGGACGTCGCGATCCAGCCCGGCGTCGCGACGGCCCTTGCGAGCGCGCCGGCGCTGGTGAAGGACTATCACTACACGGAAGGCGGAAACGGCTCGCTGATGCTGGATGTCGGGTTTGACCCGCAGGCGCTGGAGTCGCTTGCGCGTCGATTGGCCTTGCCCGTGTGGCCATCGCCGCGTCCACCCGTGCTCGTTGAAATCCGCATCGACGGCCAGCCGGCTGATGCCGCTGCTCTTGCAGGACTTGTCGAGAGCGGGGCTGCGCGTGGCGTTCAGTTCATCCTGCCCCATGCAGGGGCACCGGCTGCGGCAGGAGTGGCCGCATGCCAGCACGATGCGCTGGCGCAATTGGCGCGGGATTACGGCACTGGATTGGCCCTCGTCGGGCAGATCAGCGGAGGGGATGGGAGCTGGACCCTCGTTACAGGGGACACTTGTCAGTCCTGGCAGTCCGTTTCGACGAATACGACGTCGGTGCTGACAGCGGCAGGCAATGCCGCCGTCGACAGGCTCGTTGCGCGATTCGCGGCCGCGCCGGCTCCTGCCGGCGGGCAGGCTGGCGCGCTGTGGGTGGGACACCTCCGTTCGGCTAGTCAATACGCGGCCGTAATGGCATTGCTTCGTAATGACCCGCGCATCCGCTCGGTGCGGCCAATGGCGGCCGAAGGCGATGGTCTTCTGTTGTCGTTGCAATTGGACGCGCCATTGGCCACTGTCGCCGCGGACTTGGCCGCAAGTGGGCATCTGGTGAGCGCAGCGCCGCAACCTGGCGCCGACGTCTCACTCGATTGGGTTCGCTGATCGCCCATGCGCCACGCAGCCCTCGCGCCGCACGAAGCGGATACCCGTTGGCGCCATTTGCCGAATTTGCTAAGCACGGCGCGGGTGCTTTTGGCACTGCCCGTCGCGCTCGCCATCGGCTACCGCGACTATCCCGCCGCCGTGATTTTGGTGGCGCTGGCGGCATTGACGGATGCACTCGATGGGTTCTTGGCGCGGCGCTTCGACTGGCAGAGCCGTCTGGGAGCGGCGCTCGACCCATTGGCAGACAAATTACTTCTGGTCGGTGGCTTCATTGCGCTGACCTATGTTGGCGCGGTGCCACTCGTGCTGACTTCGCTTGTTCTCGCGCGCGACGTGGTGATCGTGGCAGGTGCGCTTGCGTGGCGCGCGCTGATCGGACCACTGGTGGCACGTCCGAGCTTGCTGTCGAAGTTCAATACGCTGGTCCAATTAGCCTTCGTACTGATGGTGCTCGTCTCTCTGGCGTGGACGCCGGCAACGCGCATATTGTCGCTGCGGGGACCGGCGTGGGCGGTCGGTGCGCTGACAACGGCTAGTGGCCTGGACTATGTGCTGCGGTGGAGCGCGCGCGCGCGCAGGTCGCTGCGGTCAAGGGTGTCGCGCTGATGGGCCCGGATGGCATCTATCGCCTGCAGATGGCGCTGTTGGCGGCATTGGCCGGATACCTTCTTTGGCTTCTGGCGCCTGTGCTCACGCCGTTCGCACTCGCGGCTCTTCTCGCCTACATTGCGGACCCGCTGGCCGATCGCCTTGAACGGAAGATGTCCCGCACGTTGGCAGTGACGCTGGTTTTCTTCGTCTTCTTGCTCCTGTTGCTGGGCCTCATCGCAGTGCTGGTACCGCTGCTTGAGCATCAAGTTAGCCGTGCCATCAGCGCCGTGCCTGCGGCCGTACAGTGGTTTCGTAACACGGCGGGCCCCTGGCTGCAGCGCAATCTGCATATCACGCCGGAAGCTCTCAACGCACAGCGTGTGGCGCAGTTGCTGCAGCAGCACTGGCAGCAGGCGGGTGGCCTTGCCGCGACCGTGCTCGGGCATGTGACCCAGTCTGGACTGGCCTTGGTGGATTGGGCGGTCAACGTGGTCTTGGTACCCGTGGTCTTCTTCTACCTGTTGCGTGACTGGGACGTCTTGGTCGCGCGGGTGCGCGAACTCTTGCCGCGGCATCTGGAACCGACGATCGTGCGGCTGGCTCGGGAGGCGGATGCGGTGCTTGGTGCGTTCTTCAAGGGTCAATTGCTTGTGATGCTTGGTCTCGGCATCTATTACGGGCTCGCATTAGCGTTTGTGGGGCGACTGGGCCTTGGGCCGCTGATTGGGATTCTGGCCGGCCTCGTGAGCTTCGTTCCGTACCTCGGATTCATCACGGGTCTTCTGGCCGCGGTGGCCGCGGCCTTGGTCCAGTATGGTGTGGATTGGCTACATCTCGTGCTCGTGCTAGGCATTTTTGCGGTTGGCCAGTTGCTTGAAGGCTATGTTCTGGTGCCGCGGCTGGTCGGTGAGCGCATTGGGCTGCATCCGGTTGCAGTGATGTTCGCCATATTGGCGGGTAGCCAGTTGTTCGGGTTCTTCGGCGTTCTGGTGGCATTGCCGTTGGCTGCGATCGTCATGGTGGTGCTGCGCTTCGCCCATGAACGTTATCTGTCCAGCGCGCTTTACGCGCGTCCGCCAGCCTCGGAGCATGGAGCCATGACCAAGGCCGAACCGCCACGTGATCCTCCCGCAACGGGCGGTGAATGAGTGCTAAGGCGCGCCAATTGCCCCTGACGTTGCGCTGGCCGCCACGGCAGCGGTTCGCTCACTTCCGCGTTGCCGCTGGCAATGCCGAGGCCCTGGCGCTAGCGCAGGATCTTGCGAGCCGTCGCGGGGCACCATGGGTCCTTCTGCATGGTCCGGCCGGCTGTGGAAAAACGCATTTGCTGATCGCGGCGTGCCAACTCGCGCAAGCGGAGCGACGTAGCTCCCGCTATGCCGCGGCAGCGCGTTTGACCGATGCCGAGGCGATGCGCGCGCTATCGGGAGCAGATTTTCTGGCTCTCGACGGGCTGGATGCAGTGGCGGGCAATGCCGCCACTGAACATGCCTTGTTCGACTTGTATAACCGATTGCGGGCAGCCGGCACGACTCTCCTCATGGCTGCGCGAGAACCCCTCAAGTCGCTTCCGCTCGTCCTGCCGGATCTGCGTTCTCGGCTCGGTACGTGCGTGCAGGTCTCAGTCTCTCCCTTGGACGAAGCAGCGCGACGCGCACTGGTGCAGGATTGGGCTCAAGAGCGCGGCTTAGCGTTGGATCCTCCTGCGCTGGACTGGCTGTTCGCACGCGCGGCCCGTGATCTTCATAGCCTGCAAGGGCTCTTCGAGCGCATTGATCGCGCCGCGCTCGCTGAACGTAGGCGCATTACGATCCCATTTCTTCGCACGTTGTTGGCCGAAGGCGACTGAAGCGAGGTCAAACGGTGCATTGAGCGCTTCCCCTCACTGTGGGAGTGCTGGTTGCGGCCGGGCTGGCTTGAATTCAGATCGAACGCGGATCCGGATGGCTGTGCAAGCGGGGATCCTTGCACCGTTCACCCGGTCGATTCGAGGAATCAGCAGCAATGGATGTCGACGCGGATGCCGTGCGCCGCACCTCGACATGCGCGGGCATGTGCATGCCGGAGCATTTGCATTTGCAGTGCTTTCATCTGGTCATCAAAGCTGCTGCAAGGTCTTTGGGCTTGATACACCATGGACCTGTTCCACGCCAACCCATAGGCTATAGGCCAAAACCAGATTCATCGGCAGCGCCAAGGCAATCCAATGCGCGTTGCGCTGAGCAAGGAGCCCTGCAACGTGCCCGAGGCATCCCGCGACGCCAAGCGCGGCCAGAAGCAAGGCAAGCGTGCGCGCCCAGTAGCTTGCGTTGCGGTGCCCGCCGATGGTCCCGGCAAGGGGCCAGACAATCAACAGCAAGGCGGGATTGAATAGGAAGAGGTTCTGGTTGGCCCACGCCGCGCGGTGTGTCGTGAGCGTCCACAGCGCTACCATGGCCAAGCCGGCCAACCCTCCTAGCAAGGCATAGCCGCTTGCGATCATCGCGGCCAGGACGCGCGATAAAGCGTTTGCGCGCTCCCGCCGCCCCCACGCGACCAGCATGGAAGCTGCCAGCCCAACCGCAAGGAGGGGGTCAAGCAGTGCGGGAGGACTGGAAGGTGGTGGACGAACGGTCCCGGCGTAGACCAGTCGGTCCTCGGAAACCAGTGGATGGCTCCTGCCGTTGGCTTGATGCAGCTGCACATGTCGAACGAGATGGGATAACGCCATGGGAAGGAATGCCTCCTGCCACCTCGTCAGAGGCCGATCGGCATACGGACCCAGGCCAAGATCGACGAGCATCATCAGCGGCAAGTCATGCGCGAGCATGCGTTCGGCTTGGCTGCGGTAACTGCGGCTGCCGGCGATTTCCTGCGTCTGCGAAAACAACTGTGCTCCCAGCGCCAAGTTCAATGCATCCCGTATGCGCGTCGTGCAGTTGTCCGTGAAATAGTCGTAGCGATAGTGGCGATGCTGCGGTTCGAGGTTCCACAGCAAGAAGTCCCTCAAGTCCGAAGCCTGCTGCGGTGTCAGTGAAAGACTCTGGACGCGCACGGCGCGACCCGCGGCGATGTAGCTTGCAATTTCCGGCCCCGCGTATTCCGCGGCCATGCTGTAAAGAAGATGCCCGCGAATGAACCGCAAGAAGAAATGCGGTGTGTCGAAGTCGAACACGCCGTAGTTGAAGCTGACCGATTCCCCGTCCTGTTTGTCCCGCAGAATGAGGGCATCGTGGCCGAATCGCTCCCAATAGACGCGACCTGGTCCATACGTGACGAGCTCCACATGCAAGTCGTTCCCCGGGGCACTGGCGATCCCCGCCCACGCGGGAGCCATCAACACCAGCAGTGATGCCGCCAAAAGCTGGGCGATACGTCTCATGCAGCGCGTGTCACTCGCAGCTGTAAGACCCGACGGTCATCAGCAGCGGTCACGCGGAACCGATAACCATCCAGTTCGGCCTGTTCGTCGCGATCTGGCAGATGGCCAACGGCGTCGGTGACCAATCCGCCGATGGTGTCGAAGTCAGCGTCTGAAAAGGCGGACTCGAAGAATGCATTGAATGCATCAATCGGGGTAAGAGCGTCGACCAAATAACTGCCATCCGACTGCGGCTGGATCTGCGGAGCCTCTTCGTCATCATGCTCGTCATCGATTTCACCGACGATCTGCTCCAGGACGTCCTCAATGGTGATCAGTCCAGCCACGCCGCCGTACTCGTCCACTACGACGGCCATGTGGTTCCGGTTACGACGGAATTCCCCGAGCAAAATGTTCAGATGCATCGATTCGGGGATCAATGTTGCTGGTCGCAGCAAACGCTTGAGGTCGAAATCCGTGCTGCGGTCGTGGAAGCGCAGCAAATCCTTTGCAAGCAGAATGCCCTGGATCTCGTCCTTGTCCTCGCCGTGGACGGGGAAACGCGAATGGCCCGATTCCGTGACCGTGGCGAGGACCTCGGCGAAGTTTGCGTCGGCCGCAATCATCACCATTTGCGCGCGCGGGACCATGGCATCTGCGACGCGCAGGTCGCTGACCTCCATGGCGCCTTCGATCATCGCCAGTGTGTCACGGGTGATCAAACCATTGCTGGCGGCCATGCGCAGTTCTTCAAGCAATTCAGCTTGGTTGCGCGGTTCGCCGGCGAGCATCTGGCCCAGGCGGCTCCAAAATGAGCGCCGCACCGGGCCATTGGTACTCGGACCTTCGTTCATTGCGGGAATCAGCACGCCCCCGAGGGGCAGGGTCGCCAAGGATAGCCCAACATCGGATGGATGCAGGACCTATCGCCACCGCCTATCAAATAAATTGTTTCAATTCCTGCCACGGATCACGGCCAATGCGGCATGGTGGACAATTGCCCCACCCTAGAGTGCATGGACAACAGGTTTCAGCCGATTTCGTAAGGATTCGGTAGCGCGAGGCTTGCCAGCGCGTCGATTTCCAACCGCTCCATGGTGGTCGCCGCACGGGGTCGCTGGTGGTCATATCCAAGGAGGTGCAGCACCCCATGAATGGTCAGATGTGCGGCGTGCTGGCGCAGCGTCTTCCCCTGCTGGCGCGATTCACGTGCCAGCACCGGGACGCACAGTACGAGATCGCCAAGCAGTGGCGTCACAGGTCCCGGAGACGTTTCGACAGGGAATGACAATACGTTGGTCGCATGGTCACTGCCACGATATCGACGATTGAGCGCGCGACCCTCGGCGGCGCCGACTAAGCGGATCGATAGCTCCGCTGGGCTCACGTGTCCGGCGACGGCTAGCGCTGCCGCGGCCCAATGCCGGAATGAGGATGGCGCCGGGAGTCCGAGTCGCGGACTGGCGTATCCGACATGAATCACGAGTGCCGGTCGGATGGATCTGCCGCGCATGCGCCCGCTCTGACCGCCGGCCCCACGGCTTGCAATCGCGGGCGTTCGTGTCGGCACGTCAGGTCAACCCACCTCTCGCGAACCGAGCGGCCGGTTTTCTCCGCTCTCGGCAGGTGCGTCCGCTTGCGGATCCGCTTGCGCTCGCGACGCCGGGCTGCTCGACGCCGGCGTGGCTTCTGCTTCGGAGGCTTCATAGGCCTGGACAATGCGGGCGACCACGGGATGGCGAACGACGTCGCGGGCATTGAAGAACGTGAAGCTCACGCCCTCGACGTTGCGGAGGACTTCAACCACATGGCGCAGCCCCGAGCGCACATTGCGGGGAAGGTCCACCTGCGTCACGTCCCCCGTGATCACGGCCACAGAGCCATAACCGATACGTGTCAGGAACATCTTCATCTGCTCGACGGTCGTGTTTTGCGCCTCGTCCAGGATCACGTAGGCGTCATTGAGCGTTCGGCCGCGCATGTAAGCCAGGGGGGCGATCTCGATGACGTTCCGTTCGATCAAGCGAGCCACTCGTTCAAAACCAAGCATCTCGTAGAGCGCGTCATACAGAGGGCGCAGGTACGGGTCCACCTTCTGGCTGAGATCCCCAGGCAAGAACCCCAGCTTTTCCCCGGCTTCCACGGCGGGTCGAGTCAGAACGAGCCGCTGCACCCGGTTCTGCGCTAGCGCCTCGACGGCACTGGCCACCGCGAGATAGGTCTTGCCGGTTCCTGCCGGGCCAACCCCGAAATTGACGTCATGGCGGGCGATGGCGTGCAGGTAGCGCATCTGGCTGGTGCCCCGTCCCCGGATCAGGCCTCTCTTGACCTTGATCGAGACATCCTGAGTCTGCTCCGCCAGGGATTCAGTCTCGTCATCCGGCATGGCGTCCCGAAGACGCAGATTCAGGGAGTGCTCATCCAATGCTTCGGTTTCAGTTTCCGCATAAAGTCGGCGGATCAGGCGTTCTGCCGCGATCGCCATTCGCGGAGGTCCGATGATGCGGAAGGCGCTGCCACGTGCCGCGATCTCAATACCCATGCGCAATTCGATCATGCGCAGGTGCGCGTCCAAGGGGCCCGAGAGATTGGCGAGGCGCACGGCGTCGTCGGGTTCGAGCTGGAAGTCCCGTGAAGTAGTGGCAGTGGCCATTGCGCAAGCATAACGTTGCTGGCATGACTTTGTGCATGCCTGCCATGTCACCATTAGCCCATGAACGTCCATGGAACTCGTCCCGGCGCGGGCGCCCACGTGCTGGAGGTCTCGGCAATCAGCAAGTCGTATGCAGGCAAAGCGGCTGTCGAAGGCATATCGCTGAACGTGAGCGCCGGCGAGATCGTGGGGCTTCTGGGTCCCAACGGCGCGGGTAAGACAACGACGATCAACATGATTCTGGGCGTCTTGCAGCCGGATGCGGGTTCTGTCCGCATTGCAGGGGCAGATCTCGGCAGCCGGCGTGCGGAGGCCCTTTCGCAGGTCAATTTCCAAGCCGCTTACGCACCGTTGCCTGGCAACCTGACTGTTCGTCAGAACCTTGCGTTCTTTGGGCGCCTTTATCTGGTGGGGGATTTGCATCGGCGGGTCCAGACGCTGCTGAGTGCATTCAGCCTGGAATCGCTGGCAGATACACGCTGCGGACTGCTATCCAGTGGCGAGCAGGCACGCGCCGCACTAGCCAAGGCATTGCTGAATCGGCCGCGGCTCCTGCTGCTGGATGAGCCGACGGCATCCCTGGATCCGGCAACGGCGGATGACCTTCGGCGCTTGATCCGCAATCTGGCTATGACGGAGCGTTGTGCCGTGGTCTGGACATCGCACAACATGAATGAGGTTGAACAGGTATGCGATCGCGTGCTGCTGCTGGCCCGAGGTCGGGTTCTGCTTGAAGGCGATCCGCGCTTACTGCCAGGGCAGCATGGCGCTTCGTCGCTGGAAGCGCTATTCATCAAGATCGCGCGCCAGCCACTGGGCGAAGGAAACCCGGCATGAATCTACGCCGAAGCGGAGCCATCGTGCTGCGTCAGGTTGCTCTGATGCGATCGAGCCCGACGCGGGTCGTCCCGCTCGTGGCATGGGTGGCAGTCGACATCGTGTTGTGGGGGTTCATAACGCGCTATCTGAGCGCATTGGGTTCACGGGGACCTGATTTCACATTGACGCTTCTCGGTGCGGTGCTGCTCTGGGATTTCTTCGGCCGAATCATGCAAGGCGTGACGACGGCCTTTTTCGAGGATGTCTGGTCTCGCAATTTCCTGAACCTGTTTGCGAGTCCGATCACTGTCGACGAATATTTGGCCGGTCTGGTCGCCTCCAGCGTATTGACCAGCATGGTCAGCCTCGTGGTCATGCTGGCGCTGGCCCGCGTGGCTTTCGGCTTGTCACTACTGACATTCGGACTGCCAGCGGCAGCATTCCTGGGCGTGCTGTTTCTCTTTGGCATCGCTCTGGGCATCTTCGCGAGCGCCGTCGTATTGCGGCTGGGTCCTGCATCCGAATGGCTCGTATGGCCAATTCCTGCGCTATTGTCACCTTTTGCAGCGGTTTTCTACCCGCTGCATGTTCTCCCTGACTGGATGCAGGTCGTGGCCCTTGCGTTGCCGCCCGCCTATGTCTTTGAAGGGTTGCGAGCAATCGCGTCGGGCCGGGGTGTGGATGGCGATTCACTGTTGCTGGGCGCCTTGTTGGCGCTGACGCAAATTGGCCTCGCGGCGGCCTTTTTTTCTCGCATCTTCCGGGGTGCGGTGCGCAGTGGGCTGCTGGCGCGCTACAGCGCAGAGAGCGTTGCCTAGTCTCCCGGGCTCGACGCAGTGATTCGGCCGCGTAGCGAGTTGCTCAGGGCCTTGGTGATGGTCAGGTCCACGAATTGTCCGCGCAGTTCCGGGTCGCCGGGGAAATTGACGGTACGCATGTTCTCGGTCCGGCCGCTCAGTTCTCGCGGGCTCTTCCTGCTCGGGCCCTCGACCAGCACCACTTGGCGGGTTCCGACCATGGCCTCGCTATACCGCATGGCATTGGCATTCAGGAGTGCTTGCAGACGCGCCAGACGCGCTCGCTTGACCTCGTCGGGCGTGTCGTCGGGCAGGTTCGCTGCGGGCGTGCCCGGTCGTCGTGAATAAATGAAACTGAAGCTCTGGTCAAAGCCGACATCCCCGACCAGCTTGAGCGTCTGCTCAAAGTCGGCCTCGGTTTCTCCCGGGAAGCCAACGATAAAATCCGTGCTCAACGTGATATCTGGCCGCACAGCGCGCAGCTTCCGAATTTTCTGCTTGAACTCCAGCGTTGTATATCCCCGCTTCATCATCCCGAGGATGCGATCGCTGCCGGATTGCACGGGCAGATGCAGGTAGTTCGCCAACTTAGGAACGTCCCGATAAGCGTCGACCAGGCTGTCGGAGAATTCGAGCGGGTGCGAGGTGGTAAACCGGATGCGGCCGATGCCCGGAAGCTCCGCAATGGCGCGAATCAGTAGCGCAAGGTCGGCATGCCCACCGTCGTGGAGCTTGCCGCGAAATGCGTTGACGTTTTGGCCTAGCAGGTTGACCTCGCGGACGCCTTGGTCCGCGAATGCCGCGACTTCGGCGACGACGTCATCGAACGGGCGGCTGATTTCCTCGCCCCGCGTGTAGGGCACCACACAATAACTGCAGTACTTGGAGCAGCCTTCCATGATCGACACGAAAGCGGATGGCCCTTCGGCTCGCGGTTGAGGAAGATGATCGAATTTTTCAATCTCGGGAAACGCAATGTCGACTTGCGCAAGCCCGGTGCGACGCCTCGCTTCGAGAAGCTCGGGCAGGCGGTGCAGTGTCTGCGGCCCGAAGACGACGTCGACATAGGGCGCGCGTGCCAGCAGGGCTTCCCCCTCCTGGCTAGCCACGCAGCCACCAACGCCGATCAGCACGTCGGGCCTTGCCTGCTTGACCACCTTCCATCGACCCAGCTGGCTGAACAGCTTCTCCTGGGCCTTCTCCCGAATTGAACACGTGTTGATCAGGATGACATCCGCTGCACTTTCCTCTTGCGTCAATTCGAGCCCGCCGCGCGCGGCCAAGACCTCAGACATGCGGGCCGAATCGTATTCGTTCATCTGGCATCCGTGGGTCTTGATGAACAGTTTGGCGGGCATGGCACATCCTCGAGCGGCCCAACATGCTACCCGCGCCGTGCGGACGGCGCCACGTTTTGCGGGGGTCCGGGCTTGGCATTGTGGTTGGCCCAAGTCAGACTTTGGACCATGCGATTCATGCTGGGCAAAGGGTCCGTGGGCGGGTGGCCGACATCAGCACTTGGACTGATCCTCCTGGGAAGCCTTGCGGGGCATGTCCAGGCCGCTGGTTTGTGGCGTTGCATTGGCCGGGACGGTGAGACCGTCTTCTCTTCGAGCCGCGCAGGTTACCGGGATTGTCGGCACATGCCGGATGCTGGGGTACAGACGCTGGGCGGCGGTATCGACCGCTCGACCGCAAGACAGGCGCGACCCAGGCCCGCGCAGCTGACGGGAGAGCATGCGCGGCCCTTTGTGGCTGAGTTGGAGTCTGGGCGGCCGGCCTTGCGCGCGACCGCGACTGCGCGCGTCTTGCGTGGCACGGTCTACAAGGTGACCCTTGCGGGCGGTGCGGTCGAATACACGAACGTTCGTCCGGCGGGCATACAGGCCCGCCGCGTCGATGCGCTATTCACCTATTTGTCCGTTTGCTATGCGTGCAATCCGAATTCAGATATCGATTGGCGCACTGTGCCGCTGCGGTTGCATGCTTACGCGACGGCCATTGATGCCGCATCGGCGCGCTTCGGGCTAGATCCAGCGCTGTTGCGCGCGGTCATCCATGCCGAGAGTGCCTTTAATCCCTACGCGGTGTCGGACCGGGGCGCCCGGGGGCTCATGCAGTTGATGCCAGATACCGCCAGCGAAATGGGCGTACGTGACGTATTCGATCCCACGCAAAACATTGAAGGTGGCGCACGCTACTTGGCGCAATTGATGCGGGATTTCGGTGGTGATGTCACGCTGGCAACGGCAGCCTACAACGCCGGTCCGGCAGCGGTTCGCAAGTACGACGACCGCGTGCCACCGTACGACGAGACGCAGTTGTATGTGAAGCGCGTGCGTATCCTCAAGCAACGCTATGCGGCCGCCGAGCGCCCCAACACCTTGGCTCACAACGGCTGAACCCGCGGCAGCCCGGTGCCGCCGGGGGCGCGAATTGTCGCGCAACTGCGGCAGGCCGACACAGGGGGGGCTCTCATGCGTTGAATGCGCAGGCGTGCTGTGGCTACACTTGGCCGGGTTTTAGCGCAGGTTCATACTCACCATGGCTCATACCTCCGAGGGTTCGTTGCAATCTCCAAGCGCCGATTCCACCGAGGTCGACCACGGTCGACGACGGTTCCTGACACTGACCACGGCCGTCGTCGGCGGCGCCGGCGTTGTTGCGGCCGCAGTGCCGTTCATCAAATCCTGGGAGCCAAGCGCCCGCGCGCTTGCCGCAGGTGCGCCGGTGACGATCGATATCAGCAAGATCGAATTGGGCCAAATGGTCCGTTTTGCTTGGCGCAGTCTTCCCATCTTCGTGGTCAACCGGACCAAGGAGCAGTTGGCAGACCTGCCGAGCCTGGATCCACGCTTGCGGGATCCGGAAAGCAAGGAGACCAGCCAGCAACCATCGTATTGCCAGAATACGTGGCGCTCGATCAAGCCCGAATGGCTGGTGATGATCGGGATATGCACGCACTTGGGCTGCGTGCCTGATTACTACGGCCAGATTCAGCCCGAGCCGTTCGACAGACATTGGAAGGGCGGTTTCTTTTGTCCCTGCCACAAGTCGCGTTACGACGTCGCGGGCCGCGTGTTCCAAGGCGTGCCGGCGCCGCTGAACATGGTCATTCCTCCGTACCACTATATCGATGACACCCACGTGCGCATTGGCGTGAATCCAAAAGGAGCCGCGTGATGGCTGCTGCCCCTGATGCCTGGAAACCCAGCAACAAGATCTTGGCGTGGGTCGAGGATCGCTTGCCCATCCTCGGCTTCATGCGCTCGCATACGGCCGAGTACTACGCGCCGAAGAACTTCAATTTCATGTACTTCTTCGGTTCCCTGGCACTTCTAGTACTGGTCAACCAGATCGTCACCGGGATCTTCCTGGCGATGAACTTCAATCCCAGCGCAGGGCATGCGTTTTCATCCATCCAGTACATCATGCGCGATGTCGACTGGGGTTGGCTGATCCGGTACATGCACACCACGGGCGCGTCATTGTTCTTCGTGGTCGTTTACCTGCATATGTTTCGCGCTTTGATGTACGGTTCCCACAAGCAGCCGCGTGAATTGCTGTGGGTGATCGGCATGCTGATCTACCTTGCGCTCATGGCCGAGGCCTTCATGGGCTACGTCTTGCCGTGGGGCCAGATGTCATTCTGGGGTGCAAAGGTCATCATCTCGCTGTTCGGCGCGGTTCCCGTGATTGGGAACAAGCTGGTCGAGTGGATCATGGGCGATTTCCTGCCAGCTGGAGCCACGCTCAACCGCTTTTTCGCGTTGCATGTGATCGCGCTGCCGCTGGTGCTGCTGCTGCTGGTGGTGTTGCATCTGGGTGCGTTGCATACCTCGGGATCCAATAACCCGGACGGCATCGAAATCAAGCAGCACAAGGGACCCGATGGGAAGCCACTGGATGGCATTCCCTTTCATCCTTATTACACGGTGAAGGACCTCGTGGGCGTTGGCTTTTTCTTGCTCGTCGCCGCATTCATCATCTTCTATCAGCCAACCTTTTTCGGTCTGTTCCTGGAGCACGACAACTACATTCCAGCCAATCCGTTGGTGACGCCTGCAGCAATTCATCCCGTCTGGTATTTCACGCCGTTTTACGCGATGTTGCGGTCGATTCCCAGCAAGGGGCTAGGCGTGTTGACGTTGTTCTCGGCCATCGCCGTGCTGTTCTTCCTGCCCTGGATCGATCGGAGCAAGGTCAAGTCGATGCGCTATCGCGGAACCAGCTACAAAGTCGCGCTGGCGGTCTTGGCGCTGACCTTCATCTGGTTGGGCAAGATCGGCATCGGGGAGAGCACCTGGATCGGCGATACCTACATTGCTCGAGCCCTGACGGGCGTGTATTTCGCGTTCTTCCTGTTCCTCTGGGCCTACACCTATTTCGGCTGGGAAAAGACCAAGCCGGTTCCCGATCGGGTGACGATGCATGAATAAGCGCACATTCGTTTGCGCCTTGCTGGCACTGGCGCTCGCCGGTGGCCCGGCACTGGCTCAAGAAGCTCCCGGCACGATCTACGATGCCCATGTCAATCTTCACGACATCGCTTCGGTCCAGCGTGGCGGGCGAATCTTCTTTAATTACTGCGCAGGTTGCCATTCGCTGAACTACATGCGTTATGAGCGAATCGCGCATGACCTCGGCCTGAGTGAGAAGCAGGTCATGACCGATTTCGATTTCAATGGCGTCAAGTTCGGCGACCATGCGATATCGAGCATGCCAGCGGCCGACGCCGAAAAGTGGTTCGGCAAGGCGCCGCCGGATCTTTCACTGGAGGTACGAGCGCGCGGCGAAAACTGGGTTTTCAGCTACCTGAAGTCGTTCTATCTCGACCCGACCAGGCCCGTTGGCTGGAACAATACCGTTTTCCCCAATGCGTCGATGCCCAATCCCCTGTGGTCTCTGCAGGGCGTGCAGACTGCGGTGTTCGCGCCTGCGAAGGCCGGGCACGATCCACAGGTGGAAAAGCTCGAGCTTAGCCGTCCAGGTCTGGAGTCGCCCGAGCAGTTTGACCGCACCGCCCGTGACGTTACTGCGTTTCTTACCTACGTCGCAGAGCCGAACACCTACGAGCGAGACCGTTTGGGCCTTTGGGTGATCTTGTATTTGGTGGGCTTCTCCCTTTTGGCCGTATTCCTCAAGCGCGATTATTGGAAGGACATCCATTGACCGGCGCGTGGGCGCGGTTCCGAGGGAGGGCTCGTGGCGCATAACCCGCGTTTGCGTAACGTATTGACGCTGTACACGCTGGCCGATGACATCCAGTGCCATCGGGTGCGTTTGGTCCTTGCAGCGAAGGGCGTTCCATACGAGCGCGAGGTCGTGGATTTGACCAAGCCACCGGCAGAGCTTGGGGAGCTCAACCCGTACGCCGGCGTGCCAACACTGATCGATCGCGATCTCGTCCTTTACCAAACGACGGTCATCTGCGAATACATCGACGAACGCTTCCCCCACCCGCCATTGATGCCAATCGATCCGCAATCCCGGGCGCGCGTGCGACTGGTGCAGACCCGCGTGGAGCGTGACTGGCTGCCCATGGTTGATGCCATTCAGGGCGGCGGCCGCAGTGGGGAGACAGCGAGACGACAGCTGCGGGAGTCGCTTTTGGCGTCGGTTCCGCTTTTCAAAATGGCCAAGTTCGTGCTCAACAACGAAATCACGTTGGCCGATTGCCTCGTGGCCCCACTGATCTGGCGGCTACCTGCTCTGGGCATCGACCTGCCGCGCAGCGCGGCGCCGGTCATCGATTATGGGGAACGGCTGTTTGCTAGTCAGGGCTTTACACGCAGCCTGACCGCGGAAGAACGGGCCTTGCGACAGTGAACGCCAGTGCGCCAACGATGTCGTCCAGTCGTCCATATCTCGTGCGCGCACTGGTTGAGTGGATCAACGACAACCAGTTGACGCCGCACCTTCAGGTCGATGCCAGCGTGCCAGGGGTGCGGGTGCCTGCTTTCGCCGTGCGCGAAGGCAAGGTAACGCTCAATATCGCGCCGCGGGCCGTTGCGCACTTCAGTATCGACAATGAAGCGATCAGGTTCCAGGCGCGCTTCGGCGGTGTCAGTCATGCAGTGTACGTGCCGATGGCTGCGGTCGAAGCGGTCTACGCGCGCGAAAACGCACAAGGGATGGTGTTTCCGCCCGAGCTTCCGACGGCAGCCATCGCTTCGTCGACGGATGTTCCGGAGGAGCCTGATTCGGGGGACGCGGGTAGCACCGATCCAGGCGCGTCAAAGAAGCCGCCCCATCTGCGTATCGTCAAGTAGGGTTACTGGGCGAGGCTAATGGCCATTGAGTCGGGCTTCCCGATGGCCATTGCGTGTGAATCGCGACCCGGAGCATGGTGATCGGGCGCCGGGGTGGCGCCATTCAACCTGCCACGCGCAGCGAAAAATCCACTGCGCGAATATTCTTGGTTAGCGCCCCTACGGAAATGTAATCGACGCCGGTCCTGGCAATGTCGAGCAATCGGTGGAGTTCAGCGCCGCCCGAAGCCTCAAGAGGGACAAGCCCCCTGCATCGGCCTACCGCCTCCGTCATGTCATGCAGCGTGAAATTGTCGAGCAGGATGCGCGTGGGGGCATGTCGAAGCGCTTCGTCCAATTGCGACAGCGTTTCCACCTCAACGACGATCGGCAGCGATCCATGGCGACTCCGCGCCAATTTGATGGCTGCCGTGATGCCGCCTGTGGCCGCGATGTGATTTTCCTTGATTAGGACCATGTCGTACAAACCGATGCGATGATTGAAGCCCCCGCCGCAACGCACCGCGTATTTCTGGGCCAAACGCAGGCCAGGGAGCGTCTTTCGCGTGTCAAGTATCCGAGCCTTCGTACCGGCGACTGCGGCCACACAGGCGGCCGTGGCCGTTGCCGTTGCGGACATTGTCTGCAGGAAGTTGATCGCGCAGCGCTCCGCTGACAACAAAGCGCGGCTTCTTGCCTCGATCGCACAGATGTCCGTCCCGCCTCGAATGGGTTCGCCATCGGCATGCTGCCAAACGAAGCGCACGTCAGGATCCAGCGCGCGAAAACAAGCCTCAAACCATGGCGTGCCAGCCAGAATGGCATGCTCACGGCAGTGCAAATGCGCGCGCAACGGCAAATCGTCGACAAGATCCGCGGTGACATCCCCAACGCTGCCGAGGTCCTCGGCTAGCGCCCGTCCGACATCATGGTCAATGGCGGCCGCTTCGGCGGGCCGCAGCGCGCTATGGCTCATGTACGGGGAGCGATCACCTGGGGTTGCGCACTACGAAGGCGCTCGACAATGGCGTCCAGTGCGCGGTCGAACAACGGGACTTCCTCAAGCAGTACAGCTCGGCCTGCCTCGATATCTTGCGCCAATTGCAGCGTCGACTTGTCGGCGACCTTCAGTCCTCGGCGGTTGACGAACAGATATCGTCCACTGATTGGGCTGACCCATGAGAGCTTCGCCCGGTCATGAGCGCCATCGACGGCGACAAATTCAAACCAGCAGCCCGGCTTCAGGCCGCGGACGACTTGCATCGTCTCGCTCGTCGCAACCCCAAGTTCACCGTCATCGCCGGACGAGGACAAAGGAGCGACGGCAACGGGCTCCGGCTCCAGCGCGGGTGGCAGGACATCGTCGATTGTGGAAGCCGCGGTGGCGGACACCGATGCTGCCGCCGGCGACGACATGGATGCGTCGCCAAGCAGTGGTCGATAAAGTGAGTTGAGCTGTTCCAGAAGACGATTCTGGTCAGGCTCCTGTAACGCCACGGTGGCGAGACCAACGCGCAGCGTCCGCTCAAGCTCTGGAAGAAGCGCCCGCAGGCGCTGGCGTGAATCCTCGTCGGGCTTGGCCTCGAAACTCCAAAGCAGGTCATCTATGAATCGGAGCGCGGTCCGATATTCCGGCGTGTCTGAACCTTGGCGCAGGAGCAGCAACACCAAGTAGTTGGCCCATGGGCGTGTCAGGAGGCTGCGAACCAGCTGGGGCGGGTTCCGCCCTTGCAAGTGGTCGAGGACTGCATTTGCCGCGGTGCGCCGCGCGTGCTCGAGCTTCTCTCGACCCCGTGCTGCCTCAGCAGCTCGCAATTCCGTCAGCTCGGCACGCTTGCGGTGGGCATCGAGTTGGGCCGTGAACTCGACGAGAAGCCGCTCGAACACGCCGAGATCGTCATCAAAATCCTGCAACAACCGCTCGACGACGGCGCGAACGTCGCCGAGAAGCCGCTGGTCCGGATCGGATTCCCGTGACCAACCCTTGGCGCTCTCGGCAAGCGTGTCGAGCAGCCGTCGCGCCGGATGCGCGCGCTGTGCAAACAGGCGGCGATCGAGGATCGCGACTTTCAGGTAGGGAATTTGCAACCGCGCCAGCAATGCCTGCATTTCTGCTGGCAAATTTCGATCCTGCAGGATGAACTCGAACAACATGCTAACGAGGTCGATGGTGTCCTCATCCGCCTCGGAAACGCGCGCACGGGACTGGCCGCTAATCCTCGAGACTTGCTCGAGCAAGTCATCCTTGACGTGGCGAACCTCGCCCAACGCGTCGCTGGCATTTCGCGCCGCGAGGTTGGCCCGGGCAATTTCGGCTTGCAGTAGCGTCAACGCGCCGAGCAACTCGGCGGGTCCGGGCAACGGTACATTCGCGTAGCCCATGGTTCCCGGTGCGGGTTGCCCCCCCGCTGGCGACAGGGCCGAATCAGGGCCACGGCGCGCGGCTAAAAGGCTGCTCAATTGCGCAAGCAGGTCAACCTGAGCCGCATGATTCGCGGCATCTTCAGCGGTGCCTGCCTGTGCGCGAGCACCGGCAATGGCCGGGGCCTGGACCGGTTCAGCGCGCGTGCCGCCCACGTGACGGATCTGTGGCAGCACCCCTGCTTGGGCAAGCGTCAGATTGATCTCCTCGTAAAGCGCCTCAACGCCGCTCATGACATAGCGATCGAAAAGCTTGTAGACGATCAGCTTGACGCGAACCCCCGTTTCCAGGTCGCGCAGTGCGGTGCGAAAGCCCTGGGCCAGGGCACCAGGATCTAGTGGCCCCAGCGCGTTATCAAAACGCACGCCCCCGGCAAGCACGGACAATCGCTCGTTGAGCGCGAAGAGGCTACGTGCCAGCCGCTGTTCAACTTTGCTAGCCATGCTGCTGATGGCCAGGGACTCTTCAAGCTCGGCGTCCTCGACCAAACTGAGCTCATTGCGGGCCCCGGCTGATGATTCCGTCAGGGACCGCCTCTCCCGAAGACGCCCGGCCGCTAGGTCCGTGAGCCGGCGGCCCACATCGTCGACAAATTGACGCTCTATGATGCCTCGTTTCTTTCGCAATTCGCGCATGCCATCGAAGTACTCGACTTGCAGTGCATTGCTGGCGGCTTTTTCAGCGAGGTCGAACAGCGCGTCGTCCAGGCTGTCGAACAGGCTGGCCGTCAAAGCCTGCAGATGCCTCTGGGTGATGCTTCGCACGGCCCCCAGAAGCTCCCCCGGGCGCCCTTCTTGCTCGCCGCGACGTGGGGCGATGGGCACGACCTTGCCGGTTGTCGATTCTTCAGGGCTACTCATGGTTGCAAAGGGGCACGGATCCAGAGTCGCATTGTCACGCATTGTGAACGACGCGATGTGACCACGGTCACGTTCCCGCGTCAGTGCGGAAAATCAACGATCTGCATCGTGCCAATGCCTTCGTCCGGCAGAAGTACCGGGATGCCGTCGTCGAGGCGATAGACGACCTTGCCGTCACGGGTGACCAAGCCATCGGCCAATGGCGTCCCGACAATTGAGCCGCGCACCGTCGTCACCGCGCCAGTGGCAATGGCCCGATTAACGAGCTCGCGCTCGGCCCGGGTCAAAGGGCGAAGCGGGGCCTTGCTAACGGGGCAGACAAGTATCTCGAGCAGGCGGGAGTCCATGGTGCAGGGCAATGCAGGGCCCGTGTACGATAGCTGTTTTAGCGAGACAGGCCAATGCCCGACACTATGCAATCTCCCCGCGTCGGCGTGGTGATGGGTTCGCGCTCGGATTGGGAAACCTTGCAGCACGCTGCGCGGACGCTGGATGATTTGGCAATCGCCCACGAAGTGCGGGTCGTTTCGGCGCATCGCACGCCGGACCTTTTATTCGAGTATGCCAGGCAGGCGAGTGACCGAGGCTTGGCCGTCCTCATTGCCGGCGCCGGTGGCGCCGCGCATCTACCAGGCATGCTTGCGGCGAAGACGGTACTGCCTGTGCTGGGCGTGCCGGTTTCCACGCAGGCGCTGGGTGGCATGGATTCCTTATTGTCGATCGTGCAGATGCCTGCCGGCATACCCGTGGGAACGCTCGCGATCGGGCGCGCTGGCGCGATCAACGCCGCACTACTGGCGGCTGCAATCCTGGCCTTGAGCGACCCTGACCTGACCGGACGCCTTGTCCAATTCCGGAGCGCGCAGACAGACGCGGTACTCGCAGCGCCGGATCCTCGCGAGGGCGGTAAGTGATTGGTCGCCAGCCGGTAGTCGGGATCCTGGGCGGTGGGCAATTGGCCCGCATGCTGGTTTTGGCCGGTAGTCCCTTGGGCGTCCGGTTCGTCGTGGTTGACGGCAGTCCTGAAGCTTGCGCTGGACAAGTGGCGCCGTTACGGGTGGCGGACTGGCGTGATACGGAGAGTCTCTCGCGGTTTGCTGCCGAGGTGGATGTCGCCACGTTCGATTTCGAGAATGTGCCAGCTGAAACAGCGACTTGGCTCGCAAAGCGGGTTCCGGTCTATCCAAACCCGTCGGCGCTGGCTGTGGCGCAAGACCGTGTGAGCGAAAAGATGGCATTTCGCGACATCGGATTGGAGACGCCGGCATTCTTGCCGGTTGCATCGCGCGTGGATCTCGCCTTTGCCGTTGACGCTATCGGTCTTCCCGCCATTCTCAAGACGCGTCGGCTGGGCTACGACGGCAAGGGCCAATTCCGCCTGCGCAGTCCGGCCGACGTCGAACCGGCTTGGGCTGCATTGGGTGGGCAAGCAAGCCCCCATGGGCTGGTGCTGGAAGCATTCGTCCCTTTTAGTCGCGAACTTTCAGTGGTGGCTGTGCGAGGCCAGGGGGGCGAGTTCCGGGCGTGGCCGCTGACTCGCAACTGGCACCACGACGGGATTCTGGCGTTGAGTCTCGCGCCAACCGACATCAACCCGTCGCTGGTTGAGACTGCCATCGGACGTGTCCGGACGTTGGCGGAACGGCTCGACTACGTCGGTGTTCTCGCACTGGAACTGTTCGAGGCGGATGGTCGACTGCTGGGCAATGAGATGGCCCCGAGGGTGCACAATTCCGGGCACTGGACGATCGAAGGCGCGGTCACCAGTCAATTTGAGAACCACGTCCGTGCAGTTCTGGGCTGGCCGTTGGGCGACACCGCGCTCCGCGCCCCCAGCCTGATGTTCAACTGGATTGGCCAGCTTCCAGAGCCACGAGGGGCGGCGCTTGCTCTTCCCGGGGTGCACTGGCACGACTATGGCAAGGACCCGAGGCCCGGACGCAAGGTGGGGCACGCCACCGTGAGTGCATCCGACGCTTCGGCCCTGGCTGAGCGCGCCAGCGCACTCGCGTCCGCGCTTGGCTGCCAACGACAGTTGAACCCGGCGTTGGCAGCCGTGATGACGGCAGGTGCCATCTGATCAGGCGATGAAACCGACGCGAATCAGCTCATGCAGCTCGCGGCAAATTCCCAGTTGACTAGCTTCCAGAATGAGTCGATGTACTTGGCGCGCGCATTCCGATAGTCGATGTAGTAGGCGTGCTCCCATACGTCGCAAGTCAGCAGTGGGCGATCCGCGCCGGTCAGGGGTGTTGCCGCGTTGGACGTACTCATGAGACCCACGCTGCCATCAGGGCGCTGAACGAGCCAAGCCCAGCCGGATCCGAAGGTGCCGACCGCGATCTTCGTGAACTCTTCGCGAAATTTGTCAATTGACCCAAAAGCCTTCGTCAGCGCGTCAGCCAACTTGCCGGTTGGATCGCCGCCACCCCTCGGAGAGAGGGAATTCCAGTAAAACGTGTGGTTCCAGACCTGCGCCGCATTGTTGAAAAGGGTGCCGCTCGAGGACCGCACGATTTGCTCAAGGCTCATCGCCTCGAACTCGGTACCCTTAATCAAGTTGTTGGTGTTGGTCACATACGTTGCGTGATGCTTTGCGTAGTGGAAATCAATGGTTTCTGCCGAGATGTGGGGTTCCAGCGCAGTGCGGTCATACGGGAGGGGGGGAAGCTCGATAGCCATGACGTGCTCCGGTTGGCGTGAAGGAAAGTGTGTCGCGGGCAGGGATCCATCCTGCGGGCGCTGCTAAACTGTGCGACTGATTCCGCGCTTGCCGGACCCTAGTTTAATGGTGCTTCAATGGATGTGAATGCTCGGATTAAGGCGGTTCTCGACGCACATCCTCTGGTGCTCTTCATGAAGGGAACGCCGCAATACCCGATGTGCGGTTATTCCAGCCGGGCAGCGCAAGTGCTGCGCGAAGTGGGGGCGCCATTTCATGCTGTGAATATCCTCGAGGATCCCGAGCTGCGTGCGGCACTGCCGCGCTATGCCAATTGGCCGACGTTTCCGCAGCTGTACCTGCATGGCGAACTGTTGGGTGGCTGCGACATCGCGTTGGAGCTCAAGGCTTCGGGAGAACTGCAGCGCCTTGCGCTTGACGCAGCGGCATGGGGGCATCCAGCGTGACTGTCCCAGCGAATTACGCTCCCGCACCTCAATCCATGGCGGGGCGAATTGTCCTCGTGGTTGGCGCGACAGGCGGCCTGGGCCGGGCGACGGCACTGGCGAGCGCGGGGGCAGGTGCGACGGTCGTTCTGCTTTCGCGACGCGTGCGCGCACTCGAGCGCGTCTATGACGAGATTCTGGAACTTGGCGCGCCTCAGCCGGCGATTTATCCACTAAATCTCGAAGGCGCATCGCCCAAGGACTATAGCGATCTCGGGTCGCGCATCCGGGACGAACTGGGCGGACTCGATGCGGTGGCGTTCGCTGCAGCACGCTTCGATGGTCTTATGCCGCTCGCGCCGATCGAACCCGAGGTGTGGCTCAGTCAAATTCACGTCAACCTCAGTGCCCCATTTCTGATGACACAAGCGCTGATGCCGCTGCTGGGTGAGCGCCCGGACGCCGCCATCGCATTTGCTCTGGATGATCCGGCGCGCATTCGACGCGCCCACTGGTCGGGCTATGGCGTTGCCAAAGCGGCCACGGAGGGCCTGTTCTCGATCCTTGCCGAGGAGCACCATGAGGGGCCTGTGCGCATCCATGCGTTGCGACCCGCGCCGATGAGGACAGCCCTGCGCAGGCTTGCCTACTTTGGCGAGTTGGCTGATGCGCAGCCGGCGCCCGATGCCGCAGGGGCTGCACTGGCGTGGTTGTTAAGCGGGGCCGGCGCGGCGCTGCGCAGCCGCGTGCTCGATCTGAGCTCCGAGGCTTGACTGTGGAGCCCAACGTCAACGCATTGTCCGCGGGAATCCTGCTGTTCCTGATCATGGATCCGCTGGGCAATGTCCCGCTGTTTCTCAGCTTGCTGAAGAATGTCGCACCACGGCGCCGGCGTTGGGTTCTTCTTCGCGAACTGATGATCGCATTGGGGGTTCTGTTCGCATTCCTCCTTGGCGGTGGATTCATTTTGCGGGTACTGCAGCTCAGGCAGGAATCAGTATCCATCGCGGGTGGCTTAGTCTTGTTCCTGATCGGCGTACGCATGATCTTTCCGCCAAAGGAAGGCGTGTTCGGCGCAACCGGTGACGGCGAGCCATTCATCGTGCCGATGGCGATCCCGTCCGTCGCCGGACCCAGCACGATGGCAGCGCTGCTGTTACTGGCCAACCAACACCCGGGGCGGCTTGGAGCCTGGAGTGTGGCCTTGTTCGCTGCCTGGCTGGCTACAGCGGCGATCCTGCTTTCCTCCACGTACCTGTTCCGCTGGCTTGGCGAGCAGGTTCTGACCGCGCTTGAGCGGCTCATGGGGATGTTGCTGGTCGCGCTGTCGGTCCAGATGTTCCTGGGTGGCGTTGTCGGCTATCTGCGCGCAGCCAAGGGCGCTTGATCGACTTGCGCCGCGTTTGATGGAGGCAGAACCTCAAGCATGCCACGCGCTTGGGCGGCGCGCGCGAAGTCGGCCACGTCGGCCACGTCGACACCCGTTTGTCCCGCAATTTCGGCCAATGTGGATGGCCGGCGCATGAGTGCCGAGGCGATTCGGAAATGGCGCGGGAACTCTCGCTCGATCTCCGGCCAGCGCGTCAGGTGCAGCCGACTGTCTTCCTGGGCGCCCTGAGGTAGGGCTCCGGGATGGGCAATCAGCGCGGCGTACCAGCGGAGACGCGGCAAGCCCTGGGCCTGGGCGCCATCCGCTGCAGCCAGTGTATCCCCATCCGGAATCGTTGCTGCGCTGCATCGCTCCAGTAGCAGGGTGGCCAGTGGTTTCAGCGCTGTGTCGCCAAACCATCGGTCAAGTTTGGGATCGATCACCAGCCGTCGTCCGGATCCTTCGATCACCAGCGGTGTACTTGCATCGCTCAGCAGCCAGTCGCAAAGGCGGGGCACTTCGCGCGGTGAGGTCGCCTCGATGGCGGGATCGTCAACCGCAGCACCGTCCTCCGCGCCGTCTTCTGCCAATTGCCCCCGTGCCGCCGCAAGGGCTCGTGCAAGTGTTTCGGCCTGAGCGGGGAGCAACAAATGCAGTGCGCGCGCCGCGGCTTCCGCGCTGGCTGGAGTGGTACTGCAGGCGATCGTGGAACGACCGGCGGCAGTCAGCTTGAGCCATGTCATATGCCCACCGAGCGTGTCGGCATCGACCAGCACGACATCAGCCGCGTCTTCGTCCGCACGATGCCAGCGTTGAGCCTCCGGCCCCATTTCGTCCAGCAACGTTCCCAACTGCCGGGCGGTGGGATTCTCGAAGCCACTGAGGGCCAATCCATAGGTTTTCATGGTTCGGGGTCGCTTACGCGTAGACAGTAGGTCAGGGTGCATTTTCCCTGAGTGGAGCCTCTACGCCATCGGAAAAACTCCCGGGGCGCGTAAACAATCGCAACGTCGCTAAACTTGCCTGCCCTGCCGTCACCGCTGCGTTCCCATGCCCGTTCGCACCCGCTTTGCCCCCAGTCCCACAGGCTATCTGCATATTGGCGGTGCACGCACCGCACTTTACTGCTGGCTCCAGGCTCGCCACGACGGCGGACAATTCATCCTCCGCATCGAAGATACGGACCGTATACGCAGCACTCCGGAAGCCGTACAGGCCATCATCGACGGCATGGCTTGGCTCGGTCTGGATTGCGATGAAGGCCCGATCTTCCAGACATCGCGTTTGGCGCGGTACGAAGAGGTGGCCCGTGGTTTACTTGCGGCTGGCAAGGCCTACTGGGCGTACGAGACGCGCGAAGAAATCGAGGCCATGCGTGCTGCGGCGATGGCCAGGGGGGCCAAGCCCCGTTACAACGGTCACTACCGCGAACTCAACGCCCCCTTGCGAGAGGACCCCAATCGGGTTCTGCGGTTCAAGAATCCACTAGGTGGAACAGTAGCGTTCGACGATGCCGTGAAAGGGCGTGTTGAGTGGCAGAACGAGGAACTGGACGACCTGGTCCTTGTTCGATCTGATGGCTATCCGACGTACAACTTCGCGGTTGTGGTGGATGACGTCGACATGCGCATCACCGAGGTCATCCGTGGTGACGATCATGTCAACAACACGCCACGCCAGATCAACCTTTACGAGGCCCTCGGTGCGCCATTGCCACGATTCGCGCACCTGCCGATGATTCTAGGCGCGGATGGGCAGAAGCTGTCCAAGCGGCATGGCGCGGTCAGCGTGATGCAATATCGAGAGGACGGCTATCTGCCAGAGGCATTGCTGAATTATCTGGTCCGCTTGGGGTGGTCCCATGGCGACCAGGAGATCTTCTCCCGTCGGGAGATGATCGATCTGTTCAACATCAGTGATGTCAATCGGTCGGCAGCGCGCTTTGATGTCGCGAAGTTGAACTGGCTGAACCAGCAGTACCTCAAATCCACTGCGCCGGAAGTTCTCGCTCCGGAGTTCTCCTGGCATCTGCGGCGCGCGGGAATCAATCCCGCGGAGGGACCAGCTGCGGAGGATGTGATCGTGGCGCTGCGAGAGCGTGTGCACACGCTTAGGGACCTGGCAGAGCGTGCTCGCGTCTGGTACGGGCCGATTGCGGAGTGGGACGATCAGGCAGTCACCAAGTATCTTCGCGCGGAAGGGGCGGACAGCATACTCAGGCGTGTGCAGGAGGCGCTAGACGCGCTCCCGCACTGGACGCCCGCGGCCATTCACGAGGCGCTGGCCCGGATCGCGCAGGAGCTTTCGGTGAAGCCCGGACAGGTCGCGCAACCACTTCGTGTCGCGATTACGGGCACTGCGGTTTCCCCTGCCATTGAACACACCGTGTTTCTCGCAGGGCGCCACGAGGCTGCAGCTCGTATCGAGGCGGCGCTGGATAGGATCGGTTGAGAAGTCGCCGGGGCTATATGCTGTCGCCATGAGCGACATTCCGACAAGCCGTAGGGGCGCTGTCCATGCGCATGTCCACGACGCGCCTGGTTTCGTGGCCGCGGTCGAAGCCGCCTGTTCGCAGCGCGGCTTGCGGCTAACTGCATCGCGGCGGGAAGTGCTCAGGCTGATCGCGGCGCACGGACAGCCTGCAAAGGCCTATGAACTACTAGAGCAGTTTCGGACGCGACACGCGACGGCTGCGCCGCCGACGATTTACAGGGCGCTGGACTTCTTGGTGCGTAACGGCTTCATTCATCGCCTTGATTCGATCAATGCCTTTGTATCCTGCCATCATCCGGAGCAGGCGCACCAGGTCCCAATCCTAATTTGCGACTCCTGCCAGCATGCCGAGGAAGTCTGCGACGATGGTCGCGTGGCCCGGCTGATCGTGGCGCAAGCCGAGCGGCGCGGTTTTGTTCCCAGCGCGCAGACGCTGGAGGTTCATGGGCTATGCCGGCGCTGCATCGCCGCGAATGCGCGGGACATCACTCCCTAGCATCGTCGGCTCATGTTCGATATGGGCAGCATTCAACATTAGAAGCCGGCAAGTCGCAGATGCCGATGAACGGTGTGCCCGCGCCACGCCGTGGCTGGCCTGTGCAGTGCGCCGCACGGGCTAGCAGCCTAGGATGACGGGTGAGTAGTGCATATCGGCGTGGCGCCACTCGGGACATCGGCTGGCCGCCGCCGAGGCCGCTGACTGGTCTCGTTCCTCGTGGCTTTAGAGGTGGCCGAGGAACGGCTTGCATGCCGTGGCATTGATGCGTTTGGCCGATTCCCGGCACACTGCTATGCTTCGCCGCCACTCTGCATGTCAATTACGCGAGGAAATCCATGGGCAAGGGCGATTCGAAGACCCGGCGAGGCAAGACGTACCGGAACAGTTATGGCAACACCCGGCCACACGCGAGCAAGACGACAGGTGGCAACAAGGTCGTGGCTATGGCGGCGAAGAAGGCGGTACCAGCGGTGAAGAAGGCGGCGGCAACAGCAGTCAAGAAGACGGTGGCTAAAAAGCCCTGATTGCTCATGACGGCTTGAGCCACGTGCCAAACGGCACGACGCGAAGTCTGGTTCGATCAACTTAAGCGAACACCGCCGCAAAAGGTCGCCTCGGGCTGCACGCCGCCGATCCAGTAACTGAGTTCGGCGGGAGTGTGGGCACGCCACAGCACAAGATCGGCGCGCATGCCGGGTGCAAGTTGACCGCGGTCCTGCAAGCCAAGCGCGTGAGCCGCATGGGACGTGACGGCGAGCAATGCTTCCTGGGGAGTGAGCTTAAAAAGTGTGCAAGCCATGTTCATGGCGAGCCGCAGCGAAAGAAGCGGCGAGGTGCCGGGGTTAAAGTCGGTGGCTACGGCCATGCGTACTTTGGCGTCACGCAAGGCGGCTACTGGAGGCAATCGCGTTTCACGAAGCGTGTAGTAGCTCCCAGGCAGGAGCATGGCCGTCGTGCCGGCAGCCGCCATCGCTGCGATGCCGGCGTCGTCCGTGCATTCCAGATGATCGGCAGAGAGAGCGTTGAACTCCGCCGCGAGCGCCGCTCCGTGCAGGTTGGAGAGCTGGTCGGCGTGAAGCTTGACCGGCAAACCCAGCTGCTTCGCGGCGACAAAAAGTCTGCGAACCTCCTGCACGGAAAATCCGATTCCCTCGCAGAACGCATCCACCCCGTCCACGAGTCCCTGCGCATGAAGGGATGGAAGCCACCGCGTGCAGACGTCATCCACATATTCCGAACGCCGTCCTTGGTACTCGGGCGGCAGAGCGTGGAGTGCCAGCAAAGTGGTGCGCACGTCAATGCCAATCAACTTGCCTATGCGCCGAGCTACGCGAAGGATCTTCGCCTCGCCATCGAGGCTCAGCGCATAGCCCGACTTGATTTCGAGCGTGGTGACGCCGTCTGCCGCTAGCGCACGTGCACGAGGGAGTGCCGCAGCGAGAAGGTCCTCTTCGTCGGCGGCGCGGGTCGCACGTACTGTCCCCATGATGCCGCCCCCCGATTGCGCGATCGCCTCGTAGCTAGTGCCCTCAAGACGCTGCTCAAATTCTTCGGCGCGATTTCCCGCAAAGACCAAGTGCGTATGGGCATCGATCAAACCCGGGGTCACAAGCGCGCCGTTTGCATCAAGGGCGCGAGCGCGGAGATGCCGGCATGCGTCGGGCATCTGGTCTTCCGGGCCAAGCCACCTGATTTGTCCGTCCTGCCACGCAATGGCGGCATCCTCGAGCAAGCCGTATCCCTGCCCCCCAATCGTGGCTAAGCGCGCGTGCACGATCAGGCCGCTATCAGTTGAAGTTGGGGTCACCTTCTTGCTCCGGTCGCGAGCCGGCGGCGAACATGCACCCGCACTCGGAAGCACGGCGGTGCGCCCGCAGAGCATTGCTGCGCAGGGAGGCCGTCGCCGAGGCCTCGCCGCCTCGATTGCAACCACTTGCGGCGGCTGTCAAGGAGTGTAATGGGAGTCGTCGGCACGCAACCTTGATCGAACGTAATCACCAGAGCCGTGGCGGCCACAATTCTTCCTCCAAAGTCGAATTTCGCTCCTTTGCAGGTCGATATGCCAGTCATACATGAGTCTGGGCCACGCGAACGGCTGCCCTTCGAGCGAATGTCGCAGAGATGCCGATTCCCCATCGCAGGACCCGTCTCACCACGACGCACCCGGGCTTGGGAGGGCGGACCGATTGCCCCGAACGGCGGAGCGGTGTTGTGCGTGCTTGCCGAATTCGTGTCGTGTGCCGCGGCGCGACGGCCATCGGCAGGGTGGCTTTGGCCGCATCGCGCGGAGGTCGATGAGGCTAAACGGTAGCGGCAGCCTGCGGCACGGAGGCCGATGAACTCCGCAATGACAGGCTCAAGGTCGTGCATAGCGCAATTATCGCTTACGCTGGCAAGGGTTATCGGCCGGATGTGGCCATGGCAAGGGAAAGGGCGTGTCCCAATTGAATTTGCGAAATTGCTGGCATGGTGGGCTTTGGGGCAAGCGCACGCTCGCTGTCCAAGGGCTTGGTTTCGACGTGACGTGGCACGGTTGGGCCGTTCCCGGACTAGTCAACGCGCATGCCCATGCATTCCAACGGGCAATGGCAGGCCTTGCAGAGCATCGCATCGGGGGCGGGGACAGCTTCTGGAGCTGGCGCGAGACGATGTACGCGTTTGCCGAGCGCTTCGACCCGGATCTACTGCAAGCGGTCGCGGCCCAGTCCTATGTGGAAATGCTTGAGGCTGGCTACACCCGAGTTTGCGAGTTCCATTACCTCCACCATGCTCCGGACGGTAGGCCGTATGCGCCAGCTAGCGCAATGGCCGATGCGCTGATCGCAGCGGCAAGCGAAGTCGGAATTGGTCTGACGTTGCTTCCTGCGCTTTATATGCAAGGGGGATTTGATGGTCGTCCCCTGGCGCCCCGCCAGTATCGTTTTGCGCATACGGTTGATTCATACTTGGCGCTGATCGAGCGCCTTCGCGCGCAGCAGTCGCAAGGCCTCATCGTGGGCGTTGCCTTGCATTCGTTGCGTGCAGTTCCTGCGTCTGCGCTGCGGGCGGTCCTCGAATCTGGATTGGTCTCTCGCGGGCCCGTGCACATCCACATTGCCGAACAGACGGGCGAAGTCGACGATTGTCTGGCCTTCAATCGACAGCGGCCCATCAGTTGGCTTCTCGATCACGCCGCCGTTGATCACCGATGGTGTCTCGTACACGCAACCCACATGGACGACGCGGAGATCCATCGTCTGGCTCGCAGCGGCGCTGTTGTTGCCTTGTGCCCGACCACTGAGGCCAATCTGGGGGATGGCCTGTTTCCGTTGCAAGCCTACCTGAGTGCGGGGGGGCGCATCGCGATCGGTTCGGACAGCAACATCTCCATCAGTCCGATCGAAGAACTGCGGTGGCTCGATTATGGGCAGCGCCTGCGGCGACAGCTCCGCAATCCGGTGGCGACCGAGGCGGAACCGCACAGCGGCGAACGCCTCTTCGCCTTGGCATTCGATGGGGGAAGGCAGGCGGCAGGACTGCAACGGGACGCTGAAGAGTCTTTTTTCGAGCTTGACGGCGCGCACCCGCTGCTCTCGGGTTCGGGTCCCGAAGAGGTATTAGACCGTTGGATCTACGCTGGCAATGCGGCCCTCCTGCGCGGTACATGTTCCGCTCTCGAGTTGTGTGTCCAGGATGGTCGCCATGTCATGCGAGAAGTCATTGCCGAGCGCTACCGCAAGGCCCTAGCGCGATTGCGCGATTGAACCGTCACCCCCATTACACTGACAACTTTTGAGCAGATCGCCCGATGCGCCTGAGCCAGTTTCACCTCAGCACGACCAAGGAAATCCCGGCGGACGCCGAGATCGTTAGCCATCGCCTGATGTTGCGTTCCGGAATGCTGCGCAAGCTGGCTGCTGGCATCTACACATGGACCCCACTTGGCCTTCGCGTCCTGAGGAAGGTCGAAAACATTGTGCGCGAAGAGATGCAGCGTGCCGGCGCCATCGAATTGTTGATGCCTTCGATCCAACCGCGGGAGCTGTGGGATGAAACCGGTCGTTGGCAAAAGTTTGGAGGACAACTGCTCAAAATTAAGGACCGCAAGGATCAGGAGTACTGCTATGGACCAACCCATGAGGAAGTGATCACCGATTTCGCCCGGAACGAGTTGAAAAGTTATCGTCAGCTGCCGGTCAACTTCTTCCAGATCCAGACCAAATTCCGTGACGAGATCCGGCCGCGGTTCGGTGTGATGCGGGCGCGCGAATTTCTAATGAAGGATGCGTATTCATTCCATCTCTCGCCGGAGTGCCTCGGTCGCGAATATCGGAACATGTACGACGCCTATACGCGCGTATTCATGCGCTTGGGTTTGCGGTTCCGTGCTGTCCAGGCAGATACCGGTGCGATTGGCGGCAGTGCCAGCCATGAATTTCACGTGCTCGCGGATTCCGGCGAAGATCGCATCGCGTTTTCGCCTGCTTCTGAGTATGCCGCCAATGTGGAAATGGCCGAGAGCCTGGCTGCCGGAACAAGGCCGGCGCCTCGCGAATCGCTGCAGAAAGTCCCGACACCCGTGCAAAAAACCTGTTCCGATGTTGCCGCCTTACTCGGCATTGGCTTGGATCGCACGGTCAAGACCATCGCGCTCATGGGCGAGGTGGATTTTGTTCTTGCGCTCGTGCGGGGCGATCACGCACTGAACGAAGTCAAGCTCGGAAAATTACCAGGTCTCACGGAATTCCGATTGGCTCGAGAGGACGAGATTGCCGATTATCTGAACGCCACCCCTGGTTTTCTCGGACCATGCTTTCCGCGCAAGCCGATACGAGTCGTTGCCGATCACGCGGTGGCCGCACTGGCCGATTTTGTCGTTGGGGCCAACGAGACGGGTTTCCACTTGCGTGGCGTGAACTGGGGACGGGATCTACAGGAGCCCGATGTGGTTGCGGACATCCGGAATGTGGAAGTGGGCGACATGGCGCCGGATGGCAGCGGCCCCCTGACGATCGTGCGCGGTATCGAGGTCGGGCATGTGTTCCAGCTCGGCCAGAAGTACGCTTCCGCGATGCGGGCCAGCGTACTCGATGCCCAAGGTTCGCCTGTTACGCCGTGGATGGGGTGCTATGGCATCGGCGTCAGCCGAATCGTGGCTGCTGCGATCGAGCAGAATCACGACGACGCCGGCATTCGCTGGCCCATGGCCATGGCGCCTTGGACGGTTGCGCTTTGTATCATCAATCCCAAGAACGATGCTGCGGTGACGGAAGTGGCGGAGTCGCTTTATGCAGAGTTGCGGCAACAGGGCATCGATGTGGTGCTTGATGACCGCGGTTTGCGCGCAGGCGCCATGTTTGCGGATATTGAGTTGATTGGGATACCGCAGCGCGTGGTCGTCAGTGAGCGCGGAGTGGCTGCAGGCCAACTCGAGTACCGCCAGCGCGATGCCCGCGATAGCGAAATGCTGCGGCGCGAACCGCTCATACAGAAAATCCGCGAATTATGTTCGAAGTAGGATACTTCGACGAACCCAACGGTCCGGATCATCAATAATAAAGCGCGAATGAATCGCGCGGGCAATTGAGGCGTTGCTCCGCCATATGGCAGAATCACCCAGCTCGGGTCTGAATCGGTGCAATGGACTCAAGCCAAAAAATCATTCAGGAGAGTCATTCGATGTCCATCGATCTTAAGAACTTGAATAATCAGCAGCTCGACGAACTGATCGCCCAGGCCCGTATGCGGAAGCATGAGCTCGTTCGGGAAAATCTGGGTGCCCTGCGTGAGCGTCTCGAGAAGATCATCAAGCAGGAAGGCTACACGCTGGACGAGGTATTCCCAGGTCGGAGTCGTCGTGCTCGCAAGGGTGGTGGCGTCGTTCCAGCCAAATACGCCAACCCAGCCAATGCGGCTCAAACGTGGAGTGGCCGCGGCAAGCGTCCGCGCTGGTTCAACGACGCGCTGGCTGCTGGCAAGAAGGAGGCGGATCTGCGGATCAAGGCCTGAGGCTAGCCGCGGGGCTGCGCTGTGCGCCGTCGTTGGCACGTGCTGGTGAGGGCGCTGCCGCGGCCCCTACAAACTGCGCCGCGGTCCGATCAGCAGATCACCAAAAAGCAAGCCGGCGACGAGTGAGATGAGCAGAGAAATCAGCAGCAAGCCGGCATTCATTCCGATGTGCACGTTGCGATCGAGTAACGCGGATACGCTGCTGAAACCGACGGAGCCCGGCACGAGAAGGATGATGCCAGGCTCCCGCACCAGTGCTCCAGGACGTCGGCGATAGCGCGCATACAAATTGCTTAGCGCGCCCACCACAAGTCCACCGACGAACACGCCGAAGCTTGGGCCGTAAAGACCCGTCCCCAAGCGCGTGGAAAGGTAACCCGTGATGGCGGCCAGCATGACAAGCGGCCAATCACGAATCGCAGCCTGAAAAAGCACGGCGAATGCGGCTGCGCCGAGCAAGAGGGCAGGTGCCTGGACCCAGTTGGGTACGGCATGCATGGTCGTGACATTCCCGTGCCAACCCAGTAATGCCATGATCTGTGCTCCCGCCAGCGCACCGAACGTGAGCTTCAGGAGAGTGGCCAAGGCGCCGGCCATCCTTGCTGATCCGGACGCGAGGTGTTGGGTGGACAGTTCGCGCACGGCATTGGTGAGTGCCAAGCCCGGCATCAACACGATCAAGGCGGAGACCACGACGGTCTTGACCGCAAGGGGAGTGACGGCTGAGCTGACGGCTCCAGCAATCAGCGTTGCAAGAAGCGCCGAGATGGCGTCGCTGGCGGGGGCCAATCTTGGGTGGTGGCTGCTGCTGATCGTCAATTGCCCTATGACTAGTCCAATCAGGCCTGCGGCTTGAACTTCGGCCCACCCTCCGCGCAAGAGCGTCGCAACCATTGCCGCCGCGATTCCGAAGGCCAGCACAATCACGCCTTCCTGTTGGCGCGAAATGGGCTGGGAAAGGAGCTCCAGTTGCCTGAAGCCCGCGTCGATATCCAGGTCTCCTGCGATCACGCGATCAGCGATCGAGTCGACCTTGCACAGTTTCGCCAAATTGGTGTCGCCGGGTGGCAATCGCATGACCTGCGTCACCTCGGCCAGCCGTGTCGCATGCGATTGTTCGGAGGCCGAGAGAATGATGGCGGTGGGGCTTGACCAGACTTCCACTCGAAGGCCCAGTCTTTCTCCAACGCTTGCGACTGCCATTTCCAGTCGTGGCGCCGCAGTGCCGTACTGGTGGAGTCGGCGCGCGGTCTCGACGACAAAACCCACGCGCGTGCCGAAGGGCAATCCGGACGTGGTCATGGTGCAAAACCCAAGCGCGCCGCGGCCATCTGCCGTCGCCATTCCGATGCCGGGCCAGGTGGCACCTGCGACTCGCGCGAATAGGCTGGCCGGGCGTGGGCTCGCGTGCGACGCGCGCTCCAAGGAAACGGCTTCGCGCGGACCGCGGCCCAGCGATATCCAAGATGCCCGAGTTGCGCGTCCGTGACTGGCTGCTCGATCCCCTTCATTCGGTTCACGGTTCGGCGGAAACATCCATCGCTGCGCTGGCTGGCCGCACGTCGAGGAGCACGCCCTCGACATTGATCACGTCCACCTCGGTTCCGGCCGGAAGGTCAGGTCCCGTCGCCAGCCATACACTGTCGCCGACCCGCACCCGGCCGCGACCTTCGCGGATCGCCTCGGTCAGGACTAGGCGCTGGCCGACGAGGCTCGCACCTCGGCGATTGAGCGTCGCGTCGTGACGCTCTCCCCTTCGCATTGCTGGCCGCAGCCAATACCAGTAAATGGCGCAGGAAAGAAACGCCAGAGTCGTGAAGCTGATCGATTGGGCGAGAACACCCAGATCCGGCAGGACCATCACGAGGGCGCCCATGGCAGCAGCCCCGAGACCGATCCAAAGCAGGAAATAGCCTGGTGCCAGCACTTCTGCGGCAGCCAGCACCAGGGCGGCCGACCACCAGACGAAATGACCCGGAAGGCTGGTCAGAAAATGGATCATGGACGTGCTCGTGGCAGGTTTCCGTGCGCTCCCGCGTTGCTTTGGGCGCCGTGCACAAGGTCGCTGATACCTGCAAGAGCGCCCAGCACCCCGGTGGCTTCCATCGGCAGGAGCATAGTCTTCATGTTGGGCCCCTCGGCCAGCGCCTTCAACGCCTCGATGTATTTCCCGGCGATGAAGAAATTGAGCGCGTTGATATCCCCCTGCGCGATGGCATGCGAGACCAGTTCAGTGGCTCTGGCATCCGCCGCCCCCAAGCGCTCTCGTGCCTCCGCTTCACGATAGGCTGCTTCCCGCTTGCCTTCCGCGGCCAGGATCGCACTTTGCTTCTCCCCTTCCGCCTTGAGGATGGCAGCCTGCCGAAATCCTTCGGCTTCAAGAATATTGGCGCGCTTCTCACGCTCGGCCTTCATCTGACGCGCCATCGAGTCGACTAGATCGCGAGGGGGCTGAATGTCCTTGAGTTCGATGCGCGTGACTTTAAGTCCCCATGGGTGGGTCGCTTCATCAACGACGCGCAGCAACTTGGCATTGATTTCGTCACGCTTGCTGAGGGATTCATCGAGGTCCAGAGATCCCAAGACGGTGCGGATATTAGTCATCACCAAATTGATTACCGCCTGCTCGAGGTTGGCAACCTCATAGGCGGCCCGCGCTGCCGTCAGGACCTGGTAGAAGACCACGCCGTCCACCTTGACCACCGCATTGTCCTTGGTAATCACGTCCTGACTGGGGACATCCAGAACCTGTTCCATCATGTTGACCTTGCGACCGATCGCGTAGATGAATGGGATCAGGAAGTGAAGCCCGGGGTCCAGCGTGGCCACGTACTTGCCAAAGCGCTCCACGGTCCACTCGTAGCCTTGGGGCACGATGCGCACGAGCTTGGCGAGAACGATGATGGCAACGATGACCAGGAGTACAGCAAAGACGACGTCCATGAGCACAGCCCCATTCGTGCATTGCCCTCAAGTATACGGCGCGTTAATCGAGTGCCCTGGTCGCGATTCAAGCCAAACCGCTTTGCGCCCGGCATCGCGGGACAGTGGGCAACCAATGGGCAGAACGTCTGGACCTGCATGGTCGGCGGGATCGTTGCCGGGCTTGCATCCGGGGGCGTACGTGTCAGTCCTCGGTCCCAATGGCGTCCGTTGGCCCTCCCGCCCGTAGGCCGTGCCCGGCTTCAAGAGCCCTCAATGCCCTGAATAATGCGCGCTGCGCGTGGAGTGGGCCCTTTCGCGGGTCTTCGCACCGGGCACGGCGCAGCAGCGTGCGCAGGTGCTGCCGATCGGCATGGGGGTGCCGGTCGAGCAACTCCCCAAGGGCGGTATCGCCCTCGACCAACAGGCGCTGGCGTAATGCCTCGAGGCGCTGTTCCGCTGCTACCTGGGCCCGATGGGTGACAGCATCCGACCCAAGCGCGGCGCGTGCGGAAGCAAAAGCCGAATCGTCATGACGACGCATCAGCTTGGCGAGATACTGCAACTGCCGTTTACGGGCTACGGGAGCGGTTATGCGTCTGACGTTGGCCAATTCCGCGCGCACGTCGTCGGGCAACTCCATGCGCGCTAACCGCGCCGCCGGTAAGGAGGCGAGTTCCTCGCCGAGTTCAAACAGCGCGATTGCATCTCGTCGCCGCTGGCTGCGGCTGGGTGGCGCAGCGGCTTCGCGTTCGGGATCGTCTTGCATGTCGTGGCACACTGCGCGTCTGATTAGGCGCGCAGCGTAACGCGCCGGCTGCGCGAGACCAAACATGACGCAATCCATGAACGCCGCAATCGCGGCCGAAACCGATCCTGCCGTGGAGCTGGATCGCCTTGCCTCAATTGCCAGCGATGTCATCGCACGGGCTCGCGCATCAGGCGCCAGCGCCGCAGAGGTGCACGCCAGCGTCGAAACGGGCCTCAATGTCAATGTCAGGATGAACGAGGTAGAAACGATCGAGCACACGCGAGATCGAGGTTTCAGCTTGACGGTCTACTTCGGTGCCCGGAAGGGAAGTGCGAGCACGGCAGACCTCAGGCCAACATCGATCGCCGCCACGCTCGAGCATGCCTGTGCCATCGCCCGTCACACGGAGCCTGACCCTGCGGCCGGATTGGCAGATCCCGAGCGGATGGCTACGGATCAGCCAGATCTTGATCTTTGGCACCCCTGGTCGCTGGATGTCGGGGATGCAGTGGAGCTTGCGCGCGCGTGCGAGGCGGCGGGGCTGGCTGTCGCGGGGATCGCCAACAGCGAAGGTGCCAGCGTAGGCAGCAGCAGCGAACTGTCGGTTTACGCCAATTCGCACGGGTTTGTTGGTGCTGAACGCGGCACGCAGCACGGACTCTCCTGCAGTCTCATCGCGGGGCGCGGCGATGCCATGCAGCGCGATTATTGGTGGGATAGCGCTAGGTCGGTTTCGAACCTCATGGATGCCGGGGAATTGGGCCGTCTCGCAGCCAGTCGCGCGGTTGCCCGACTGGATGCCCGGGCAATTGGCACGGGCGCGCGTCGGGTACTGTTTGCGCCGGATATGGCGCGTTCCCTTTTGGGCCATTTGGTTGCAGCGGTGAGCGGTGGCGCGCTCTATCGCCAAGCCAGTTTTTTGCTCGGTCAGCAAGGTGCCCAAATTTTTCCCGAGCACGTCCATATCATCGAGAGGCCCCGGCTGCTTCGAGGGCCCGCGTCCTCGGCATTCGACTCGGAGGGCGTTGCAACTCGAGAACAGCCTCTCGTCGAACGTGGGGTGCTGGCTCGATATGTGCTCGGAAGTTACTCGGCTAGAAAGCTCGGACTTTCCAGCACGGGCAATGCGGGAGGGGTACGAAACCTGGTGTTGGTGCCGGGAGTACTTGACTTCAAAGGGATGCTCGAGGCACTCGACACGGGACTGCTCGTGACCGAATTGATGGGGCAAGGGGTGAATACGGTCACGGGCGATTATTCCCGAGGAGCCGCCGGATTCTGGGTCGAACAAGGGCGCATTGCGCACGCCGTCGATGAGGTGACTATTGCGGCTAACTTACGGGACATGTTTTCAGGCATCGAACTCGTCGGAAGCGATCTCGACCAGCGTAGCGGACTGATGAGCCCATCGCTGCTCATCCGGGGGATGACGGTTGCGGGGCACTGACGCGGGCATCGCCTCGGAACCATCGCATATCGTCGGGCGCTGATTTCGGTCCAGCAGTCGCCAATGCTCATCATTGACAGCTGTGCCGGTGTCAGGGACCCTTGCCGGGTCAAATGGGGAGAAACTGCCATGAGCGAAAACGACCCGTTTCAAACGCCGCCTTCGGTCGCGCCAACCGCCAATGAGATGGAACAGCGTAATTGGGCCTTGTTCGCACATCTGTCCGCACTGATCGGGCTCGTGGTTCCATTGGGCTTCGTCTTGGGGCCACTGATTCTGTGGTTGATCAAGAAGGATCAGATGCCCCTAGTCAACGAAGCTGGCAAGGAGGCACTGAACTTCCAGCTGACCATGCTGATCGGTGTCGTGATCGCATTCGTCCTGATGCTGGTCATCATCGGTGTGTTTTTGCTTGCCGCGATCGCCGTCTTCGACATCGTCATGGTGATCATTGCGGCGGTGCAAACGAGCAATGGCGCACGCTACCGCTATCCGTTGACGATACGCTTCATCCATTGATCCCCTCGCGGCATTAGGCCGGTGCGGGGATACGCGGGAGTGCCGCGGCCAGTTGCTTTGCCGGGGCGGTCGCCTTCCCGATGGCCATTCGGCCGATCATGGAATTTCGAGGCGATCGGCAGCGCTGTTCAGGTCGTCCTTGCGGCCGCGTACCGAGCCAGAATGCCGAGGTGATGTGCCCGGGATCCGAATGGCACCAACGCAGCCAAGGCCTCATCGATGATCTGCACGAGCCGGTTCCTGGCCCCCTCCATTCCCAGCAGCGACGGGAACGTTGGTTTGCCTTGAACCGCATCTTTGCCTGGCGTCTTGCCAATCGTGGCGGAAGCACCCTCGACATCGAGGATGTCATCGCGGATCTGGAAGGCCAAGCCGAATGCGCTGGCATAGACATCCAGCGCTGACAAATCCGGCGCGCTCGCAAATCCCGCAGTTGCACCCAGACGAACGCACGCACGGATGAGGGCGCCGGTCTTCAACGCATGCAGGCGCTCAAGTTCCTGCAGATCGATCTTTCTTCCGGCCGCCGCCAAGTCCAGGGCCTGGCCACCCGCCATGCCGTCGGCACCGCAAGCCTCGGCCAGTGTGCGGAGCATGGCGAGGCGGGTTGATGCATCGACGTCCATCGCCGGGTCGATCGCCAGGTGGTGGAATGCCAACGCCTGCAGGGCATCGCCGGCAAGGATGGCCGTAGCTTCACCGAATGCAATGTGGCAGGTTGGCTGTCCTCGGCGCAGTGCATCGTTATCCATGGCGGGAAGGTCGTCGTGGACCAACGAGTATGCGTGGATCAATTCGACCGCGGCCGCGGGCGCATCGAGGCGGCTCAATGGTGCATCAAACAGTTGGCCACTCGCGTACACGAGCAGCGGCCGCAAGCGCTTGCCGCCACCCAGTGCCGCATAGCGCATCGCCGCGTGAAGACGTTCAGGATCCGCGCTTGCGGTCGATGACAGTGCACGCTCGAGCGCCTTCTCGCCGCGAGCCACCAGAGCGACGAACTCGGGACCAAGTTCAGGGGAGGTCGGCTTCAAAGGGTTCTGCTGCGTCGGGTGCCTCAGGGTCGAGCAATTTGCGCACCCGCAATTCGGCCTGGTCCAGCGCGCCCTGGCAACTTCGATACAGGGCTACACCGCGTTCAAATGCAGCCAATGATTCATCCAGCCCCAGTTCGCCCTGTTCCATGCGAGCGACCAGCGCCTCCAATTCGTCCAGAGACTTTTCGAAAGCAGCGGGCGTGACCGAGGTCGCTTCAGTCGGGGTCGAGGTTTTAGCCATGGACGCAGACGCTAGCGCAGGCGCAGCGTTGATTCAATCGTCAACGTGATGTTCACGTGCGCCGAGACAGCCATGCATTGTCCTTGAACCGCGCGGGTACCAGGCCGGACGCACGCCCAGCGAGGAAAAAAGGCCGTGGCCCGCCTGGGTCAGGACGAAGTCGCCGAGTGCCAGAACCGTCCCGTCCATGGCTTCGATGATCGGGCAACCGGCACGCCGCCAAGGTGGAACCTGGGCCTTCTGGAAAAGGTCGCCGAGGCTCCGGCGATGGACGTGTCCGAACGGACGCAGGCGCTCTCCCGCGATCGTCGCACGTACGTTCAGTTGGATAGGAAGCCGCTGCTCCGTGCTGCTCAACGCCAGCAGTCCCCCTCCTGGCAAATCGATGGGTGTCCCTGTCCACTCGAGCTTCCAACCGCGCCCGGCGGGCGGTTGCCATCGTTCGGCGTGCAGCCGGCCACGCCACGCCCTGACGACCGTTTCGCCACTTCGCAACTCCGGAATCTGGCCTCCGCGCGCCTGTTGCAGCGCGCGTTGCAGTGCCTCGCGCTGGGCATGACCTGGGGCTTCCAAGCCGCGTTGATGCAACCACTGTGCGAGCACCGGAGCCTTAAGCACGACCGGTAGGCCAAGCCAGCCCGCACAATCCAGTGTCCAGTCCCGGGTGTCGAGCAGTTCACGCAGTTCGCGTTCGGCGCGTGCCTGCAGATCATCTGCAAGCAATTGCTGCATTCGAGCCACATGGCCCAGTGTCTGTGCGGCCTCTGGCCAATGACGCCTTAGCAACGGCCAGACGCTTTGGCGCAGGTGGCTGCGCGCGTGCCTCGAATCGTCATTGGCGGGATCCTCGACGGCCTTGATCATGTGCGTGTGCAGGTGCGCGCGCAATGCTGCGCGGGGACAGTCGAGGAGTGGGCGCCAGAGGCAACCTCCTCTGACTGGCCGTAGGGATCGCATGCCGCCCAAGCCCTCGGGTCCCGCGCCTCGCAATAGCTTGAGCAAGACGGTTTCGGCCTGGTCTTCGCGGTGATGGGCGAGCACGAGAAGGCCCCCTGCGGGTAGTCGTGCCGTGAGTGCCGCGTAGCGGGCTGCGCGTGCGGCGGCCTCAAGACCTGTGCGCCCGCCTGATGGGACCTCGACGCGCAGCAGGTCGAGCGGCACCTGCCAGTGCGCACAGCAATCCAGGCACCGGGCAGACCATTCGGCACTCGCGTCATGGAGTCCATGATCGACATGGAGTGCGCGAAGCCCGCGCGCGCGGGCTTCGGGGAGTTGGCTCAGTGCGTGAAGCAGGGCGCTCGAGTCGGGACCTCCGCTGAACGCGACTCGCAGCGGTCCGGCTGGCGCTCGTTC
Organism: Pseudomonadota bacterium; assembly: GCA_021795435.1. Lineage (GTDB taxonomy): Bacteria > Pseudomonadota > Gammaproteobacteria > Xanthomonadales > Rhodanobacteraceae > Metallibacterium. The sequence continues at coordinate 43,008 of JAJYPJ010000008.1, forward strand.
GAGCTCGTCCGCCAATAATGTGGTCAGGGTATCGCCCATGGATTCCATCAGGCCAAAGCACGGCCCCAATTGCAAATGGGCTGCGTCCGGCCAGCCTTGCGCAACGCTCGGCGTCTCAGCATGCTTGTTGACCACCGTCACTGGATCCCGCGCAGCCATGCCCGAAACACTCGATCAATGGCTGGAGCATCAGCAGCGCCAACATGTGCGATCGATTGCACTGGGCTTGGACCGCGTGCGCACCGTCTGGGAAGCCCTGGGTGCCCCTCGACCTGCACCACTGGCCATTACGGTCGGTGGTACCAATGGGAAGGGGTCGGTCGTGGCTTATCTGCAGGCGATGCTGCGCGCCCGCAAGTTCAAAGTGGGTGCGTATACCTCGCCGCACCTGGTGCGGTACAACGAACGCGTGACCATCGATGCGCAGGAGGCAAGCGATCGCGCGCTCTGTGATGCCTTCGCACGAATCGAACGCGCGCGGGGAATGGTTCCGCTCACTTACTTCGAGTACGGCACGCTGGCTGCCTTGTTGCTATTCGCCGAGTCCCACGTGGATGTCGCCCTGCTCGAAGTGGGGCTGGGTGGTCGCCTAGATGCGGTCAACATCATCGACGCCGATGCGGCAATCGTCACGACGATTGGCATCGACCATGTGGAATATCTGGGTCCGGACCGAGACAGCATCGGGCGGGAGAAGGCCGGGATCGCGCGCCCCGGGCGTCCGCTGGTCCTCGGCAGCCGTGACATGCCCACGGGTCTGCTGAGAGCCGCGCAGGCGGCTGGCGCGGAAATCATTCGGCTTGGAGTGGATTTCGACCTGTTCGCGCGCTCTGGCGGGCTGTTTTGGGATTTCTGTGTGCCCGGGCGCGCGCTGGCGACGGAGCCTCCGACTTCCGGGCTCGTGGCATTGGAACGGCTGCCGATTGCCGGCCAGCAGCAGTACACCAATGCAGCAGCGGCATTGGCGGCATTATGGGCATTGCGCGGGCGTCTCGGTTGGGAGTCGCGGGCCTATGCGCTCGGATTGCAGCAGGCGCGGTTAAAGGGCCGGCTGCAATCGCTGGGCGGTCACCCCGAAGTGATCGTCGACGTCGCGCACAACCCGCAGGCGGCAGTGGAGCTTGCGGCGTGGCTGGATGCGCAGGCGCCGTGCGTTACCCATGCCGTCTTTAGTGCGCTGGCCGACAAGGACATTGCCGGAATCGTTTCAGCGCTCGGAACACGCATCGACCACTGGCATGTGTGCGGAATCGCGGATGCCGGGGTGCGCGGAAGTAATGTTGCGCATGTGACGGCGGCACTGCAGGGCGCACTGCCGCACGCCACCATCAGCCGGCATTCAGATCCGTGTTCAGCACTTGCCGAGGCGCGTGCCGTGGCGTCAGGCAATGCGCGCATCGTTGCCTTTGGATCGTTCCACGTCGTGGGCGCGATCCTGCGCGGCTGACCCGCGCTGAACCGCGAAAGGTGGCGGCGGCGGCCCTGGCGCTATAATTGGCTCATCGTCCAATGCCCGCGAAGCCTGCCCGTGGATGCACGCCTGAAACAGCGACTCGTCGGCGCAGCCGTGCTGCTGGCCTTGATCGTCATCGTTGTGCCCATGTTTTTTTCGGCGCATGAGCAGGGCGGGAGCGCCACGACCTCCGTCAGTCTTGGCATACCGGCGCAGCCACAGCTTCCAGTGCAGAGCAAGACCTTCGCATTGGGCGCGCCCGCTGCAGCGACGAGCGTCCGGTCGGACTCGGCTTCGACCGGTATCGAGGCAAGCGCGGCGGCCGCGCCTGTCGGCGCCGGTCTGCCGACGGTCACTATTCCTGGCGCACCTGCGAATGCGGGCTCCGCGTCGTTGCCCAGCCCCGCTCCGGGCGTGAAGGCGCACGCGAGTCGCACTGCCGGACTTGCAGTTGCTTCGACGGCTCGTGTCGCGCGACCAGCCACAACGACCGCAACCCCCAACAGTCCCCGCTCGCACACGACCGTTCCAGTCCTTGCGCCGGCAGTTGCAGATCGTGCAGTTCCTCTCCCGGCTGGCACCGCAGCCGAGGTGGCCTATTTGGTGAGTTTGGGCGCGTATACGGACCTCGGTAGTGCGCGTGCATTGGCTGCGCGGGTCCGGCAGTTGGGCGTGCCAGTCGGTGAGCAATCGCTGCGTCTTGGCGGCAGGCCGGCGATTCGGGTCTACGCCGGGCCCTATGCAAACCGCTCGTTGGCTGAAGCTGCGCGGCTTCGCATTCACGTTGCCGAGCCGCATGCGACGGCAGTCGTCCTCGAACAGCGCAGCACCTTGTCCACGGACCAAGCGGCCCAAGCCTTGCCTGCGGGGCAGCCGGGTGGCTGGGTCGTGCAGCTGGGGGCGTTTGACACTGCCACAGCCGCGACGACTCTCGTACAGCATGCGCGGGCCGCTGGCTTTCCCGCTTATTCGGACCGGCTGGTCCTGGCGGGGGGGACGCTCTGGCGGGTGCGCGTTGGACCCGAATCGAGTCGGGATCGAGCGGTTTCCCTGCGTGCACAGCTCAAGGCCAAGCTGGGGCTGGACGGCATCATCGCCGTGGCACGTTGAGGACCCGGGCACGCCATGGGCGCCGCTGACTATGTCATCCTGGCGGTGATCGCCGTATCCGTGCTGATCGGGCTCTGGCGAGGCATGGTTTCGGAGATTTTGGCGCTGGTGGTGTGGCTTGGCGCGTTGTGGGCCTCGTGGCAGTTCGGCGTAGTCGTCGCAGCCTACTTGCCCGTGGCATTGCGGGATCCGGCGGTTCGGCTCCTTTGCGCTTGGGTCCTGATTTTCGTGGTCGTACTCATCTTTGGCGCCGTACTTGGCTGGTTGCTGCGCTTGCTCGTACGAGGGACAGGGCTCGGAGGTACGGACCGCATGCTTGGCATGCTGTTCGGTGCCACGCGCGGGCTTCTGATTGTCACGTTGGCCGTGTTGCTCGCCGGTATGACGCCGCTTCCTCGCGCAGCTTGGTGGCGGCAGTCCCAACTGATTCCGACGTTTCAGCGTGCCGCGCAGGCACTGCAGTCGCGCTTGCCTCCACGCGTTGCGAAGTTCGTCAGTTATGCCAGTCATCCACTGCCGCCGCATGCCATTCAGAGCCTTCCCGGGCCCCTGAAGCAAGTGTTCCACCCCTCCTCAAACGGGCAATGAATCATGTGCGGAATCATTGGCATCGTCGGTCGAAGTGACGTCGCTGCGAAGCTCTACGACGGCCTGACGGTGCTGCAGCATCGCGGGCAGGACGCAGCGGGCATTGCCACGCTGGATGGTGCGCGGCTGCGCCTCCACAAAGACAACGGTTTGGTGCGCGACGTATTCCGTCCCGAACACATGAACCTGTTGCGGGGGCAGGCCGGCATTGGACATTGCCGTTACCCGACGGCCGGTTGCGAGAATGCCGGTGAAGCGCAACCGTTTTACGTCAATTCACCGTTCGGCATTGCGTTCGCGCACAACGGCAACCTCGTCAACACGGCGACGCTGCGCCGCGAGTTGTTTGAGGATGATCGCCGTCACATCAACACGGATTCCGACTCCGAAGTCTTGCTCAACGTGCTGGCCCATGAGCTCGCCGCGCAGGCCAACCAGAAGTTCCGGGTCGAGGGTTTGTTCGAGGCAGTAGGAACGGTACACAAGCGGGCGAAGGGCGGTTATGCATGCCTCGCGCTGGTGGTGGGGAAAGGGCTATTGGCTTTCCGCGATCCCAATGGGATTCGTCCGCTGGTTCTCGGCGAGCGTGACACTGAGAATGGTCGCGAGTACGCCTTCGCCTCGGAATCGGTGGCATTCGACATCCTCGGGTTCCGGAGGGTGCGTGACGTCGCCGCGGGAGAGGCGGTGTTCGTCGCGTTGGACGGAACCTTGCACAGCCGCGTATGCACCACTGATCGGGTGCATGCCCCCTGCATCTTCGAGTATGTCTACCTGGCGCGCCCGGACTCGATGATCGAAGACGTCTCCGTGTACAAGGCGCGATTGCGGATGGGTGAGCGGCTTGCAGCAAAAATACTGCGCCTACGTCCTCAACACGACATCGATGCCGTCATTCCCATTCCCGACACGGCGAGGACTGCGGCGAGTTCGCTGGCGGCGGTGCTGGGCGTGCCGTTCCGCGAGGGCTTCGTCAAAAATCGCTATATCGGCCGGACATTCATCATGCCTGGTCAGGGCGAGCGGACCAAGTCGGTGCGGCGGAAGCTCAATCCAATCGAACTGGAGTTCCGACGCAAGAACGTCCTGGTCGTCGACGACTCGATCGTTCGTGGCACGACGTCCCGACAAATCATCCAGATGGCGCGCGAGGCCGGTGCCCAGAGAGTCTACTTTGCTTCGGCGGCCCCGCCGGTACGCTTTCCCAATGTCTACGGGATCGACATGCCTGCCGCACATGAGCTGGTAGCCCACGGTCGAAGCGAGCAAGAGGTGGAGGCCCTGCTTGGTGCGGACTGGTTGGTATACCTCGATTTGCCGGATCTCGAGGCAGCTGTTGCCGAAGGCAACGACGCGCTCACGTGTTTCGACGCGTCGTGTTTCACAGGCAAGTACATCACCGGACTCGACGATGGCTACCTCGAAGCGCTCGAGGCCTCACGCTCGGACGATGCGAAGGCGAAGCGCCGCGCTTCGATTTAGGTCCTGCACCGCGGCTTGGCTGGCCCCCGCGTGCTTGTGGACTTCCCTGGATTCTCCTGGCGTCCTGGCGGCGAGCTTCGGGGGCACGGCGGCAATGCCGCCATGTTGGGTGGTGCGTGGCGAGCCATTGACATTAAGCGCAGCGTTGCTCGCCCTCGATTCGTGCCGTGACGCGTTTGGGGATGGCCGCAGTCGGGCTCGATGAACGCATCGGCCCGGGTCCAGGCGATCCGCGGGGTGCCTCGGATCGGCCTGGGTGAATCGCCCGGATTCTCTCTACGTTAGCGCCAGGCTTTCATGAATTCCTGGGTTCGGGCGCAGAGCCTTGCTCCTGGCGGCATTCCGCGGGCTGGCCGCGGCCAGATCTGCGGCGGTCAGGCTTGCGATGGCCAGGCAGATTTGCGCCATGACCTGTTCCTCGATGTCGGGCCGCGTACTTGCAATGACCGTGCGTGATGGACATCCTGCTCGGTTTGCACCGCGTGGCCGCTGGAGACCGCCTGCATGAATACCAACCCGGGAAGCCGCGTAGAAGACTACCTGCCGCCAAGGCCACCGGTCCACGGGACGGTCAGCGCGCGCATTTCGCCCTCCGGCGGGCTGGATGTGCTTTCGCGAAACGAAGTGGCCATGCTGCACGACGTCAGCGCGTCGGGTCTGCATGGATTGCTGCGGCGTTGCGCACTGGCGGTATTGACCTCCGGTAGCGAGAGCGACGATCCGCGGTCGACACTCGATCGCTACCCTGATTTCGATATCCAGGTGCTCCAGCAGGATCGCGGGATCAAGCTTGAGCTGCGCAATGCACCTGCACAGGCATTTGTTGACGGACAGATCATCCGCGGGATCAACGAATTGCTCGTGGCCGTGGTGCGCGACATCGTCTATGCGTCCACGAGCTTGGCGGCGGGTACGTTTGATCTGGGTGATTCCGTTGGCGTTACGCATGCGGTGTTCGAGATTTTGCGCAATGCGCGAATCCTCAAGCCGCATGCCGACCCCAACCTGGTCGTGTGCTGGGGTGGGCATTCGATTGCCCGTCACGAATATGACTATTCGAAGCTGGTGGGGTACCAGCTCGGCTTGCGCGGTTTAGACATTTGTACTGGTTGCGGCCCGGGCGCGATGAAAGGCCCGATGAAGGGCGCGACCATTGCACACGCGAAGCAGAGGCGGCGCCACAACCGCTACATCGGCATCACTGAACCGGGAATCATCGCGGCTGAATCCCCGAATCCCATAGTCAACCACCTGGTGATCCTTCCGGACATCGAGAAGCGTCTCGAGGCATTCGTGCGCATTGGCCACGGCATCGTCGTCTTTCCGGGTGGCGTAGGGACGGCGGAAGAGATCTTCTATCTTCTGGGGCTGATGCTTCATCCGGACAATGCCGGCCAGGTTTTGCCTCTGGTGTTGACGGGGCCTCGTCAGTCCGCCTCTTATTTCGAACAGATCGATCGCTTTCTCAAGCTGGCGCTCGGCGATGCGATTGGCAAGTACTATCAAATCATCATTGACGATCCCCACGCAGTGGCCAAGGCGATGAGCAGGGGCATCGACAAGGTGCGGGAGCGGCGCCTTGATACCAAGGATGCCTTCTTCTTCAACTGGGCGCTTAACGTGCCGTTTGCCTACCAGCAGCCCTTCCGTCCAACGCACGAAGCCATGGCGGACTTGCGGCTCCAGCGCGGAAGGCCGCCCCATGAACTGGCGGCGGACCTGCGGCGCGCGTTCTCCGGCATCGTCGCCGGCAACGTCAAGGAGGAGGGCCTGCGCGCCATCGAGCGAGCCGGACCCTACGAAATCCGGGGAGATGCAGGGATCATGAGCGCCCTCGATGAAATGCTGCGCGCGTTCATTGCGCAACATCGCATGAAGCTCCCGGGTGGCAAGACGTATCAACCCTGCTACCGGATTGATGCGAACTAACTGGACAATCTGCCTTGACGACGCGCGACGCGGTCGAGACAATGGCCGTTCGCGCCCGAATAGCTCAGCCGGTTAGAGCACCTGACTGTTAATCAGGGGGTCGTAGGTTCGAGTCCTACTTCGGGCGCCAGCATCGCGGATCCGGCGCGTTTCAGCACCTCATCATGCATTCCAAGGTACGGGCCCCAAGGGTCCGGGCGGGCGCTGCCACGGCGTCGCCACCGCAGGCTGAGCGCGCGATTAAATGTGACAAAGTGTGACGGAATGTGAACATTTGGGTCCCGCCTGCGCCTGTTCGGGCTATTAGGATTTCGTAAAGTGCGCTAGAATGAATGGCGAAAGCCACCTTTCGTGCGACCGTAGCCCGTGAGCCCGTTTCGACCAATCGCCCTGTTGCTGACCGCCGCTTTGCTGGCTGTGGCGTCTTCGCCTGCAAGTGCGCGGACCCATGCTGCGGATGCGTTGCGCGCCCAGGAAGCGCTGGCGAGCTCGCTACTGCATCGGGCGCCTGCCAAGGTTGCCGAAATCGCGCCGGGTGTCGTGTTGCCACTGTGGCGTGGGCGTGACGGCAAGCTACTGGCCATCGTGGCATCGGGGCCGGCCACGGATGGTCGCTGGCGTGCGCCATTGCTTGGCGAGGCGCTCAACCTCCGTGCAGTCGACGCCTCGCCGCTGTTGACGGAGACCCTGCGTTACCAGCTCGACAATGGCCTGCGCGCCGAAGCCAGCGTTGCCCAGCGTGGCTGGACCGGAGCCGGCTGCCAGCGTTCGGCGGGCTTGGCAGGCGGGACCTGCGGCAATGGACGTGCGCTGCTTGGCAGCGTCACTTCCGCGGAACTGGGTGCCGGTTTCGTGCGCGGGCCTGTGAACATGGCCTTGTCGCTGGGCCTCTCCCGTCCCAGCAATCTGGGCGGCCCCCTCTCGAGTCCGAGCCTCTCCCCGTTGTACGGCGGAGGGGTACTGGCGGGGTTGCCGCTTGACCTGATGGGTGATCGCACGCAGGTCAGCGCGAGCAGCGGCGTTGCGCTCGGGGGAATGCGGTTTGAACTCGGGGCCAGCTATGGCCAGATCAGCACGAATCCCGTCTTGCTGCCGAGCTTGAGCGGTCTCAGCGAAAAGTCGTTGCGGCTCGGGGTCGGTCGCGGCGCCATCACGGGCGTGGTCACGGGACGCGTCATCACGCCAGGCGGGGCGGCCGGGCTGGGCCTTGACCTGCAGTCGTGGACGACCGTGGATCTCGGCATCACCTGGCGCCTGCCGTGGCATGGCGCCCTGAGTTTCGGCGCGCAGAACCTCTGGTCGCAAGGGGCGCCGCCGCCTGGTGCGAATGTGCCGGGTGCGGCGGCCCGTGTGCCCTACGTGCAGTACCAACAGGATCTCTGATTCGCGACGATGGCGTTCCGGTCCTGGGTCGCGCGTCCGTTGGCCCAGCCTGAGCGCGCGGGGTCGGTCCCTCACCGGCGGCGCTGTCGGACGCCCGGGACTCTGTCCGGGGCGGGTCCGCCCCATGTACGAACCGTAAACGAGGCCACGCCAAGGCCGGATCTCGAGCCTGCAACCGCCGGGCGATCGGTGAAGCGGGTATTCCAACGGGGTTAGAAACTTGTTAGAGTCCGGGCACCAGGGGAAGGACCCGGCCGTTTGCGGCCGTTCACGGACGAATCACAACAGTCCCTACACACGTCCACCATCGACGTTGGAGAGTTTTGATGAACCTCGACACGAACAAGCTTTCATCGGCCGTTCGCTTGGCGCTTACGCTCGGAGCCGTCTCCGCGGCTGGCGTCGCCGGCACGGCTCTGGCGCAGGACACTGGCGCCACTGCACCGACCAGCACGAAGGCGAAGGAACTGCAGACCATCGTGGTCACCGGTTCACGCATCCGTCGCGTGGACGTTGAAACCGCGAATCCCGTCTTCAGCATCAGCCGCCAGACCATCCAGCAAAGCGGTGCCGTCACGGTTGGCAACCTGGTCCAGTCCACGCCCGCCATCTCTGGTGATGCCACGAATCCCCAAGTCAACAATGGCGGCGGCGACGGCGCGGCGACGATTTCCCTGCGCGGCTTGGGCGTAAGCCGCACCCTCGTGCTCATTGACGGCCACCGCATGGCCATCGATCCGAACCAGGGCGCGCCGGACATCAATGCCCTTCCGGCGGACATGATCGAGCGCGTTGAAATCCTGAAGGACGGCGCGTCGACCATTTACGGCAACTCGGCCATCGGCGGCGTGGTGAACTTCATCATGCGCAAGAACTTCCAGGGCGCCGAGTTCAGCACCAACTTCGGCACCTCGGACCACGGCGACGGCACGCGTCGCGGCGTTTCCGCGATCTTTGGCGAAACCAGCCGTCACGGCGGCATCGTCGCCGGCGTTTCGTACGAGAAGACCGACGGGATCTCCAGCGCCAACCGCAGCTTCTCGGATAAGGCGTTGTACCTGTATTACGGGCAGATCCTGCCCTTCGGGTCCTCGCGCGTCCCCAACGGTCGCATCGTGTATCCGGGCAGCCCCACGGCACTGACGTGCATCACCGGTACCAGTTGCTCGACGCTGGGCGATTTCCGGCCGTACAGCGGCGCCACGGATTCGTATAACTACCAGGCGGCGAACCTGATCCAGGTGCCGTCGGAACGCACGAACGTGTTCTTCATGGGGCACTACAACCTGACGGATAACGTTCAGGCGTTCATGGACTTCTTTGGCAACAAGACCACCTCGCACTCGGCCTTGGCTCCGTCCCTCGCCGACACGGGCATTCCCAGCCCGCTGGTGATCTCCGCGCAGAGCATGTACAACCCGTTCGGCGTCGAATTCTCGAACGCCTCGGGCAACCGCTTCGAGTACCGGTTCTCCGGCATCGGCCAGCGCATCTTCCAGTTCGGCACCAACACCAGCCAGATCATCACGGGCCTCAAGGGCAACGTCGGCGATACATCCTGGCAGTGGGACGCCAACTTGAACTACAGCCGCGTGAGCACCGGAGAGAATGAACTCGGGTTCCTGAACCTCGCAGCGGCCAACCCGGCGTTCGGCCCGTCCTTCTCCAACAATGGCGTGCCCACCTGCGGCACCAGCCCAAGCACCGCGATCGCGGGTTGCACCCCCATCAATATCTTTGATGCGAACAGCCCGTCCCAGGTCGCACTGCTTCAGCAGTACTTGTCGCACCCGTTCACGCAGACGATTTACATCACGCGTGAGGCTGCCATCAACGCCAACGGCGACCTGTTCTCGCTGCCGGCGGGTACGGTCCGCTTGGCCGTGGGTGCCGACTACCGCAAGCGTTACACGAGTGGCGTGGTGAGTTCGGACATCCAGATCAATCCCGCGACAGGGACCTGCGCGCTGGGCACGGGCTGTGCGTCGTCCATTACGGGCGGCTATAACGTGAAGGAGGCCTATGCCGAGGTTCTCGTCCCGCTCCTGAAGGACATGCCGTTTGCGCATTCACTGAATGTCGATCTGGCCTCCCGCTACTCGCGTTATTCGCTCGCGGGCAGCACGACCAACTCCAAGATCGCAGTCGAGTGGCGGCCCATCGACGATCTGCTGCTTCGCGGAACGGTGACGCAGGTCTTCCGTGCGCCCTCGATCAGCCAGCTCTTCGCCGGTCCCGCCAACAGCGCGCCAACCTTCGTTGATCCGTGTGTCGGCTATATCCCCGGCACGAGCCCAGCGTCGGAGAACAATGCGTGCGGCGCCCCGACGGGTGCAACGGCGATTCCGGCGACCGGTATCGCCTCGCCGACCGTTTCGCAAACCAACGCGATCGTCTCCGGTTCGGAGTACGCGGGCTACAACCTCAAGCCCGAGAATGGTAAGAGCTTCGACTTCGGTCTGGTCTACGACCCACACTGGCTGCCGGGCTTCTCCACCAGCTTGGACCTGTGGCGGATCTACCTGAACAACACCATCACGACGGTGAATGCGCAGGTCGTTGCGGATATCTGCTTCAACGACCCGGCGAGCGCACTCTGCTCTCTGATCCATCGATTCCCGAGCGGCCAGGTGTCGAACATCTATACGCCTGTCGTTAACTTGGGCCGTCTCGATACCCAGGGCATCGACTTCGGCTTCAATTACCGGCTGCCGCAGTTCCACGTCTTCGGTGTGAATCCGGGCAACTTCACGGTGGTGATGGATAGTACCTGGACCCGCAAGTTCACGGACGTCCCCGCGCCTGGCATCCCCTCGGTTCCGGTGATCCAGAATGCTGGCGAGTTCACCACGCAGTTCGGCAACTTCGCGCGCTGGCGTGGCCTGGGTACCCTGTTGTGGGATCGCGGCCCGTGGGATGCGATGTGGCGGATGCGCTACATCGGCCACATCGCGGTACCGATCCAGGACTTCGGCACGGGTGCGTTCACGACGTTCCACTTCGGCGCGTACGTGTACAACGATGTGTCGGTCGGCTACAACATCGAGCCGCTGAACCTGAAGCTCCAGGTCGGTGTCAACAACGTGTTCAACAAGCAGCCGCCGATCTTCACGCAGAACGTGGTGATCAACGCGAATACGGACGTCAACACCTACGATACGGTCGGCCGCTTCTACTGGGGCACCGCGACCATCAAGTTCTGAGACATCGTTTCAAGGTAATCTCACGCGCGCGGCATGAAATGCCGCGCGCTTTTTTTTGGCATAAATCATGACCATCCCATCCATCCATGCGCTTGAAGACCTGCTGAGGAACGGGCGGCATGCCGAGGCTGAGCAGGGCGCCCGTACATGGCTCGAAAAAGAGCCCGACAGCCGCGCGGCGCTGGTGATTCTCGCGGTCGCCGTCGGGTCGCAGGGGCGCCTTGCCGATGCATTGCCGCTGTATCGTCGCTTGGCTGAAATCGAACCTACCGAACCTGCCCACTGGAGCAATCTGGGGACCGCGTTGCGCGATGCCGGGCAACTGGACGAGTCTGCCGCTAGTTACGTGCGTGCCCTCGAACTCCGCCCGCAGGATCCGGCCTTGTTGACCAACCTCGGCCTGCTGAGCTGGGAGCAGGGCAATGTGGTGGATACAAGACGCTACATGACTGCCGCGACGGCACGCGCGCCTGACTGGGCCGAGCCCCGCATCTATGGTGCATTGGCGAGCCACGCCTGCGGGGCGGACGATGAAGCACGAGCGTTGCTCGCCGAGCGGCATCGCTGGCCGCAACTTCCGGACGACCTCGAAATCGATTTGGCGCTTGCCGAGGCACAATTGGAGCGAGCCGAAGAGGCGATCGTCCGTCTCCGGCGTGTCACGGAGCGATCGCCGCACCTGACGCGTGCGCGAATTCGACTGGCCTCGTTGTATGAGCGCCTCAATCGCGTTTCTGACGCTGCGGCGCTTGTCGATCAAGTGGCCACGGGGGACGACGCCGAGCTCGAGGCACTACGCGCCACTCTGCTGCAACGTGCGGACCAGGTTGCAGAGGCAAGATCCATCTATCAGGGACTCGTCAGCAAGGATCCTGGATCGCGCAATGCCGCCTTCCATTTCGCGCTGGGCAAGACATGCGATCGGAGTGGCGATGTCGACGCCGCCATGCGTGCCTTCAGCAAAGGGCACGCATTGCAGGTCCGGATGGTCGAGCAACTCGATCCCTCTCTTGTTGCGTCCGATCGTGGGGTGTTTCTCGGAATTGATCCCGTCGAAATGGCCCGTTCCTGTTCGGGCTGGGATGACATCGGCGGTCCAGCCCGCGGGGAGTCACCCATATTCATTGTCGGGTTCCCGCGCTCAGGCACGACGCTGCTGGAGCAGATGCTTGATTCGCATCCCGGACTTGTGTCGATGGATGAGCGTGCGTTCGTGCAGGATGTGATTGACGGCATGAATGCGAAAGGCCTCCAGTTTCCCAACGACCTTGGCAAGCTCGATGAACGCACCTGTGCTGCTCTGCGCGACATTTACTGGCGCAAGGTCCGCGAGGTGGTTTCGCTGGACCCTGGTCAGCGCCTCGTGGACAAGAACCCCCTCAACATCCTTCGCCTGCCGATGCTCCTGAGGATCTTCCCGAATGCGAGCGTCATCCTCAGCGTGCGTCATCCGCTGGATGTCGTGCTCAGCAACTATATGCAGAGCTTCCGATCGCCCGCGTATCAGATGCTTTGCTCCTCGTTCGAGCGGCTCGGACAGGGCTTCAGTCTGGCGATGCGCTGCTGGGACGCCGTAATGGGTGCGGTTGGGGCGCATGGCATGGTTTTGCGGTATGAAGACCTCGTTGACTCGACGCCGACGACCGTCCGGGAACTTACGACATTCCTTTCGATCGACGTACCGGAAAGGCTGTTGGCGTTCGCGGATCACGCTCGCGAGAAGGGCTTCATCGGCACTCCCAGTTATGCACAGGTCATCGAGCCGATCAATCGAAGCGGCATTGGTCGGTGGCAGCGTTACCGGCGATGGTTGGAACCTGCGATTCCCCACGTCCAGGTTTGGTGCGAGCGATTCGGATACGACGATGTGCGCTAGTTCCCCCGCGCTCTTGGCATGAGCCAGGCACGTCTCCTCGCGATCCTCCAGCACCTCCAGTCCGGCAACGCAGGCCGCGCGCTTCGTGAGGCTGAATTGTTGGCAGCGAGCATGCCGCAAGATGAAGCGGCGAGGGCGCTGCTGGCGACCTGCCTCGAAAGAGCGGGACAGCCTGACCGAGCGCGAGGTCTGCTCGAGGAGCTCGTGATCCAGTTTCCAAGCACCTGGCAGCACTGGAACAACCTGGGCAACCTGCGACGGGCGCAAGGTGAGCCGGATGCTGCAATGGCTGCGTACAGCCGGGCACTTGCGCTGCAGCCGGAGGCGACGCGAGTGCGCGCCAACTATGGGCTTCTCCTTTTGAGCAGGGGCGACTACGCCATGGCAGCAGCCGAGTTGCGGCGCGCGGCTGACGCAAGGGACGCCGTTGAATCGATGAAGGCGTGGGCAGCCATTGCAACCCTCGCGTCGGGTGACGAAGCGCGTGGGATTCCGCTGCTGCAGGAATGGAGGCGGTGGGCGGGCCTTTCTGATGAAGTTCGGCTCGAGTTGGCATCCGCACTCATTCAGATTGCAGAGACCGACCAGGCTGGCGAGATCTTGGCCCAGCAATTCGAGGATCCTGAAGTACGCGCCAAGGCGATGGCGCGGCGCGCAATGCTCCACGAGCGCCTCAATCAATTGGATGATGCGGACATCGCATTGCGGGAACTCGAGAGCGCCATGGTGCAGTCGAGCTACGGGGATGACGTGTACTGTGAATACCACCATGCAAAGGGGACACTGGCCATGCGGCGTCGCTCCTATGTCGACGCCCGATTCCATTTGGATCGCGCGTGGCAATTGAGTCGAACCCCGGTGCTTCGAGCGTCGGTCGCATTCGCACTGGCGCGCGCACTTGATCGCATGGATGCATGCACCGAAGCCATGGATTGGGCGGCCATCGCGCATGCGGAAACGGCAATCCAGCGTGGGCGAATGCAACGGCAGCCCGAGCGACTGCCGACGCTCATGCGCCCGTTTTCGGGATGGAAGCGCCGCCGCATGGAAGGTGCACATGCGGATGACCCATCCCCCCTCTTTATCGTTGGGTTCCCGCGCTCGGGAACCACGCTACTGGAGCAGATGCTGGGTGCGCATTCGTCATTCGAGAGCATCGACGAGCGGCCTCTGCTCCTGAATGCGGTCGTTGCACTCGAGCGAGCGGGGCTTCGCTATCCCCTGGATCTTGCCGTCGCTCCCGAAGAGGTCCGTGTGCGGTTGCTGCGCGCCTACTGGGCAAGCGCGAATGCGATCCGGCGACATGGAACGGCGCGGCGCCTTGTGGACAAAAATCCGCTCAACATGCTCGCGCTGCCTATGTTGGCGTTCCTTTTTCCCGACGCACAGGTCATTCTGTGCCGACGAGATCCACGCGATGTGGTGCTCAGTTGCCACTTCCAGGCGTTTAGCGACCCCGAGCTGGCCGCCTTGGCTGCCGATCTGCCGGCCTTGGCTCAGTCCTGGCGGGACTTCCATCATCAGTTCTGGACGCAGGCGCGTGAGTTGTCACTTGCCGTGCAGGTCGTCGATTATGAGTCCCTAATTCAGGAGCCCGAGTCCACGCTGGCTCGACTTGCCGCGTGGTTGAAAGTCGAGTCTGTATCGCCCATGCTGGCGTTTGCGAGTCACGCGCGGCAGCGAGGGTTGATCAGCACACCCAGCTACGCGCAAGTTGCCGAGCCGTTGCGCAGGGATTCCATAGGCCGCTGGCGCCCATATGCGCACGCAAATGAGGAGCTTTGGTCCAAGATCAATTCGCTCTTGGCGGATGGCACGATAGGGAGGAGCCAGTGATATCGCTGATCCAGGCTCATCGCGCCGTCGGAGCGGCCGAATGGATGTGCGCCATGGTGGATCGCGAGTGCAGGCATCACGGTCGCTCGGCGCTTGATGCGTGAATCGGCCACGCCAATCGCCGCTGGCGTCCTTGCCGGGGACGCCGGAATCGTGGGTGAACGCTGGTCTGCCTGCAACCGCCTGTCGGCACAACAGGGGGAAACGGATGGCGTGGAAGTGGAAGTGCGGGGGATACCGTCGTAGTGGCAGTTAGCCTTCGATATGCAATCGGGATTTCTGGGTGAGGCGAGCACCGGCAAAGACGACCATGTCGACCGCAGATCCATCATGGAACGCAAACTGGGAGCATGCGCGACTCCTGCGTAATCAGGGCCGGTACGACGCGGCCTGTCGGCACCTGTTCAGTGCATACGCGTCTCCCGACGATGCCTCGGCAGCCTACGAGGTCGCGCTCTTCGCGAAGCAGGCGCACAGGCCGGCGGACGCGCTGAACTATTTAGCCTCGGTGTTCGAGAACGGGATTTCCACTCCCCGGCTCCTGGCACTGATGGGCAGCCTGTGCCATGTCCTCGGCGACTTTGCCGGTGCGCGTGAGAAGTTGCTCGCTGCCTGGCGTGCCGGCGTGGATCTCGATGAATGGCAGGTCCTTCCGGCTCTCGCTCACTTGCAGCGTTACTCCAACCGGGATCATTCGGATCGGACGCTTCTGGAGGCGGCCCTGGCTGACCAGCGATGGGCCCCGCGCACCCGCGCTGCGCTGGGATTTGCTCTCGGGAAATTGTTCGATGATACGGAGGCCTATGGCGATGCCGTGGCTGCCTGGGAGCAAGCGCATCGTTGGTCGCTGCTGACCACTGGCTGGGACGATAGCAAGTGGAAGCGGCGCGTCGATCAGGCGCGGCAGCCGAGTGAAAGTGGTCACCGCGGGGTGGCCAGGGCGTGGACTCCCGTGCTCGTCGTGGGCCTTCCGCGCAGCGGGACGACTTTATTGGCGGATCGACTGGCGCGCCATCCGGCGCTGCGCAATCGGGGAGAAATGCCCTTCCTGCTCCATGTCCACGACCTGCTTGCCGCGCAGCCCCGAACCCCCGAGTTGCTCACCGCCGCCAGCGAGCTGTGGCACGCGCACTTGCGTCAGGATGACCAACCCGGAGCAGCCGGCTACATCGACAACAACCCATTCAATCTGTTGGCTTTGGAAACAGCCTTTTCGCTGGATCCCGAGACGCGAGTGCTCTGGTGTCGAAGGGCTCCCGCAGACAATGCGCTCTCCCAGTGGAGCCAGTCCTTTGCCCATTTGGACTATGCCTATGCCCATCGGTTCGAGGACATCGCGAGAGTCCAAGCCGATGTGGCTGTACTCCACGGGACAATGGTGAGGCGGTGGCCATCGCGGATCCTGACGATTGAGTATGAAGACTTCGTGCTTTCACCCGATTGCACGCTTGAACGTGCCTGGCACTTCCTGGGACTGCAACCGCCTCGGCAGGCCGATGGCGATGTACATCATCAGGGGCCCATTACCAGTGCCAGTCTCTGGCAGGTGCGCCAGCCCATCCACGCCGGATCGGTGGGCCATTCCCGGCATTACGTTGAATGGCTCCCTCAATTGGCGACCTGGCAGGCAAGCTAGTTGCAGAGGGACGCGCCCTCAGCTGGCAGTGCGGCGCGCAGGCGCAACTTCACCACGCAGCATGGCGATCATGGCGCGCCGATCCTTGTCGAGCCTTTCCGGCATGCGATCGCCAAACGCCTCAAAATCATCGGCCAGTTGTTCCAGTTCGCGCAGCCATCCAGCCGAGTCGACCCGGAGCAATTCACTGAGGTGGCT
The DNA here is from genome assembly GCA_021795435.1 of Pseudomonadota bacterium. GTDB lineage: Bacteria > Pseudomonadota > Gammaproteobacteria > Xanthomonadales > Rhodanobacteraceae > Metallibacterium. The sequence continues at coordinate 59,702 of JAJYPJ010000008.1, forward strand.
CGGTGACACGTCCAGTCCGCGCAGATCGAGATCCCGGGTGGTCGGCAGCAGGCCAACGGGTGTCTCGTGCGCTTCCGCCCGGTGGTCGCAACGGCGGACGATCCAGTCCAGTACCCGCAGGTTTTCCGCGTAGCCCGGCCACAGGAATTTGCCATCGTCGCTTTTGCGGAACCAATTGACGTGAAATATTCGCGGCAAGCGCATGCCAGGCCTGTCGAAACTCAGCCAGTGCGCGAAGTAGTCGCCAAAGTGATAGCCGCAAAAAGGTTTCATGGCCATGGGATCGCGACGGAGGACACCGACCGTACCGGTGGCGGCAGCGGTGGTTTCGGAGCCCATGGATGCCCCCATGAGCACTCCGTGAGCCCAGTCGCGTGCTTCCATGACGAGGGGCACTAGGTTCGCACGGCGCCCGCCGAAAATGATCGCGCTGATCGGTACGCCGGACGCTCCCTCGGCCTGCGGCGAGAGGCTTGGGCAGTGACGCGCGCTGACGGTGAATCGGGCATTGGGATGCGCGGCGGGTCCACATGCAGGATCGAATGCCTGTCCCCGCCAATCGAGGGTAGGTTTTCGAGCGTCCAGGCCTTCCCACCAAGGCTGTCCGTCCGCGGTCACTGCCACGTTGGTGAAGATGACATCCCGGTGGAGCATGGCCAGCGCATTTGGATTGGTTCGGGAACTGGTTCCTGGCGCAACGCCGAAGAATCCTGCCTCCGGATTGATGGCCCAAAGCCGTCCATCCGGTCCAGGCCGCATCCAGCAGATGTCATCGCCAACGGTCCACACCTTCCAGCCCGCCTTGAGCATGGGTTCGGGTGGCACCAGCATGGCCAGGTTCGTCTTCCCGCAAGCGCTGGGGAACGCCGCTGCGACGTAGTGCGTCCGTCCGCTTGGCTCCTGCACGCCGACGATCAGCATGTGTTCCGCCAGCCATCCCTCGTTGCGAGCTTGCCAGGATGCGATGCGCAGTGCGTGGCACTTCTTGCCAAGCAATGCGTTTCCACCGTAGCCGGAGCCATAGCTCTGGATGCTGAGCTCCTCGGGAAAATGCATGATGAATCGGCGTTCCGGATCGAGTTCGCCTGTGGAGTGCAGGCCACGGATAAACGTGCCCTCTCGCTCGATGCGTCGAAGGGCTGCCGATCCCATGCGCGTCATGATGCGCATATTGGCAACGACATAGGCACTATCGGTGATCTCGACGCCACAGCGTGCGAGTGGAGATTCGATCGGGCCCATGCAGTAGGGGATCACGTACAGCGTTCTCCCCCGCATGCAGCCGGCATACAGCGCGTCCATCCGGCGGTGGGCTTCGGTGGGGTCCATCCAAAGGTTGTTGGGCCCGGCGTCCTCGCGCTGGCTGGTGCAGATATAGGTCAGGTGCTCGACGCGCGCCACATCGTCGGGGTGCGACCGGTGCAGGTAGCAATTCGGGTGCGAACGACCTTCCAATGGATGCAATTCCCCGCTTGCCAGCATCTGCGCCAGCAGCGCGTCATATTCGCCCGGCGAGCCGTCACACCAATGGATGCGGTCCGGACAGGTCAACCCGGCCACTTGGTCGACCCATCGCGAAAGAGCAGCATGCGTGGTGGTCATGGAAGAATGAAGGCGGTGAACATGCGCTTCACCTTAACCGCCCTGCGCAGAGGCATTCACGCCGCACTGCAACGGGCAGGCCCGCTGAAAACGCTTTCAGGCCGGCCTCGTCCGACCTCAAGTCACTCCGAAATGAGCGTCTCGATCACGTGTTCCACATAGGCGTCGTAGTCGGCCTGGTTGAGGCGCGGCACCCCGAGATGGACGTTCATCTGCAGGAAGCCGACATAAGCCGCATAGGTCAGGCGTGCCCGGTGGCTAGCTGCAGCGCGGTCCATGCCCGCCTGCCGATAGGCCAGAGCAAGAAAGTCCATGCGCCGCTGCGAGACTCGCGCCATCAATGCCTGGATCTTGGCATGATCGAGTGCGCGCAGCAGTGCGGCATAGACCCGATGGGGTTGCACTTCATGGGCGATGCGCCGGAACAGGATGCGCAGCCGCTGGCGAGGCTCGTGGGGCATCTCGGCATCACTGGTCAATTCGGTTTCCACGTCCGATTCCCAGCGGCGGAGCGCGGCATCCAGCAACGCCTCCCGGCTGTCGAAATGCCAGTAGAAACTGCCCTTGGTCACCCCCAGCTTGCGCGCTAGCCCCTCGACGTTGAGGGCGCTGACGCCTCCGTCGGCGATTGCTTCAAGCGCGGCCCGCTGCCAGTCTTCCGCGCTTAATCTGCGTCGCTCGGATGCAGCAGCGGTCATTACCATACTGTTCATGGACGCATCGTACGGCGAAAAGGCGGGTATGTCCATACGCGTCCGTATTGATCCGTACGCCCCGGACCCGCAAACTGGTCGCCCGATCGCGCGATCATCCTGTCTGGCAAAGCATGGCTACGCTCGACGCAATGCCACCAGTGCTTCTGGAGCGGTTTGTTGCGCCCGATGGTCTCGAGCTCGCGGTCGAGAGGCGTGGCGCGCCGGATGCACCAGTGCTGCTGTTTGCCCACGGGTTCGGACAGACGCGTCAGGCATGGCGGGGCGCTGCGGCGGCCCTGTCGCGCGCAGGTTGGCAGTGTGTGAGCTTCGATGCGCGGGGTCATGGGGATAGCGGTCGCGTCGTCAGTGGCGCGTACCACTTCGAGCAGTTCACGGACGATCTGCGCGCGCTGGCCGAAGCGCAGCGGTCGCCGCCGGTGTTGGTCGGTGCCTCGATGGGCGGCTTGCTGGGGATCGCTGTTGCCGGTGAACAACAACGGCCAACCCCTTTTTCGGCGTTGGCCTTGGTGGATATCACGCCGCGATGGGAGCCGGCGGGCGTCGCGCGCATTTTGAAGTTCATGCGAATGCATCCCGAAGGATTTCACAATTTTGCAGAGGCCACGCAAGCGGTCGCGGACTATCTGCCGCACCGGAGTGGCCGCAAGAACGAGGCGGGGCTGCGCGAGCTCCTTCATGAAGGACCGGACGGTCGTTGGCGGTGGCACTGGGATCCGTCGCTGCTGGATGTCGTCGAGCGCGAAGGCCCCTTGCGGCAGCGCGCGCTGCTTGAAGCAACGCGCCGCATCCGCGTGCCGACACTTCTCCTTTCCGGCGCGGCAAGCGATGTGGTTTCGGAACATACCGTCGAGGAGTTCCTCGCGTTGTTGCCGGCGGCCGTGCACATCCGCGTCACAGGTGCCACGCATACGCTTGTCGGTGACGCCAACGATGCCTTCGTCAGTGCGCTGGGAGGCTTCCTGCGCGGACTGTCCGGCATGAAATCGGGAGCAACACAACCATGACCATCGCAGTGATCCTCCTGGCGCTATTGATGTGGAGCCTCTTGGCCGCGTTCCGGCGGATGGACGCCTCCCACTGGTCTTTGGTCTGCATTGTATTGGCGGGTGCCTTGGCGTTCGCCATCGCGGATCTGCGCGCCGCGATGCTTGCGATCACACTCACTGCGCTGCTGACATGGCCATTCAGCATGCCGTCGGTACGCTGCATGCTGTTCAGTGGCCCGTTGCTGGAGGCATTTGCGCGTGCCTTGCCGCGGCTTTCGGAGACGGAGCGAACGGCCCTTGATGCAGGCACGGTTGGCTTCGAGGCCGAGTTGTTCTCCGGGCGTCCTGACTGGCGAAAGCTCTTGGCGGAGCCGCGGCCGCAGCTGAATGCCGAAGAGCAGGCCTTTCTTGATGGCCCTGTCGAGAAGCTGTGCGCCATGCTTGATGACTGGCGAATCACCCATGAATGGGCTGACCTGCCGCCGGATGTATGGACATTCCTCAAGCGCGAGCGATTCTTCGGGATGATCATTCCCAAGCGCTACGGGGGGCTGGGCTTTACAGCGCTCGCGCACTCGGCGGTTCTTCAGAAGGTGTCGAGCATCTGTCCGACGGCGTCTTCGACCATCGCGGTGCCCAACTCGCTCGGGCCAGCAGAGTTGCTGCTTCACTACGGAACCGATGAACAGAAAAGCTACTATCTCCCTCGTCTTGCGGATGGTCGTGAAGTCCCCTGCTTTGCCCTGACCGGCCCGTACGCCGGTTCCGACGCAACGTCCATCCCCGACTTCGGTCTTGTGTGCAAGGGACCGTGGCAAGGCCAGGAGGTTCTCGGCGTACGACTGACTTTTGACAAGCGCTACATCACGCTGGCACCGGTTGCCACAATCATCGGACTGGCCTTCAGGCTCTTCGATCCGGATCATCTGATCGGCGATGCGGAGGATCGCGGGATCACGCTCGCCCTGATTCCGCGGGACACGCCGGGCCTGGATGTGGGCCGCCGCCATCTTCCGCTGAACATTCCGTTCCAGAATGGCCCGGTGCGAGGCCGGGACGTATTTGTGCCGCTAACCCAGCTTATCGGCGGCCCTGCGATGGCTGGGCAGGGATGGCGCATGCTGGTCGAGAACCTTTCGGTGGGGCGCGCGATTTCACTGCCGTCGAACGCTGCCGGATTCACGCGGCTTGCGGTCGCAGCGACGGGCGCCTATGCACGGTTGCGCAAACAATTCGGGCTTGCAATCGCCCGCTTTGAAGGTGTCGAGGAAGCCCTTGGCCGCATTGGTGGGATGAGCTATCTCGTGACGGCACTTTCGCGTTCGACGGCTGCGGCAGTCGATCGAGGCGAGAAGCCCGCCGTCACGTCCGCCATCGCCAAGTACCATGCGACCGAAATCGGTCGTGAAGTGGTTCGCGATGCCATGGACGTCCATGGCGGCAAGGGAATCATTCTGGGTCCATCCAATTACCTCGGTCGGAACTGGCAAGGTGCACCAATCAGCATCACGGTTGAGGGTGCGAACATCATGACTCGGTCGCTCATGATCTTCGGCCAGGGGGCGATTCGATGCCACCCTTGGGTCCTTAAGGAAATGACCGCCATTGCCGAGCCGGATCGCCGCAAGGCCCTGCATGACTTCGATGCGGCCCTGTTCGGACATATTGGCTTCGGCCTGTCGAATGCCGTTCGCAGCTTCGTGCTCGCACTCTCGCTTGGTCGCCTCAGCTACGCGCCGGGGGATTCGCACATCCGTCGCTACTACAGGAAGCTCAATCGCTATTCGGCTGCGCTTGCCCTTTGCGCTGACGTCGCCATGGGCACGCTCGGTGGCCGTCTGAAGTTCAAGGAAAAGCTTTCCGCGAGGCTGGGGGATGTGCACAGCTACCTGTACATCGGAAGCGCGCTCCTGAAGCGCTATGAGGACGAGGGTCGCCCGGACGCGGAGCGGCCGCTTTTCTCCTTCGCCTTTCACGAGAGCATCTGGCGCCTGCAAAATGCGCTGGACGGGGTCATTCGCAATTACCCGATTCGCCCCGTGGCATGGCTGCTTCGCTTCCTGGTATTCCCCCTGGGGCATCGCGAGGTTCCACCCTCCGACCGCTTGGGTCGCCGCGTAGCGGCTGCGATCACTGCTCCAGGGGCTGCTCGCGACGCTTTGCTCGAATGGTGCTACCTGACGCCCACGGACAACAATCCGGTAGGTCGCCTGCACGCATTACTGCCCGAGGTGGTGGCTGCGGAGCCCGTCGAACGCAAGTTCATCAAGGCGCTCAAATCCATGCGGACGGCGAGCCACGACTATGCCGGGCAAGTCGACCAAGTCGTCCAGTCGGGTGCGCTCACCGCGGAGGAAGGGCAATTGCTGAAGCACTTGCGCGAAGCAGGGGCCGAATTTATCAACGTGGACGACTTCGATCCGCTCGACCTGGAGGCAGCGACGGCGCGACGCAGGGAGGGTGCCACCGGTTTCACGGCGCCAAGCCGCTGACCTCGCGTCCTCCGACCATTCCGTGGCGCCGGTGACGAGTCAGGCATGCGCTGCGTCATTCGCCGCGCGACCCCGCATGTTCGCGTGTTGCGGAAAACGAGACGCGCGGCCACCGTTCTTCCGTCAGTTGCAGATTGACGCGCGAGGGTGCCAGGTACACCAGCTCGCCCGCTGAATCGATTGCCAGGTTCATGGCGTTTTTCTCGCGGAATTCGTCGAGCATGCGCGCGTCGCCGCAATGTATCCAGCGCGCCGTGTTCACGGCAACGGGCTCAAACGCGGCATCGACGCCATACTCATCCTTGAGGCGGTAGGCCACCACGTCAAACTGCAGGACGCCGACAGCGCCAAGAACCAGATCATTGGACATGAGCGGTCGGAAGAACTGCGTTGCCCCCTCCTCGGACAGCTGGGCCAGTCCTTTTTGGAGTTGCTTGAGCTTCAGCGGATCACGTAGCCGCGCCCGCCGGAATAGTTCGGGCGCGAAATTGGGAATGCCGGTGAAAGCGAGTTGCTCACCGTCGGTGAAGCTATCGCCAATGGCGATGGTGCCGTGGTTGTGGAGTCCAATGACATCTCCAGGCCAGGCGCTCTGCGCGATGTCCCGCTCCGATGCCATGAAGGTGAGCGCGTTGGCCAATTTCACTTCCTTGCCCGTGCGTACCTGCAGCGCCTTCATTCCAGGCACATAGCGACCGGAGCAGACCCGCAGGAATGCGACGCGGTCCCTATGCAGGGGATCCATGTTCGCCTGGATCTTGAAAACAAAGCCACTGAAGGACTCTTCTTCGGGCTGGACCGGCCGCGTCCTGGTGGCACGAGGTTGCGGCGATGGCGCGTTCTCCACGAAAAAGTCGAGCAGAAGCTGCACGCCAAAATTGCTGACCGCTGATCCAAAAAACACCGGCGCCTGACGTCCCGCTAGATATGCATCGGCATCAAAGGCATGTGATGCGCCTCGAACCAATTCGAGTTCGTCCTTCAACTCGGACAGTGCCTGGCTGCCGATACGTTCGCGCAGCGATGGATCGTCGAGGCCATTGAAAATCGTCGAATCCTGCCGCGTGAAATTGCGTCCAGGCTCGTAAAGGTGGACCTCGTCGTGAAGCAAGTGGTAGACGCCACGGAGGCTGGATCCCATTCCAATCGGCCACGTGACGGGGGCGCACTGGATCTTCAATACCGATTCAATCTCGTCCAGCAGATCGATCGGCAGGCGCCCTTCCCGGTCGAGCTTGTTGACGAACGCCATGATCGGCGTGTTTCTGAGGCGGCACACGTCCATGAGCTTGATCGTCCGCTCCTCAACGCCCTTGGCACCGTCAATCACCATCAAGGCTGAGTCCACGGCAGTGAGGACTCGGTAGGTATCTTCCGAGAAATCGGCGTGCCCCGGCGTGTCTAGAAGGTTGACGATGCGACCCGCATAGGGAAACTGCATGACGGAACTGGTGACGGAAATGCCGCGCTCCTTCTCCAGCGCCATCCAGTCCGAGGTTGCATGGCGAGATGCCTTCCGACCCTTCACCGAACCGGCCATCTGAATAGCTCCGCCGAACAGAAGAAGCTTTTCCGTAAGCGTCGTCTTGCCCGCGTCAGGGTGGGAAATGATCGCGAACGTGCGGCGCCGGTGGATTTCGTCGATGAGGGCAGTCATGCGGCTTTCAATTGAAATGTAACCCCACATTATATGCCGAGACACGCCCAGTGATGCGCCATGGGCCTCGCTCGCACGCCCGATCCCGGTTGCGCATCGACCCTCATGCCGCGATGGCGTTCGCGCCGTGACGACGGCCCTGCTTCGGCTGGCGTTTTGCGCCGCAATGTCGGTGATGGTCATTCGACATCGATCGACGATAAACAGCGTAATCCAGACGTTTAGACGTCCGGACGGCCATTGACATGGCCATGTAGTGCCCGTACAGTGGCTTCACTCATCCAGACCGGCAGAGGGGCAGGCCCTTTGAAGCCGGGGCAACCAGCGCGGTGCGCAAGGTGCCAATTCCTGCGGAACGTGCGTGCTGCACGTTCCGGAAGATGGGCGGGCGCAGAAGGCTGCGCTGCGCGCTTCCGGTCCGTGGTCTGGTGATCCGGAGGCCAGTATGAGTCTTGTTGACGCGCAGCCAGTCGTTTCAATCGCACAGTGCGGCGAAAACGAGGCCGTTGACGGATCCGTCAATGGCGCGACCAAAGGCATGGGCTGGCGAGATGGCCGCCTGGCGCTGCGACTGCAAGGCGTGCACGCTCCAGCCGCGCGCGTGGTGCGCGTGGCTTGGCGACTGCATGGGCCCGCCGACGCGCCCTGCGTCGCCGTGCTGGGAGGCATATCGGCGGACCGTCAGGTCGCCGGTGAGGGCGGATGGTGGAACGGTCAAACAAGGCATGGCGCCGCGCTGGATGCGGCGCGCTGGCGGATCCTGTCTTTCGACTGGATCGACGCCGACGATGTCGAGGCGCCCGCGGTCGAGACCATCGATCAGGCATCGGTTCTCGCGGGGGTCCTCGATGCGTTGGGGATCAGCCGACTTCATGCGCTGGTGGGATCATCCTATGGCGCCATGGTTGGCCTCGCCTTTGCGGCGGCCCATCCGCGCAAGGTCGAGCGCCTGATCGCGATTGCCGGGGCGCATCGGGCGCACCCGCAGGCTTCGGCGCTTCGCGCGATCCAGCGGAACATTGTCCGTCTCGCGGGGGCCCATGGAGACGTCGGGACGGGCCTGGCCCTGGCTCGGCAATTGGCCATGATCGGCTATCGGTCCCCGCGGGAAATGGGCAAGCGGTTTCGGTCAGCACCCGTACTTGGCGTCGAGGGCGTTCGCGTTGCTTCGCAGGATTGGATGGAAGAGGCTGGGCGGCGGTTCACGCGGCACTTCAGTGCATCGCGCTTCATCTCGCTTTCCGAATCGATTGATCTTCATCGAATCGATCCGACCGAAGTGCGTGTTCCATCGACCCTGATTGGGATCAACACGGACCAGATTGTGCCCGTGGCGGACCTGTGCGCGCTACAGGCTGGCTTGGGGGCGCGATGCGAATTGCACGTGCTCGACTCGGATTACGGACATGATGCGTTTCTGAAGGAGCATTCGGCGATGGGGCACGTGCTTGAGGCGGCGTTGCGTGAATCTGCCTGATGCTCGCGCGATGACATTCACTCAGATGGCGAGCTCGCGCAACTGGCACGTGGCGGTGAACGGGATCCTTCAGTGCCTTCTTGGCCAGTGTGACGAGTCTGCATGGCCCAGTTCCGGCGTCGTTGGCCGGACCCCGGTTGAACATCAGCGCGGACATTCGCTCATGGCCGGGGCGATCGCATGAACGCCCGCATGAAGCGGATGCCGCATGCATCCGGTGGCGACTATGCCATCGTCCTGATTGGCATGGGGCAGGTTGGCAGCGCACTGATGGGTTTGCTTGACGCGCTGAGGCCAGCGCAGCTTCGTCTGGTTGGAGTGGCCAATTCCCGGGTCCAGTGGATGACTTCCCGGGCACGGCCCGAACTTGGTTTGGGCACGTTTCCGAGCGAATTGAGCAGTTCCCGCGATGATGCGACGTTGTTGGCGGCGCTCGATGCCAGTGGTGCGACGCATCGGGTTTTGGTTGATGCCAGCGCAAGCGAGGCCGTCGCGCGACGTCATGCGCATTGGCTCGCCCGCGGTTATCACGTCGTCACCGCGAACAAGTGCCTTTTGGGCGGCACCTTGCGGGACTGGAGAGACGTTGAGGCGGCTCGTGAGGAGGGTTGCCGCTACGGGGATGCCGCGACGGTGGGCGCGGGTCTGCCGGTGCTTTCCTCGCTGCGGCGGCTGCGCGCGTGCGGTGATCGGTTGCTAGGCATCGAGGGCGTGTTCTCGGGAACCTTGTCGTGGCTATTCAACCAATATGACGGTAGCAGGGCTTTTTCCGCACTGCTTCGTGATGCCCACGCACTCGGATTCACTGAACCTGATCCGCGTATCGATCTGTCGGGCGAAGATGTCGTGCGCAAACTCCTCATATTGGCGCGCACCAGCGGCAATCCGCTGGATCGCTGCGACGTCGAGGTGGACGATCTGGTGCCGGAAGGACTCCGGAACCTCCCGACGGACGACTTTCTGGCGAGCGCGGTCGCCATGGACGAGGTCATCGCAGCGCGGCATGCGCGTGCGCATAGCAAAGGCTGCGTGCTAAGACACTTGGCGCGCATCGACGATAACGGTCGTGCGCGCGTCGGCTTGGTCGAGGTGCCCGCGGAGCATCCTGCTGCAAGGCTCCAGGGTTCCGATAACCTGTTTGTGCTTCATACCGAACGCTATGGCGATCGGCCATTCGTCATCCAGGGCGCGGGTGCCGGTCCCGAGTTGACGGCCCAGGCGTTGCTGGCCGACGTGATGGCCATTGCCTGAGCAACGACCCATGGCGCTCGCATCCCCCGCCGAAGGCGGGCGACATGGGCATGCCGCCCGCGGCACCGCTCAGTAGCGATAGTGGGATGGCTTGAATGGTCCGTCCACGGGTACACCCAGGTAATCGGCTTGCGCTGTCGTCAGGCGGGTCAGCTTGACGCCAATCTTGTCCAAGTGCAGCCGCGCGACCTCTTCGTCGAGCTTCTTGGGAAGGATGTAAACCTTGGGTTCGTAGAAGTCCCTGTTTGCCCACAGGTCGATTTGTGCAAGCGTTTGGTTACTGAAGCTGTTTGACATCACGAAGCTGGGGTGGCCGGTGGCACAGCCAAGATTGACCAAGCGGCCCTCGGCCAAGAGAAAGATCGAGTGGCCGTCGCCGAATGTGTACTTGTCCACCTGAGGCTTGATGTTGAGCTTTTCGGCGCCGCTGTCGTTGAGGAGATCAACCTGGATCTCATTGTCAAAGTGGCCAATATTGCAGACGATGGCTTGGTCTTTCATGGCCAGCATGTGCTGGAGCGTAATGATGTCGCGGTTGCCGGTCGTCGTCACGTAAATGTCCGCCGTCCCGAGGGTCTCCTCGACCGTCGTTACCTCGAAGCCCTCCATGGCCGCCTGCAGCGCGCAGATGGGATCGATCTCGGTGACGATTACGCGGCTTCCGTACGCGCGCAGGCTGTGGGCGCAACCCTTGCCGACGTCCCCATAGCCACAGACCACGGCTACCTTGCCGGCAAGCATCACATCCATGGCCCGCTTCAGGCCATCTGCCAAAGATTCTCGGCAACCATAAAGGTTGTCGAACTTACTCTTGGTCACCGAATCATTGACGTTGATCGCAGGAACGAGCAGCTTGCCCGACTCGGCAAGCTGGTAGAGGCGATGGACGCCAGTCGTCGTCTCTTCGGACACACCCTTCCACTCGGCAACGACCTTGTGCCAGAAGCCGGGCCGCTCTCTGGCGACGCGCCGGAGCAGGTCCTTGATCACCTGCTCCTCGTGGCTCGATGACGAGGTCTCGACCCAATCACTGCCATTCTCTAGTTCATAACCCTTGTGGATAAGCAGGGTTACGTCACCGCCATCGTCGACGACCAACTGCGGACCCTTTCCGCTGCCGAAGCTGAGCGCCGCCAACGTGCAGTCCCAGTACTCTTCCAGCGTTTCGCCTTTCCAAGCGAATACCGGCGTACCGCCAGCAGCGATCGCAGCAGCAGCATGGTCCTGGGTGCTGAAGATGTTGCACGATGCCCATCGCACATCGGCACCGAGATCCTTGAGTGTCTCGATCAGCACGGCGGTCTGGATGGTCATGTGCAGGCTGCCCGTGATGCGGACACCCTTCAATGGCTGCTGCGGCGCGTATTTCGCGCGAATGGACATCAATCCGGGCATCTCGTGTTCCGCGATATCAATTTCCTTGCGGCCGAATTCGGCCAAGCTGATGTCGGCAACGCG
>JAJYPJ010000084.1 GCA_021795435.1 Pseudomonadota bacterium
GCGAACTGTCCAGTGCTGGTGCCGCGAATGCGGACGCCGATCCGATGCCGCTCGCCATGGAACAGTTCGCCGCGCAATTCGACAGCAACCACGGTGGCCACCGCGGGGCACCCAAGTTTCCCCGCTGCACGGAGCTCGAACTGTGGCTCGATCTGGTCGCCGACGACGCGCCGGACGCCGCAACTGCACGCGTCATGGTCCAGACGACGCTGGATGCCATGGCACGGGGTGGCCTGCGTGACCAGCTCGACGGCGGCTTCTTCCGCTACTGCGTGGATGACGATTGGACCATCCCGCATTTCGAAAAGATGCTCTACGACAATGCCCAGATGATCCCGCTGTATGCCGGCGCGGCGCGACTGATGGACCGGATGGATTACGAACACGTTGCTCGCGCCTGCGCGCATTGGGTGCAATCCACCCTGGCGCTCCCCCAGGGACTCTGGGCCAGTTCACTGGACGCGGACAGCCCGGGTGGCGAGGGGGCCTACTATGTCTGGACCCCCGCGTTGGTGGCTGCCGCATTGCCTGGCGCCAACGAGGTGGCCGTCGCATCGCGGCGGTTCGGTTTCGATCGCCCGTTCAATTTCGAGGGTCGCGCGTGGCACCTGCGAATTCCGCCCGACGCGCGGTTGCAGGGCGATTCGACAGAGTCCGCAGTGGACGGGGCGCTCCTGCGGGCCCGCAGCGAGCGTCCACCGCCGGCGCGCGACGACAAGGCGCTGACCGGGTGGAACGCGCTCGCCATCGCTGGGGCGCTTCGTGCTGCCCGGATGCTCGATGATGCCGCGCTGGCCGCTCCGGCACGGTCGGCGCTGGATGCCCTCCGCGACATGGCCTGGCGAAACGGCGTCCTGGTTGCGCAGGCGGACAGCACGAGCGGCATGCGCGCCTTCCTGGACGACCATGCCTATCTCCTGGATGCCCTCCTGCAGTCCCTTGGCTTGCAATGGCGTGATGCCGACCTCGTCTGGGCGACTTCATTGGCCCAGGCATTGGGCGAACACTTCGAGGATGCCGAGCGGGGCGGCTTCTTCTTCAGCGCCCCGGAGCACCAGGCTCCGATGGGCCGCCAGCGCGGCTTCGAGGATACCAGCCAGCCCAGCGGCAATGCCGTGGCCGCCACCGCGCTGATGCAATTGGGCCATCTGCGCGGAGAATCCCGCTGGATGGACGTTGCGCGCCGCGCCCTCTCCGCTGGCCTGTCGTCGCTGGGCAGCCATCCGGCTGCCGGCGCAACCTTGTTGAGGGCATGGCGCCACCTGCAACATCCGCCACCCCAGATCATCGTGCGCGCAGCCCCGAGTGACCTGGGGGACTGGCAGGACGCCGTGCGGCGGCTGCCACGCGGGTTCGAGTGCTACGTCATTCCCGACGGCGCGGCCGACTTGCCGCCAACCCTGGCGGCGCGCGCGTACGAACCGGGTGGCGTCGCGTACTGGTGCGAAGGCTTCACCTGCCGCGCGCCCATCACGCACCCGCGTGAACTGCAGGCCGGCCTGCGCAACCGGGCCTCCGGAGCCCTACCCGCCGACGCAGCGCGGTAACAGCACCAGCAGCCAGGTGAAGATGACGTTGAGCATCAACACGAAGACGGCTGCAGAGCCCATATCCTTGGCGCGACCGACCAGTTCATGGTGCTCGGCGCCGTAGCGCTCGATCACGGCTTCGATGGCTGAATTCAGGAGTTCGGCCGCAAGCACCAGCAGCAGGCTTCCCAGCAACACCGCCTTCTGCAGGCCACCCTGCCCCAGCAAGAGCGCCAGGGGCGCCAGCACGGCGAACAGGTAGACCTCGAGCCGGAACGAGGACTCCAGGCGCCACGCCTCGCGGATGCCTTGAAGCGACCAGCGGAGCGCGCGCCACATGCCGCGCGGCCCGCGCGGCGCAATGCTTCCGATTCGCCGGGCATCGACCACGGATCAGGCGGCGCTGCCGCGCCACGCGACGTCGAGGTCCTTCACCGCCTTCACGTCGTCCAGCCGCCGCACGGGCGTGGTCCGCGGTGCCTGGCGCAGGGCCTCCGGATCGCTCCCCGCCTGTTCCAGCAACCCCGTCATGACGGCAACAAACCGGTCGAGCGTGTCCTTGCTCTCGGTCTCGGTGGGCTCGATCAGAAGGCATTCCGGGACCAGCAGCGGAAAATAGTTGGTCGGCGCGTGGATGCCATGGTCGAGCAGCGCCTTGCTGAAATCGAGGGCCGTGACGCCCGTCGCCTTCTTTTGCGGCGCCACGGTGACGATGAACTCGTGGCTGGCGCGGCGCTTGGGGTAAGCCAAGGTATAGCCGGCCTGGCGGAGCGCGGTCGCCAGGTAGTTCGCATTGAGCGTCGCATATTCCGCCACGCGGCGCATGCCCTCGCGTCCGAGCAGGCGCGCGTAGACGTAGGCACGCAGGAGGACGCCGGCATTGCCGGCAAATGCCGACAGCCGGCCGATCGACAATGGCCGCTCGGTCTTGCCTGCGTAGCCATAGCGCCCATCGGAGCGCTTGTCCACGATCGGGACGGGGAGGAATGGAGCCAGTCGTTGCGAAACACCCACCGCGCCCGCGCCGGGTCCGCCACCACCATGCGGAGTGGAAAAGGTCTTGTGCAAGTTCATGTGGATGGCATCGAAGCCCATGTCGCCTGGCCGGACCTTGCCGAGGATGGCATTCAGGTTGGCGCCGTCGTAATAAAGCAAGCCACCGGCCTCATGGACCATCCGCGCGATTTCCCGGATGCGCCGCTCGAATACGCCAATGGTGCTCGGATTCGTCAACATGATGCCCGCGGTCGCGGGGCCCAGAACCGCCTTGAGCGCATCCAGGTCGATATCACCATCCGGGAGCGTCGGGATCTCGCGCACGCTGGCCCCGCACATCGTGGCCGTCGCCGGATTGGTGCCATGGGCGGCATCGGGCACGATGATTTCCGTGCGGGCGAGATCACCCCGATGCCGATGGTAGGCCATGATCATGGCGACGCCGGCAAACTCGCCTTGCGCGCCGGCCATCGGCGTCAGCGAGACGCCACCCTGCATGCCGGTCACATCGGCCAACATCTCCTGCAATTCGTGCATGCAGGCAAGGAACCCCTGGCTCAACGTTGCGGGTGCATGGGGATGACGTTCGGCGAACCCGTCGAGCATCGCCAGCGTATTGCACGCGCGCGGGTTGTACTTCATCGTGCACGAGCCCAGCGGATAGAAATTCGTGTCGATGGAGAAATTCTTCTGGCTCAGCCGCGTGTAGTGGCGCACCACGTCCAGTTCCGAGACTTCCGGCAGCCCGACGGGCGTACTTCGGCGCAGCGCAGCAGGAATGTCATCCGGCACTTCGCAAGGCGGAGGCATCTGGGCGGCCGCGCCGCGGCCGGAACGCGAGTGCTCGAAGACCAGCATGGTGCGATCCCATGGAAGCAAGGTTCGGGACCCGAATTGTGCCATAGCCGCCCGCGTCGAATTCGAGGATTGACCCGCGTAGCCACCGTCCGCGCCGCCATGCGTTACGCTTCGCCAGCCGCGGGGTGACCCCCGGCGGCTTCCAAGCCCGCCTTCCCAACGGAGCACGCATGGCCACTCCCGCCGCAGTCGCCCAGCCCGCCTCGCAGACACGCTCGTTCACGACGATCTTCCTGATCGAGATGTGGGAGCGCTTCGGCTTTTACGGCATGCAGGCGCTCATCGTTTACTACATGGTGCAGCGCCTTGGATTCACCGATGACCGCGCCAATCTGGTCTGGAGCGCTGCCACGGCGCTGATTTACGTGGCGCCCGCCATCGGTGGCTGGGTCGGCGACAAGATCCTCGGTACGCGCCGAACGATGCTGGTCGGTGCCGTGATCCTCGGTCTGGGCTACGCGATGATGGGGCTGCCGACCGACAACACCTGGGCCTTGTTCGGCGCACTCAGCGTGATCACCGTCGGCAACGGCCTGTTCAAGCCCAATTCCGGGAACCTCGTGCGCAAGATCTACGAGGGCGATGACTCCAAGATCGATAGTGCGTTCACCATCTACTACATGGCGGTCAACATCGGGTCCACGTTCTCGATGCTGCTCACGCCGTGGATCAAGGACTATGTCAACCGTCACTACGGGCACCAGTTCGGATGGCATGCCGCGTTCCTGGTCTGTGCCCTGGGCCTGGCCGTTGGCCTTGCGAATTACGGCATCATGCGTCAGGCCATGAGCCACATCGGATCGGCGCCGGATGAAGAGCCGTTGCCCGTCGGCCGGCTGCTGCTGGTGCTGCTGGCCGGCGCAGCGCTGGCAACGGGATCGGCGATCGTTCTGAATTACGAATGGCTGGCGGAGGTGTTCGTCTACGGTGCCGGCCTCGTGCTGCTGGGCATCTTTGCCTACCTGATCGTCGCCAGTGACCACAGCGAGCGCTCGGGCCTGATTGCGGCGCTGGTCCTGGTCGTGCAGACCATCTTCTTCTTCATTTTCTACCAGCAGATGTCCACCTCGCTGGCGCTGTTCGCGCTGCGCAACGTGGACTGGAACCAGTACCTGTTCGGCTACCATCTGTTCACCTGGAATCCCGCCCAGTACCAGGCGCTGAACCCGCTCTGGATCTTCGTGCTCAGCCCGCCGCTGGCGTGGATCTACACGAGCGCGGGCAAGCGCGGCAAGGACATGTCCATTGCCGGCAAGTTCGTTCTCGGCTTCCTCATGGTGGCGGTCGGGTTCTTTCTCTTCGGCGCAGCCGGGCACTACGCGGGGACCGATGGCAAGACGTCGTCGTGGGTCATGATCTGGGGCTACGGGTTCTATTCGCTGGGCGAACTCCTGGTCAGCGGGCTGGGGCTGGCGATGATCGCCCGCTACGTGCCGGCGCGCATGGGCGGCTTCATGATGGGCGCCTACTTCGTCGCCGTCGGCATCTCGTCCTACGCGGGCGGGGTCGTGGCCAACTTCGCCAGCGTGCCCAAGAGCCTGGTCGATCCGTTGAAGACGCTGCCCGTCTATACGGCCCTGTTCAACAAGCTCGGATGGGCGGCGCTGGTCTGCACGCTGATCGCACTGATCGTGCTACCCCTGATGCGCCGGCTGTCCAGCGCGCACAGCAGCCACAGTGCGGCCTGAACCGATGCGGCGGGCACGCATCGTGGACCGCAGCGAACCTCCGTTCCGCACCGGCCCGCGGGCGCTGGTGCATACGCTCGCCTGGCTGCGGATGACTGCCATTGCCGGCCAGTTCGCCACGGTGATGGCGGTCTGGCT
>JAJYPJ010000025.1 GCA_021795435.1 Pseudomonadota bacterium
CGGCAGGGCGCCGCCGCCCGCGCGACGCGGTGCGTGAAGCAGGGCGATGATCAGCTGCTGCACGGCCTGCAGGCGCCGGGTCCGGGCAAAATCGGCGCCGGGTCCGTACAGAAACGTGGACTCGATCCGCGCCAGGGTCTCGCTGCCAGCCTCGGCCGCAGCCAACTGGTCGGCAAAGCGGGCGCTTGCGGGCGCCTCCAGGGCGGCACGCACGTCCTCGGCCGCCTTCGGCCACCAACTTGCCGGCACCCTCGCCGCTCGGGCGTCGGCCGCCAATGCCCGGCTGAGCGGATGTTCGGCGCCCGGCGAACCGAAGCGTGCGAGCTCCCGCGCCCACCAATCGAGCCGGGCGGCAGCCGGGACGGGATCGACGGCGTAGATCGTCCCCAGCAGCTCGGATTGCAGGCACAGCAGCAACGGCAACCCGCGTTCGCCCACGGGCATGAAGCGAATGAGCAGGTCACGCAGCGGTCGAGCCGCCCGCCACTCGTCGAGGTAGCTGTCGGCGGCTTCCGTCACCGCTGCAGCCCCAGAGCCGCGAAAAGTTCATCGGGCGTCTGCAGCAGCAGGTCCGGACCCCAGTGTTCCGGGCCTTCGCCCACGCCGTAGCCCCACCCGACCACGATGCTGCGCATGCGGGCCGCGCGTGCGGCCTCGACGTCCCGGCGGTCGTCGCCCACGTAGACGCAGCGCGCCGCCGGCACGGCCAGGCGCGCACACGCGTGCAGCAAAGGGGCCGGATCGGGCTTCTTGCGATCCAGGGTATCGCCGCAGACCACGGCGCCAGCGCGCCGGGCCAGGCCCAGCTGCTCCAGCAACGGCAACGTGAGTGCCTCGATCTTGTTGGTCACGATGCCCCAGCGCAGGCCGGCGCCTTCGAGCGCGTCCAGTAATGCGCCCATGCCGGGGAAGAGCGTGGACTGCTTCGCCAGCATGCCGGCGTAGATCGCGAGGTAATCAGGCAACAACGCCGCAATGCGCTCGGGCGACGCATCGGGCCAGGCCGCACGAAGGATGGCGCTGCCACCGGCGCTGACAACGGCGCGCACGCGCCCCGGATCGGGCATCGCCACGCCGAGCCCGTGCGTGAACCGCTCCAGCGCGGCGATGAGATCCGGCGCGCTGTCCAGCAGCGTGCCATCGAGGTCGAACAGCACCCCGTCCGGGCGCTCCAGCCTGACGGTCACCCTGGCTTCCGCGCGAGGGCAAGGTAGTTGACGTCCACGCGGTCGACGATCCAGGCGCGGCGCGTCAGCGGCTCGTAGGCCAGGCCCGCCAGCTCGACCAGGTCGAGCCCCGCCGCGCGGAGCATGGCCGCGAGTTCGCTCGGACGAACGAAGCCCGCGTAGTGATGGGTCCCGCGCGGCAGCAGGCGAAACACGTATTCGGCGCCGAGGATGGCGCCGGCGAATGCCCAGGGCGTCCGATTGAGGGTGGAAAGAATCAGCGTGCCACCCGGTTTGAGCGCCGTCGCCAGCGCCTGCACGAGTGCCGCGGGGTCTGGCACGTGCTCCAGGAGCTCCATGCAGCAGACGGCATCGAACGCACCGGGCTCGGCCCGCGCGAGGTCCTCGGCCGACTGCAGCCGGTAATCGACCCGCACCCCGGATTCATGCAGGTGGAGCCTGGCGACCTCGATGAGCTCGGGCGTCAGGTCGATGCCGGTCACGTGCGCGCCGCGATGCGCGAGGGCCTCCGACAGGAGCCCGCCGCCGCAGCCGGCGTCGAGCAACCGCGCACCCTGGAGGGATACATGATCCGCAATCCATCGAACGCGCACGGGATTCAAGTCATGCAACGTCCGCGCTTCCCCGTCGGCATCCCACCACCGCGAGGCATGGGCCGCAAACCGGCGCAGCTCCGCGGGATCGACGTTGCCCTGCACTTCGCTCATGGCTTGGCCTCAAATGGTCGCGATGCGCTGGCGCCACTGCCGGGCGCGCTGCGCGACGGCTGCGCGATCGATGGTGGTCAGATGCCGATCCTGCAGCAGCCGGCGGCCCTCGATCCAGACGTCACTGACCTGGGCGCGCGGCGTCGCGTACACCAGTTGCGAAACCACGTGATAGAGCGGCTGCGTTTCCAGTTCATCCATCCGCACCGCGACCAGGTCGGCTCGCTTGCCCGGCTCGATCGAGCCAATCCGCGATTCGAGGCCCAGCGCGCGCGCTCCGCCCAGGGTTGCTGCATGCAGCGCGCTGGCGGCGTCCATCGCGCTTGCATCCTGCGCGACCGCCTTGGCCAGCAACGCCGCCGTCCGCATCTCACCGAACATGTCCAGATCGTTGTTGCTGGCGCAACCATCCGTGCCGATCGCAAGATTGACGCCAGCCCGGTGCAGCGCGTCGGCCGGACAGAAACCCGAGGCCAGCTTGAGGTTGGATTCCGGGCAATGCACCACCGAAACGCCTGCCTGCGCGCACTGGGCGATCTCGGATCCGGTCAACTGCGTCATGTGGACGGCGATCAAGCGGTCGTTGAGCAGGCCCATCCCTGCCAGCCGCGCCAATGGCCGTACGCCATGCTCGCGAACCGAATCGCGGATCTCCTGCTCGGTCTCATGGAGGTGGAGGTGCACCGGCAGGTCGAGCTGGTCGGCCAGGAGGCGGACCCGGGCAAAGCTGGCATCCCCGACCGTGTAGGGCGCGTGGGGTGCAAACGCCGCGCCAATCAGCGCATCACCACGCAGGGCGTCGGCGAGTTCGCACGCCCGCGCGAAGTACTCATCCGTATCCCGGGCCCAGGCGCTGGGAAACTCGATGATCGGCAAGCCGACAACGGCGCGGAATCCATGGGCGCGGTAGGTTGCGGCCGCCACGTCCGGGAAAAAGTAGTTTTCATTCGCGCAGGTCGTGCCGCCACGCAGCATTTCGGCGATGGCCAATTCGACACCATCACGGACGAATTCGGGACCCAGAACCCTCGCTTCGACCGGCCAGATGTGCTCGCGCAGCCACGTCATCAGGGGCATGTCATCGGCCATGCCCCGCAACAGGGTCATGGGATTGTGCGTGTGCGCGTTGACCAGCCCCGGGACCAGGACATGCTCGCCCAGATCCACCCGTTCGGCTGGCGCGAAGCGTGCCGTCGCCTCGCCATGGGGCAGCAATGCCACCACCGCCCCTTCATGCACCACCACGGCGTGGTCCTCGAGGACCTGGCCCAGCGGCTGCACGGGCACGACCCATCGGGCCCGCAAAACCAGGTCAACGGGCAGGGGCTGGCCGCTCACGCCAGCCCCCCTCGACCGCCAGGCCGGCAGGCCACGGCGGCGGCGCGCTGCCGGTTCACTTCACGCGACCCACGTATTCGCCGGAACGCGTATCCACCCTGATGAGCTCGTCCTGGTTCACGAACAAGGGCACGCGAACCACGGCGCCCGTTTCCAGCTTGGCCGGCTTGCCGCCACCCCCGGAGGTATCCCCGCGCAGGCCGGGATCGGTTTCGACCACCTTGAGTTCGACGAAATTGGGCGGCGTGACCACGAGCGGCGTGCCATTCCACAATGTGACGATGCAGGTTTCCTCGCCCTTCAGCCACTGGGCGGCATCACCCACCTGAGCCTTGTCCGCGGTGTGCTGTTCGAAGGTGTCCGGCTGCATGAAGTGCCAGAACTCGCCATCGTTGTACAGGTACTGCATGTCGGTATCGACGACGTCCGCGCCTTCGACGGTTTCGTTCGCCTTGAGGGTCTTTTCGGTGACGCGGCCGGTCCGCAGGTTGCGGATGCGGATGCGCGTAAACGCCTGTCCCTTGCCGGGCTTGATGAACTCGGCTTCGACAATGGAATAGGGCTCGCCGTCGAGAATGATCTTCAGGCCGTTCTTGACGTCGTTGAGGCCATAGGTCGCCATGGATGCTCCGGAGCATGGGGCCGCCGCTGGCGGCCAAGGTAGAATGGTCCAGAACACCGGGACCGCCCGGTGACCGGAACCGACAATGATAGCGGCAAGCGCCGCCGGGCCGCAGCCGCGTTGGCAGGTGCTGTGGCGCACGGCAGTCACGGATGCGGGCGCACTGCTGCGCGAGCTCGGCTTGGCGCACCTGGCCGCCTCGTTGCCGGAGCAGGACGCCGGGTTCCCGCTGCGCGTGCCACCGGGCTTCGTCGCACGCATGCGCCGCGGCGACCCCCGGGATCCGTTGCTGCTGCAGGTCCTGCCGCAGCTGGTGGAAGGTGACGTTCCGCCCGGCGCGCTGCTTGATCCCGTCGGCGACGCCGCGGCCAGGGCCGCGCCCGGCGTCATCCACAAGTACCACGGCCGGGCCCTCCTGATCGCAAGCGGCGCCTGCGCGGTCCATTGCCGGTACTGCTTCCGGCGGCACTTCCCCTACGAGCGCGAGACGGCTGCCGCAGGCCGTTGGCAGGTCGCCGTGGATTGGCTGCGCGCGCACCCGGACATCGACGAGGTCATCCTCTCCGGCGGCGATCCGCTGTCGCTGTCAACGGGCCGGCTCGCCGAACTCACCGATGCCCTGCGGGGGTTGCCGCAAGTCCGGAGGCTGCGCATCCATAGCCGGCTGCCCGTCGTGCTGCCCGAGCGCGTCGATGAGTCGTTGTGCCGCTGGCTGGCGGACCTGCCTTGGCCGGTGGCGCTGGTGCTCCACGCCAACCATGCCAACGAGCTCGACGACACGGTAGGCGCTGCCTGCACGCGACTGAAGGCCGCCAACGCGCATCTCCTCAACCAGTCGGTCCTGCTACGGGGCGTGAACGCCACCGTCGAGGCCCTGACGGCTCTGTCCACTCGCCTGTTCAGCGTCGGGGTCCTGCCGTATTACCTCCACCAGCTCGACCCCGTGCAGGGAGCGATGCATTTCGCCGTGGACGATGCCCATGCGCGGGCGCTGGTCGAGGCCTTGCGGCAACGCCTGCCGGGCTATCTGGTGCCGCGCCTCGTGCGCGAGGAGCCCGGCGCCCCGTCCAAGACCGCCCTGGGGCCACCGTGATGCGATTGCCAAGATTGGTCACGGCCGCGCGCCGGGCATGGCAATGGGTGCATGCTTACGGTAAAAGCGATTCCACCGGTGTGGCCCGCGATCCTGCGGGCGCCGTTATGAAGATGGATGCATGAAGCAGGACACCGTCATCAAGATTCTGTTCGTCACCGATGCCCTGGAGAATGCCGAGCAGATCATCAGCCAGTTGCGAAACAGCGGCATCGCCGTGCGCCCGGCGCGTGCCGCCAACGAGGCCGAGTTCGTCGCGGCGCTGGATAGCCTCGGTCCGGACCTGGTGCTGGCCGAGCCGTCCGCGCGCGATCTCCCGCTTGCCGAAGTCACGCGGCTGATCGGGGCGAGCGCCCGCGACATCGCGCTCCTCGCCCTGCTCCAGAACCTGGATGCCGACGCGCTTGCGCAGGCATTCCGGGCCGGCGCGAGGGCCGTTGCGTTGGCGAACGCCGCCGACCAGATGCGAACCGCCGTCCTCCAGGAATTCGAAGCCCTGGGCACGCGCCGTTCCGTGCGCCGGCTCGAGGCCGCGCTGCGCGAGTCCAACCGCCGATGCGATGCACTGCTGGACTCCTCGCGGGATCCGATCGCCTACGTGCACGAGGGCATGCACGTACGCGCGAACCAGGCCTACCTCGACATGCTCGGCTTCGAGTCGTTCGACGAGATCGAGGGCCAGACCCTGCTCGACCTCGTCGCCGACGACGCCGACGACTTCCGCGGCCTCCTCAAGCGTCTGGCGCGCGGCGAGCCACCACCGGCGCGCCTGGACCTTCGCCTGAAGCGCGCCGATGGCAGCGTGTTCGATGCGTTGCTCGAGTTTTCCCAGGCCACGTTCGAGGGCGAGCCCTGCCTGCAGATCATTGCCCGGCGCCAGGTCGTCGACGAGACGCTTCTGGAACAGCTGCAGCGCGATCCCGTCACCCAACTGTACAACCGCAGTCACTTCATCGACCTGCTGGGCGCTGCGGTCACGGAGGCCGGCAACAGCCGCAACGACCAGGCCGTTTTGCTCCTGGAGCCGGACCACTTCGCGAACATCGTCGAGCGGATCGGGATCAGCAACATCGACGCGCTATTGCGCGGCATGGTGGAGCGAATCAAAGGCGTGCTCGGCCCGAACGACGTCGCCGCGCGCTTTTCGGACCACGGCTTCGCGCTGCTGCTGCGCGGCCGTCCGCACGAGTCGGTGCAGGTCCTTTGCACGGCGCTCGTCCAGGCCGTCGGCGGGGGCATCATCGATCTGGGCAACCACTCGCTCGCCGTGACGATATCCATCGGCGGCAGCCTGATGGGCGAGAAGAACGCCAACACCGCCGCGGTCCTCGACCAAGCCGGCAACATGCTGCGCAACGCCCAGGGCGAGGGCGGCAACCGGTTCGCGCTCTATGATCCGGCGGCGCAGGAGCGGGCCAATGCGGAGAAGGACCGTCGCTGGCACAACCTGCTGCGGGACGCGCTCGCGCACGGGCGCTTCGTCCTGTTCCACCAACAGATCATTGCGCTCAATGGCAGCGAGGGAAGCCTGAGCGAGCTGCTGTTGCGCATGGACGGCGCCCAGGGCCTGGTGTTGCCGGGCATCTTCATGCCGGTGGCCGCCCGCCATGGCCTGCTGCCGGCCATCGATCGATGGGTCCTGCGCGAGGCGATCCGCCTGCTCGGATCGCCCGGCTTCTCGCAACAGTGCTTTTTCGTCAAGGTCTCGACGCCCAGCATGCTCGACGAGAAGCTGGCTGACTGGATCGGCGAAAAGCTGCGTGAATCGGGCGTGCCCGGTCAGCGCCTGATCATCGAGCTCCAGGAGAACGAGGTCATCACCAACCTGAAGCCGGCGCAGCGATTCAGCCAGCAGATGCGGGCCCTGGACTGCCGACTGGCACTGGAACGCTTTGGCGTCGGGCTCAATGCATTCCAGCTGCTCGACCACGTCGACGCCGACTTCCTCAAGATCGACCGCAGCTTCGTCAACGACCTGGCCCGCAACGCGGACAACCAGCGGCGGGTGCGCGAAATCGCCCAGCAGGCGCAGGCCCATGGCAAGCAGACCGTGGCCGAGTGGGTCGAGGATGTGAACAGCGTGTCGCTGCTCTTCGGCGCCGGAATCAGCTATGTGCAGGGGAATTTCCAGCACGAGCCCGAACGGCTGGGAACCTGAGGCGCAGGCGACCGCGCCGCCGACGCCCCGACCATTGGACGATGGCTCAGCCTCGGGCGGCGACGTCTTCCTTGATGCGCGCAGCCTTGCCTTCGAGCTCGCGCAGGAAGTACAGCTTCGCGCCGCGCACCTTGCCACGGCGCTTGACCTGCACCGAATCGATCGCCGGGCTGTGCGCCTGGAAGACGCGCTCGACGCCGGTCCCATGCGAAATCTTCCGCACGGTGAAGGCCGAATGGAGGCCCCGGCTGCGCTTGGCAATGACCACGCCCTCGAACGCCTGCACGCGCTCGCGATTGCCTTCCTTGACCTTGACATTCACGACCACGGTGTCGCCGGGCGAAAACGCCGGCAGCGTGCGTGTCATCTGGCTGGCTTCGAATTGCTGGACGATCTTGTTCATGGCGTGATCCCGGAGTGCAGGCCGCAGCCGGCCTGAGCGTAGCCCGTCATGATACCTCGAATCCGTGCTCGCGGCCAAATTCCTCGAGCAGTGCCTGCTCCTCGGCGCTAAGCGTCCGGCCCGCGATCAGGTCCGGCCGCCGCAGCCACGTCCGTCCCAGAGCCTCCTTGAGCCGCCACCGGCGGATGGCCGCGTGGTCGCCCGAGAGCAGCACCGCCGGCACCGTTCCAAGCGGGTGAACCTCCGGGCGCGTGTAATGGGGGCAGTCCAGCAACCCGTCGGCGAAGGAATCCTGGGCCGCGGATTCGCTGCTGTTCAGAGCCCCCGGCTGGAGGCGGCCGACGGCGTCGATCAGCGCCGCCGCCGCCAGCTCGCCGCCCGCGAGCACGAAATCGCCCAACGAGATCTCTTCATCGACGCGGTGCTGGATCAAGCGCTCGTCCACCCCCTCGTACCGACCGCACAGGAGCACCAGGCGCGGCATTGCCGCGAGCCGCTCGACGTGCGGCTGGGTCAGCCGCGCGCCCTGCGGACTGAGATAGACGAGGTGGCCGGGCTGCGGCGCCGCGCGCTGGGCAGCCTCGATGGCGTCCAGCAGCGGGTCGATCATCATCACCATGCCGGGACCCCCGCCGTAGGGACGCTCGTCCACCCGCCGATAGGGGTCATGGGTGAAGTCGCGGGGATTCCAGGTCGCCAGCTCGACAAGGCCCCGCGCCTGCGCGCGGCCCACCACGCCCAGCGCGGCGCTCTGCTGCATGAATTCGGGAAACAGCGTCACGACATCGATGCGCATGCCCCCTCCAACGCCCTAGAACGCCTCGTCCCAGTCCACGGTGATGCGCCCCGCGGCCAGATCGACGGAATGAACCCACTGGCCCGGGACGAAGGGAACGAGTCGCTCGCGCTGCGCGTCGCGCACGACGAGGACGTCGTTGGCCCCCGTGGCAATGAGGTGGTTCACGCGGCCCAGCACCACGCCCGCGAGATTCACGACCTCCAGGCCTTCCAGGTCGGTCCAGTACCACTCGCCCTCAGGCAGCGCCGGCAGGCTGTCGCGCGGCACGCTGATGTCCGCGTCGACCCAGGGGGAGGCGGCGTCGCGATCGTCCACTCCGGGAATCCGGAAAACCAGCGACTTGCCATGGCGCTTGCCGCACACGACCGGCAGGTCCAGCGTGCGGCCGTCCGGTGCGCGCAGTTGCCAGCGGTGGTAGTCGAAGATGCGCTCGGCCGGCTCCGTGTAGGCGTGCAGCCGGAGGGCGCCCAGCACACCATGCAGCCCCACGACGCGTCCCACGACGATGCGGCGCGCGTCGTTCAACCGATGCGCCTCAGGCGGCGCTGCGCGAGGCTTCCTTGACCAGAACGCGCACCTTGTCCGACAGCTGCGCGCCCTTGGCCACCCACCCCTGCACCTTCGCGACGTCCAGCTGCAGGCGTTGCTCGCCGCCCGTCGCCATGGGGTTGAAGAACCCGACGCGCTCGATGCTGCGGCCGTCGCGCTTGTTGCGCTGGTCCGTAACCACCACGTGATAGAACGGACGGCCCTTGGCGCCGCCCCGTGTCAGACGAATTTTGACCATGTTGCGAGACTCCCGGACAGCGATTCGCCGGCTCCCTGGCGGGCCCGCGGCGGCGTGGAAAAGCCGGTCATTGTAGCGGGTTTGGCCGCGAATGAAAGGCCCGGGGTCCGGCCGGGGCGAGTCCGGACACCCGCCATGCCCGACGGGTTTGCCGCCACCATACTCCAGAGTATGATTCAAACGATCGTTCGAGGTGGACCATGAACCGAATCGCCCTCTTGCGGCCGTTTGGCCTAGTCGTCGCCCTGGCCCTGCTCGCCGCGTGCACGCCCACGCGACCCATTTTCCCTCCGACCGCCGCGGTCCAGGAGGTGCGCGCCCTGCCGGACGGCCGGTGGCGGGTCACGGTGCGCCTGCAGAACTATGCCCTGCGCAGCATGCACTTCGCGCATGTCAGCCTGGCACTGGACATTGCCGGCCGGCCCGCCGGGCAACTGCAGGGCGATGCCCATCTCGACATCGCCGAAACCAGCTCGGATACGGTGGACCTGGTGATCACCCCGACCGCCGCAGCGCGCACCGCACTGCTTGCGGACCGCGTCGGCAACGTCGCCTACGCGATCGCCGGCGGCGTCCAGGCCGGCCCGACCCCGGATGCCCTGCGGATCTTCAAGGTGAGCCACCAGGGTTACCTCTCGCCGGTGCCCGGCTTGCCTGATGCGTGGCGATGATTCCTCCCAACCCCAAGAGATTTGCCCATGACCCGATATGCCGCCCCCCTCGACGACATGCGCTTCGCGCTCTACGACGTTCTCGACGGCGACAACCAGCTGCGCGCGCTCCCTCGCGGCGAAAGCCTGGGCCGCGAGCTGATTGATGCCGTGCTCGAGGAGGCAGCGCGCCTCTGCGAGCAGGTGCTGGCCCCGTTGAACCAGAGCGGCGACGCCGAGGGATGCCGGTACGACAAGGCGACGGCCAGCGTCACCACGCCCGCGGGCTTCAGGGAGGCCAATGCGCAATTCGTGGCCGGCGGCTGGGCGGGGCTGACGGCGCCCGAACGCTACGGCGGGCAAGACCTGCCGGAGACCATCGGGGCGGTTGTCAAGGAAATGCTGGACTCCGCGAACCTGTCGTGGGGGAACTATCCGCTCCTGTCGGCCGGCGCGACCGAAGCGCTGCTCCAGCATGGCGAGGAATGGCAGCGCGAAGTGTTCCTCAAGCCGATTGTCGCCGGGCGCTGGACCGGGACCATGTGCCTGACGGAACCCCACTGCGGGACCGACCTCGGCTTGCTGAAGACGCGCGCCGAACTCGCCGCCGACGGGGGCTACCGCATCAGCGGCACCAAGATCTTCATCACGGGCGGCGAACACGATCTCAGCGAGAACATCGTGCACCTGGTGCTGGCGCGCCTGCCCGATGCCCCCCCGGGCACCCGGGGCATCTCGATGTTCGTGGTGCCCAAGTTCAAGGTCGCCCGCGACGGCACCGTGGGGACTCGCAATGGCGTCGTCTGTGGCGCGATCGAGCACAAGATGGGCATCCGGGCCTCGGCTACCTGCGTGATGAATTTCGATGGCGCCGAGGGTTACCTCGTCGGCCAGCCGAACAAGGGGCTTGCCGCGATGTTCACCATGATGAACGCCGCACGGCTGGCGGTCGGCATCCAGGGACTCGGCCTGATCGAGCGGGCGTACCAGAACAGCCTCGCCTATGCGCGTGAGCGGCTGCAGATGCGGGCGCTGTCGGGCGCCAAGTTCCCGGAGAAGGCGGCCGATCCGATCATCGTGCACCCCGACGTGCGGCGCATGCTCCTGACCCAGAAGTCGATCGTCGAAGCCGGCCGGGTCATGGTCCTGCACGCCGCATTGCTGGGCGACACCCAGCTGCGCAGCGAGGATCCCGCCGCTCGCGAACGCGCCGAGCAGGAACTGTCCTTCCTGATCCCGATCTGCAAGGGCCTGCTCACCGAGCTGGCGAATGAGTGCACCTACGATGCGATGCAGATCCTCGGCGGCCATGGCTACATCGCCGAATGGGGGCTGGAGCAATTCGCCCGCGATGCCCGCATCACCACGATCTACGAGGGCACCACCCAGATCCAGGCGCTCGACCTGCTCGGGCGCAAGGTGTTCCAGCTGCAGGGCGCGGGCCTCAAACTCTTCCTCGAGCGAATTGGCTCGTTCTGCGCCGAGCATGCGGGCGATGCCGGGCTGGCCGAGTTCGTGACCCCGCTGGGCCGACTGGCGCAGCAATGGGGCGAGCTGACGCAACGCGTCGGCGTGGCCGCCGCGGGGAACCCGGACGAACTCGGCGCCGCAGCCGTCGACTACCTTTTCTATAGCGGCTACGTGACCCTGGCCTATTTCTGGGCGCGCAGCGTCGCGGCCGCCCATGCCGGAGCCCGGGACGAGGCGTTCAAGCAGGCCAAGCTGGCCACCGCGCGGTTCTTCTACCAGCGCATCCTGCCCCGGACGGAGGCCCATGCGGCCATCATGCGCGCGGGCAGCGCCGCGCTGATGGAAATGCCCGACGCCTTGTTTGGCTGACCCGAGGGCCCGGGCGAGCGAGGTCGCCTGGGCTTTCCTGAAGCCACGCATTCGGGTAAAAACCCTGCCCTACCCTGACGCCGCACGACCCCACGTCCATGAGCGACAACGTCCCGCAGCTGCATTTCCGGCTTGCCGAGGCTGGTGACGAAAGCTTCATCCTGGCGCTGGCCGAGCGTCTGCTTTCGTTCGAGCTCCCCGCCTGGCGCCGACACAAGGAAGCGCTGGCGAACCTGCGCGCCGACCTGCGCCGCCACCTGCGCGACGAGCCGCCGGGCAGCTACATGTTCGTTGCCGAGGATGATTCGGGGGAACCCGCGGCATTCCTGCACCTGCAGAAGGGCAGCGACCTGTTGAGCGGCAAGCCGATCGTGCACGTCTCCGACCTCGCCATCCCCCTTGAACGCGAGGGTCAGGGCGTCGGCCGGGCATTGCTCGATTACGCCGCCACCTGGGCGCGCGAGCATGGCGCCGCAGGGCTCACGCTGCACGTTTTCCCCGCCAACGCGCGAGCCCGGGCACTCTACGAGCGTGCCGGGTTCCAGCTCGACTACCTGCGCATGGTGCAGCCGCTCCGCTGAGCGCCACGGTCGGCTTACCGAACGGTAAGCGAACGCACGGCCGGACCGGCGGTCCAAGCCTCCATGAACGGCACCGCGTGGACCCTGGGACTGGACAACCGCACCCGCATCGAGTGGGCACTCGGCCTGGCGCGCCTCCTGCTGGGCGCGATCTGCCTCGTGAATGTGCTCCTGCACCTGGATCCCGCCTACGGCGCCGGGTTCCTGCACATGATGGCGGCCGACTGGGCGCCGGGACAACCCGCTTGGCTGGCGTCCTACGGGCACGGCATGGCGGGCCTGGTGGCCGCCGTCGGGGTCCACGGGGTCGTTGACGCGACGGTCGCCCTGGAAGCCTTGCTGGCGTTTTCGCTGCTGAGCGGCTGGCAATTGCACCGGCTGGCCTGGGTCGGCGTCCTCTACAACCTCTGGCTGTGGAGCACCATCGGCGGCCTCGGCGGTCCTTTCACGGCAGGTGCCACCGATCCGGGAACCGCCATCGTTTACGCGCTTGCCTTCGCCCTCGTCCTGCTGACGCATGGCTGGCGACCCGTCGCCGTGTTCCGCCACGGCCCCGTGGAGGCCCCCGCCAACTGGAAATTCGTCCTGGCCCGCGTCCTGTTCGGCCTGCTTTGGGCATTCGACGCCTATTGGAAGTGGCAGCCGGCGTTCCTCCACGGTGCCGGCAGCTATCTCGCGGGCTCGATCGCCGGCCAGCCACATTGGATCGCCGCCTACATCGGATTCGTGCTGCACGTGATCGAACGCGTCGGCGTGGAGCGATTCGCGATATTCGCCGCGCTCGCCGAGAGCGCGCTGGCGCTGGCGTTGCTGACCGGCGTCCTGATCGATCTCGCCATGCCGTTGGGCGCGCTCTACAGCCTGGTCCTGTGGAGCACAGCCGAGGGCATGGGCGGCCCCTACGGCGCCGGATTCACGGGCAACAAGGGCGACGTCCTCGGCACCGCCAGCATCTACGTGGTGGTCTTCCTGCTGCTGATCGCCGCGCGCGCCGAACGCCGGGTCGCCCTGCAAGGCAACGCGGGCTAACCACCGGCCTGCATGGGCCTATACCCGATTGTCATACGCTTCGCTTATGCTGCGAATCGACGGCGACGGGCTTGCCGGCGCCGACTTCGGCCATCCGATGGAGGAAGGCATGCACGAGGTCATCGGCCTGCGGGCCGAGGTTCGGGGACCCCACGCCGGCACACGCGTCCTTGCGCTGGATGCGGGTGGCCGCATTCTTGACTGGATCAGTTGGCAAGACGCCGTTTGCCTTTATGTGCGAGACGCAGTCGCCTGGACACTCGGAACGCCCTGCCTGACCGTACGCGGCGGCACGAATCGCGCCAGCGGCCGCCAGAGCGTTCTCGAGCTCCATCCGATCGTGGCCAGCACCGGCCACTGTCGCAGCCACGCGCTCGACCCGGCCCCGGCACTCACCAACGCCGCGCTATTTGCGCGTGATCGCCATGTTTGTCTTTACTGCGGACAGCAGGGCCAGCGCGGCGACCTGACCCGGGATCACGTCGTGCCGACCTCTCGCGGAGGCCGGGACGAGTGGGAAAATGTCGTCACGGCCTGCACCGCCTGCAACCTGCGCAAGGGCAATCGCACGCCCCAGCTCGCGAATATGCCGCTGCTGGCCGTACCCTACCGACCGAGTTGGGTGGAACACCTGATCCTGTCCAACCGCAACATCCTGGCCGACCAGATGGAGTTCCTGGTCGGCCACCTGCCGCGCCACCGTCGGCCGCAGTGATTCTCTAGCCCGTCGTCACGCAGCCGGGGTCTCGGACCCCGGTGCTGGGATCGGTGTCCAGCGCAGCGTCACGGGTACCCGGCAGCGGCATGCCCAACCGGGCAGGCGAAGCCCATCCGGCCTAGGCGCAGACCGGAAGCGGCGATCGCGCTCAGGCAGGGGACAATGCACGACGGCCCCGGCGGGACCACCAGGCGTCCAGCGACCAGCGACCTGGCCCCCACAGCGCCGTGATCAATGCCAGCAGCCCCCAGATCAAGTGAAACATCACAGCCACGTTGACGTGCGAGCCGATGGCGGTCAGCGCAACCTGCTGCGTGTGCAGATAGGACAGCAGTGCCACCGCATTGACCACGAAAAGGCCCAGCGCGCCGAAGCGCCCGAACAAGCCCAATGCAAGCAGCGGCGGTAGCACGATCTCGCCGGCCGTGCCTGCCACGGCGGCTACCACGGGCGGCAGCACGGGCACCTGGAAGCAGTTGGCATACAGCCAGAGCGTGGACGACCAGTCGCGCAGACTCTGCAGGCCTGATTCCAGGAACACGTAGGCAACATAAACACGTGCAGCCAGCAGCGTGGGGTTCTGAAGCCACTCGAGTGCGCTTTCCACCAGGCGCCAGCTACGGCGACTGGCGTCGAGGATTCGTGACACGGCGGGTGTTGCGGGCAAAGCGGTCATGGCAAGACTCCGGTCAGGTGGTGGAATCGGCGTCGCATGCGACGTCCGACAAGGGCTCTACGTGATCGATCCAACCGTGCGTGACGGCCTGCTGCAGCCACGCGGTCACATCAAACGCCGCGTCCAGGCCCTGCAAGGCGTCGCCCAGCGTGCCGACGCCTAGCGCGCGCAGCCATTCAGCCTCGGCAGCGGGCAGCGCACGGCAGTCCGCCAGCATCCCTTCGCGCCATACCCACACCGTCTCGCCCGGCCCGCGCAACGCGGCGCGCAGCGCATCGGCATCGGGCTGCGGGGTCTGATGCAGCCACCACAACCGATGCAACGGCCAGCGCGAGTCGATCAGGCAGCTTCCCGCCGCGAGCACCACGCGTAGCTGCGCGGGATCCATCGCGGCCAGACGCTGCAGGTCCGCCGGCGCCAATTGTGCCGGTGCGGCGAAAAGCACCTGCCAGCGCGCCAGGTCCAGTCGTGCGCTGTCGCCCAACCAGGGCCACGCGGCCAGTTCTGGCTGCGCCTCGAGACATTGCGGAAAATCCGTACCGACATGCGCCAGATCGCCCACCCGTGGCGGTCGTGTCAACCAATAACGCCCGGCCACGGCGTCGAATGCCTCCTCGCCCAACATGGCAAGCACCGTCGGGAACTGCGCATGCAGCGCGATGCGGGCATGCTCGAGCCCGTTGGCACGGTATGCCGCCAGACCCGCGGTCCAGCGGGCGCCCTGCTGGACGACCCCCAGTGCCGCCGGCGGCGCGGCGTCGGGCAGTGGCGCAAACAGTGCCTGCAGGAGGATCTGCTGGCGAATCGCTTCCCCTTGGCTGGCGCGCGCACCCGGCTGCATGTCGGGCATCGTCGGCACACCGCGGTTCATGGCACGGCCTCCGTGGCGTGAGCGACAACGTCGTGCCTGGCCACTGCGGCGTCGAGCAATTGCTGCGCCTTGGCAGCCTCACCCAACAGGACCTCGAGTTCGGGTAGCTCGGTATCCCATTCGATCAGCGTCGGCAGTGGCCCGAACAAGTTCAGCGCATGCGCATACGCCTGCCAGACCGGCGCCGACACCACGCACGAATGATCATCGATGATCAGCCCCTGCTGGCGGCTATGCCCAGCCAGATGGATCTCGCCGATCGCGGCGGCCGGCATGCCGCGCGCCAGCTCGTCCAGCCATGCACATACGGCAGCCTGCGCATCCTCCGTCCCGGCGTTCAGCGCGTTGACCATGAGGTTGTTGATGTCCAGCAGCAGGCCGCAACCGCTGCGCCGCGTCAGTTCCGCGAAAAACCCGGGCTCGCTGAAGTCGCGCTCGCTGAAATCCAGATAGCTGCTGAGATTTTCGACCAGGATGGGCTGCTGCAGCCGATCCTGCACGCGCTGGACGTTGGCGACGAAAATCTCCAGGGCGCCCCGCGTAAACGCCACGGGCAGCAGGTCGTTCGCGTGCACGATGCCGGCATCCCCCAAGGGCGCGCGCGCGAAGCAGGCGTGGTCGGACACGCGCACCGGTTGGCAACGCTCCACGAGCGCGGCCAGATGTTCCAGATGATCCCCATCCAGGCCGCAGGCGGAACCCAGCGCCAGTCCCACGCCGTGGAGGCTGATCGCGTAGTCCGCTCGGACCGCCGCCAGCACCTGGGCAGCGGCATCGTGGGGATTGAAGAAATTTTCCGAGTGCACCTCGACGAAGCCGACCGATGGCCAGCCTTCGCGAAAAGCCCGGTAATGCGGCTGGCGCAGACCGATGCCAGCGCGTGCCGTGGACTGGATATTCATGAACCCGCCATTCCTGCAGTTGCGCGCGCCCGCGTCGCGCGGCGCGCGTATTAGCCCCCTCCGCCGCGACCGCGTGCCGCGTGGGCACGCAGCACACGGCGCGGCTGCGACTCGATCAGCCCTTGGCCTTGGCGGACATCTTGGCCTCGAATGCCTTCGCTTCGGCCGGATTCTTCAGCAGGGCCTGCGCCTGGGCCATGTCCAGGCCACCCAGCTTCTCGCAGGTCCCGGTCGGCACCACGCGGAAGTCGCCTGGGTTGTAGTTGTTGGGGCTCTGACCCTTGCAGGAATGCATCCCGGACAGTCCCGCACAGTCGTTGTGGTGCGCGGTGGCGATACCGAAACACTTGCCCATCGTGGCCGCCTGCGCGGCGGGTGCCGTGGCCAGCGCGCCAGCGGCAATCAAGGAAGCGGCAGCGATGCTCAACAAGTTTTGCTTGGTCATGACGATGATCTCCGTAAGTCGATTGAAAGGTTGACCGGCCCACGGTGGGGAATTTCACCGGCCGGTTGCGGGGCCTGTGGTTCAATGCCGCGCGACCCTTTGTCGGCCGACCTCGGAAATCCTTACACCACCCGATGCACCGCATCTCACATGGAGCTTTGCCATGAGTGAAAACGCACCGGATATCGCATCACTCGCGCGCCAGCTTGAGACCCTGCGCCCGTCGCTGCTGCGCTTGGCCCAACTGCAATTGCGCAATGCGGCATGGGCGGAAGACGCCGTCTCCGAGACCCTGCTCGCCGCACTGCAGGGGGCGCAACGGTACCGGGGTACAGCCCAGCTGAAGACATGGGTGGTCGGCATTCTCAAGCACAAGGTCCTGGACCAGCTTAGGCACCACACGCGCGAACCAACCCTTGCGGATGCGGGCGATGATGAAGCAGATGAACTCGAGACCCTCCTCTATCGGCGGGACGGGCATTTCCAGGAGATGCCGGAGCCATGGACCGATCCGTGCGGCGAGCTCCAGCGCGAGCAGTTTTTTGCCGTGCTGGAAGCGTGCATGGAACACCTGCCGGCCCGCCAGGGCCGCGTCTTCCTGATGCGCGAATGGCTGGAAATCGACAGCGCGACGATCTGTCAGGAACTGGGCATTGCCTCGACCAATCTCTGGATCCTGTTGCACCGCGCAAGGCTTCGCCTGCGCGAGTGCCTGCAACAGAACTGGTTTGGAGATCACGAATCATGAAAATCCCCAACAACTGCCGCGACATCAGTGGCCTGTTGCTGGCCCGCGAGGACCGCTCGCTGTCGTTGGGCGAGCGCCTCGCCGTGCGCGTGCACATCCTCACCTGCCGCGCCTGCCATCGCTTCGAGAAGCAGACCTTGGTCCTGCGCGGCGCGCTGCGGCAATGGCGCGAGCACCAGCGCGATGACGGCGGCCCGCTTTGATGCATGGGAATCGAAGCCCGTTGCCAGCAGGAGCGCCCCGCCTCGCGCGGGGTTACTTGCCGAGGGCTTGCCCGGGTTCGACAATGGTCTCCTGATGGACGCCACCCTTTTCCCTCACCTCTCGCGGATTGCCACCCCGGAGGACTTGCGCCTTTACCCCGAGGCCGACCTGCCGGCCGTTGCCGACGAGTTGCGTCGTTACCTCATCGCATCCGTGGCCACTTCGGGTGGCCATTTCGGCGCCAATCTCGGCGTTGTTGAACTGACGGTTGCCCTGCACTATCTGTTCGACACCCCCCGGGACCGGCTGGTCTGGGACGTCGGCCACCAGGGCTATCCGCACAAGATCCTGACCGGACGCGCCGACCGCATCACCAGCATCAAGAAGAAGGACGGGCTTGCGCCGTTCCCGCGGCGTGACGAGAGCGCCTACGACACGTTTGGCGTCGGCCATTCATCCACCTCGATTTCCGCGGCTCTGGGCATGGCGCTTGCCGCCCAGCGCGCGGGCGAAGCGAGGCGCGTCGTCGCCGTCATCGGGGATGGCGCGATGACAGCCGGCATGGCCTACGAGGCACTGAATCACGGGGGCGACGTCGAGCCCGACCTGCTTGTCGTGCTCAACGACAACGGCATGTCCATCAGCGAGAACGTCGGCGGCCTCACCAAGATGCTCGCGCGCCTGCTCGTCAGCCGCCGCCTGAATGCCCTGCGCGAGCGCGCCAAACGCGCCATGCCGCGCCGCAGCCTGATCGGTCGCGCCGTCAAGCGCTGGGAGGAGCATGCGAAGGGCATGTTCGTGCCCTCCACCTTGTTCGAGGAGCTCGGCTTCCACTACAGCGGCCCCATCGACGGGCATGATCTGCCCCAGTTGCTGCATTCGCTGCGAACCATCCGGGAACTCCCTGGACCGCAATTGCTGCATGTCATCACGACCAAAGGGAAGGGCTACGAGCCGGCCGAGAAGGCGCAGATCGAGTACCACGCAGTCGGACCCTTTGATCCCGCGCGCGGGGTTCAGGCCAAACCCCCGGGCAAGGCGACCTTCACTGACGTATTTGGCGACTGGCTCTGCGACATGGCCGAGGCCGACGACCGACTGGTCGGCATCACGCCAGCCATGCGCGAGGGATCGGGTCTGGTGCGCTTCTCGCGGGAATACCCGCAGCGCTATTTCGATGTCGGCATTGCCGAACAACACGCCGTGACCCTGGCTGCGGGCATGGCCTGCGAGGGCACCAAACCAGTCGTCGCGATCTACTCCACGTTCCTGCAGCGCGCCTATGACCAGCTCGTGCATGACGTGGCGTTGCAGAACCTGCCGGTCCTGTTCGCAGTGGACCGCGCGGGTGTCGTCGGCCCCGATGGACCAACACATGCCGGTAGCTTCGACCTCAGCTACGCGCGCGCAATCCCCAACATGATGATCATGGCGCCCAGTGACGAGCGCGAATGCCGGCTGCTGCTGTCCACCGGATTCCGCCACGACGGTCCTGCGCTGGTCCGGTATCCGCGCGGCGTGGGAACGGGTGTCGCCGCGGGAAGCGACCTCGCGGGCGTGGACATCGGCAAGGCGGTTGTGCGTCGGCGGGGCCAGGCCGTGGCGCTGCTGGCATTCGGCGCGCCCCTGGCGGCGGCGGCCAGGGTGGCTGAGCTTCTGGACCTCACGTTGGTGGACATGCGCTTCGTCAAGCCCCTCGATACCGCGTTGCTCGCGGAGTTGGCACAGTCCCATGCGGCCTTCGTCTCCATCGAGGACAACGCCGTGGCAGGCGGCGCCGGCAGCGGCGTGGGCGAATGGTTGATGGCCGAGGGACTCGGGATTCCCTTGCTGCAGCT
The DNA here is from genome assembly GCA_021795435.1 of Pseudomonadota bacterium. Classification (GTDB taxonomy): domain Bacteria; phylum Pseudomonadota; class Gammaproteobacteria; order Xanthomonadales; family Rhodanobacteraceae; genus Metallibacterium. Next base: position 19,596 of record JAJYPJ010000025.1, read on the forward strand.
GGGGCTGCCCGATCGATTCCTTGAGCATGCCAGCCGCGAGCAACTGCTGGCGGAGGCGGGGCTCGATCCTGCCGGCATCGAAGAGGCGGTGCGCAGGCGCTTTGCCGCCTTGCTCCCCGTGCATCCCGCCCGACAGCAGGTCGGGTGAACGCCTGCTCGCTGCCCGATTTCAGCGCGTGGTGATCGCGAGGACGATCTCCAGCGCGATCAAGGCGACGATCGTGACTTCCAGGACGGTGGCACGCAGACTCGTTGCTTCGTCATACAGGGCACGATAGGTCTCGCGCATCAACGCCAGCTTGCGCTCCAGCGCCTTCGCCATGCCCGGAACGCCGAGTGCATCCCGCGCCGAAGCATGCACGCGAGCCAGCCAGGTGTCCCCGGTCAACTGCAGCGTTCCATCGACTTTTTCGATGAGTTCGTTGACTTCGGCGATCTGCGCATGGAGCCGTCGAGCCAGGCGCGCAACGTGCCACGGCACCAGCGCGCGGAAGGGCCGACGCGTCCCCTCGACCAGTAGCGCCATGCGCGGCAGCTCCTCGTTGAGTACAGCGTCGTACCAGCGCAGCTCGAGCAGTTGCGCGTTGGCTTGCTCGATCATATCGAGCGCGTCGGCATCGCCGCGCGGCTCGATGATGAGCGCGCGATCCCACGTCAATGCCACCAGGTCGTCACGGAAATACGAATGCCGATGGCGCAGCAGCTCCCGACGGGTCTCTTCGGACAAGGCATCGCGCTCGCCGCTCAACAGGGGTGCCAGATCGACACGTTGCAGCAGCTCTGACGAAGTGATCGGATCCCGCCAGCGCCGAATGAGCGCGATGAGATAGTCCTCTTCGATGCGCGGCGCCTGGGGCCGTTGCCGCGGGGTCGGCAAGGCCTTCAAGACCCGTTCGAGAAGCTGTCGCCAGAGGGCGATGCCGGCGGCGCCATCGACCGCTTGATCCAACGCATGCAGCCGATCCACCAGATCGCCCCAGGCCAGGTCGATCTGCATCCAGTCCAGCACGAGCGTCACGACGCCGAATGCATAGACGCGCGCCCGCGCCGCCAGGATCGCCCTGTCCGCGCCGATGCCGAGTTCAGCCTCGCCAAGATCCAATTCCAGCGGCGGTGCATTCCAGATGACCCGTCGAGGCGCCCGCGCGCTCAACTGCGCTCGCCGGGCAGGTCGACCACCCGCCCGTCGCCATGCTTCGGCCATCTGGTCAAGATCGATGGCATAGGCCACGTCGAACAGCCGCAGGGCAAGGAGGCACCCCTCCCCCACGGACGGCATCGCCACCGAACCAGCCACCTGATGCATGGTGGCAGCCTAGCGCAAGTGAACGGGCCAAGCGGCAAGAGGACCGTTCCACGACGCCGCAAGACCCTCGTTGGCGCCATGCGTCTCGTGACGGCCATCGCGGCTTGACTCGTATTGGCCCGAAACCTGCAAGCCCCCAGGGGCACGGCAATCGAGGGTTCGACGATGCACGCGCAACAGAACCGCCGCACCGCGGGCTTCACGCTCATCGAACTGATGATCGTGGTCGCCATCATTGCCATTCTGGCCGCAATCGCGATTCCAGCATTTCAGACGTACTTGATCCGAGCCCAAGTGACCGAAGGACTCTCGCTTGCTGACGGTGCCAAGGCGGCAATTTGGGATTTCGTCTCTGGTCACGGTCGATTCCCGAGCAATAACGCCTCTGCCGGACTCTCGGCTGCCGCCTCGATCTCCGGAAATTATGTATCCCGAGTGAACGTGAGCGGCGGCATGATTACCGTCAGTTACGGCGGCCCCCAAGCCAACACAGCGATCGGAGCAACTGCAACACTAGCGCTCTCGCCGACGCTTGGGAGCGGATCGATCCTCTGGACTTGCAAGGTCCCGATGGGCAGCACGCTCAGCCCCGAGTACCTGCCCTCGTCGTGCCGCTGACCTCAAACGGTGCCCTCGCGCGCATTGGGACAGCGGTTCACCGCGCCGTGGGGTCCATCGCCGACGGCGCCAGGTGATAGAGCATCGATCACGCCGCATTAACCCAGGTGAATTCCACGGCGCATTCCCGCGAGGGACCACTTGTGCCGCGCAATGTCACAGGTTGTGACGCAGCAGGTCAGCGCTTGCCCCAGATGGCCCCGTTGCGACATCGCGCATGCTTCGCCCGGGTTCGGTGCGGACCGTTGTTGCTAATCGCGAACAGGGATTCGCCCCCTTACAACTCCGCAAGCGAGAGATCATCGCTTGTGATCGCCCGCACAATTTGCCGCTTCGGCGCCCCCCGACAGGCCGAATATCCGCTTGCACGGCCTTCACCGTTCCCGTCAGACTCCAAGAGCCCGCGCTGCTCGCGTCCGGGTACGGGATGCGTGGCACGAATGTTGCTGCGTCTACCGTGAGCTTCGGCCGTATCTCGCGCGGGCAACCACGCGATTGGCCGGCGGACCTGCCTAGGAGGGTCTACAGGCCAGGGGGCTCGAAGGCTT
>JAJYPJ010000026.1 GCA_021795435.1 Pseudomonadota bacterium
GATGAAAATGAACATTCGATGGTGGCGAATGGACGCGTGGCGGGGCGCCGCCCTGTCCGTGCTGGCACTGGCGGGCTTCGCGGCAACGAACGCGGCGCACGCAGTGCCGATGTTCGCGCGCGAGACGGGACAGCCCTGTGCGGCCTGCCACATCGGTGGTTTCGGGCCGCAATTGACGCCATTCGGGCGCCAGTTCAAGCTCGATGGCTATCGCCTGGACGTGAACAAGGGCTGGGACACGCATCTGTCGGCGATGGCAGTGGAGTCCTTCACCCACACCCAGCAACCACAAGCGGCACCGCCGGCGCCGAACTACGGCGTCAACAACAACACCGAACTGCAGCAGGCCTCGATCTTCGTCGGCGGCAAGCTGGCCTCGCACTGGGGCATGCTGGGCCAGTTCACGTACGAACAGGCCAGCGGGATGTGGGGCTGGGACAACACTGACGTGCGTTACGCGCACAACTACACCATCTCCGGCAAGGGCGGCGTGTTCGGCGTGTCGTTCAACAATAATCCGACGGTGACGGACGTGTTCAACACCGCGCCGGCCTGGATGTATCCCTACTTCTCGACCGATCTGGTCCCTGGGCCGCCGGCAACGCCGATGCTCATGGGCGGGTTTGGCCAGCAGGTGGTGGGCGCAACGGCCTACACGATGTTCGACCAGAACTGGTACGCCGAGGCGGGCTTCTACAAGACCTTGTCGGCCAGCCTGCTGCAGGGACGTTTCTTCAACGCCGGATTCAACGGTCGAATCGTCGGTGCAGCGCCGTACGTTCGTCTGGCCTATACGCGAGCCGTGCCGGGTGGCGATTTCGAGGTGGGCGGCTACTTCTTTGACGCGCGCCAGGGTCAAGTCGGCACGGCCGCCGATGGCGTGACGGCCGTTCCCGTCGCAGGACCCTACAACGAGTACAAGGATTTCGGTGCCGACGCGAGCTACCAGTATCTGGGTGGCGGCAAGAACATCTTCACGGCACAGGCTTTGTACGTCACCGAGCGGCAGACCCTCAACGGCACGTACGCCAACGGCGGTTCGAGCAACCTGCGCAACACGGTCAACTCGTTCAACATCAATGGCTCGTACTGGTATAACAACACGTACGGAGTCACACTGTCGGGGTTCCGCAACAATGGGACGTCTGACGCCGTGCTCTACGCCAACCGGACGGGCTCACCGTTGACCCAGGGCTACATGGTGGAATTCAACATCAATCCATTCGGCAAGTTCGATTCATTCGATCGGCCGTGGGTGAACCTGCGCTTCGGCCTGCAGTACACGTACTACACGCTGTTCGATGGCGCGGCGACCAACTTCGATGGCGCCGGTACCAACGCGCACGCGAACAACACGCTGTACGCCTACGTCTGGACAGCCTTCTGAACGGAAGTCCAAGGCCTGCACCAGGCCGCGCCCGCCGATCGGCGGGCGCGGCTTTTGTTCTCCGGCGTTCGATGCGGGCATGATGTGGCATGGACGTGTTTGACCTGCCGCCGTTGCTGCTGCAATTCACCGTTACATCGGTCCTCGCTTTCGTGCTGGGTCTGGAGCTCCACGGCTACCGTCGGGCCCAGTCCGAAGGCGTCGGCTTCGGCACCACACGGACATTGACGCTGATTGCAGCGGCCGGGTTCGTGCTCTGGTTGCTCGACGTTGGCGCGCCGCACCTCCTCTATCTGACGGGATTGGCGTCCTTGGCCCTGTGGCTGGCCGTCGACCTGGCCCGACACCGCGCAGGCGGGACTGCCGGCGATTCCGCCGCCGATGGTGGCTCACTGCTGCCCGTGATGATTGCGCTTCTGGCGTATGCGCTCGGGCCGATCGTGCAAACGCAACCGGACTGGTTCGTCGCCGCGGTCCTGATCGTGGCGGTGCTGATGCTGGCGGAAAAGCCGCTGATCCGGCGCCTTTCCGATGCGGTGCCTGCCAGCGAAGGCATCACCCTCGCGAAATTCCTGCTGCTGGCAGGGCTGGTGCTTCCGCTCATGCCGGATGTGGCGCTGCCCGGCCTGCCGATGTTGACCTATCGCACGGTGTGGACCGCGGTGGTCGCCATCTCGGGCCTGGCATACCTGGGTTACGTGGCCCACCGGTACGTGTGGCCCGGTGCGGGCACCCTCCTGACGGGACTCATTGGCGGCCTGTATTCGAGCACCGCAGTGTCCATCGTCCTGGGTCGACAGGCGCGCAGTGATCCGGCGGTGGCCGCGCAGGCGCCCACGGCCATCCTGCTGGCCGTGATGGTGATGTATCCCCGGCTTCTCGTGCTGATCGCACTGCTGGGCCATTTCGGAACGGTGAGGGCACTGCTCGTCCCTTATGGCGCCGTTTTCGTCGGATCCGGCGCGCTAGCCGCCTGGCTGCGATGGCGTGCGGCTCCGCCGGTCGCGCCCGCGGCAGCCGAGCCGCTTCGTCTGGAAGCCCACAACCCGCTGGACCTGCCGATCGCGCTGTTGTTCGGTGGGCTCTTTGTCGTGTTTGCGGCCTTGACCCAATTCATTCACGCGCATTTTGGCGCGGGCGCCCTGAAGCTGCTCAGCCTCGCGGTGGGTTTGACCGACATCAACCCCTATATCCTCTCGCTCGTCGCGCAGCACGGCAGCATTGGCCAGACGCTGATGGTGGATGCCATCCTCATCGCGTCGATCGGCAACAATCTGGTCAATTCATGCTACGCACTCGTGCTCTCGCGGGAGCGGCGAATGTTGCCGGTCGTGTCCTGGTTCGCGTTGTGCCTGGCGGGCGCGCTCCTCTGGACGGGGTGGCTGTAGCCGCCGCCCCGGCCGAAGGACCGAAGGCCGCGCGACCCCCGAACCGATCGCGTTCTGCTCAGCCGCAGCCGGCGAAGCCGTCGCTGGCCATCTTGGCTTCGTAGGGACCGGCGACCTGGCTACCCGGGGTCAGGTGGGCCTTGGCGCCTGCCCAGTCGCCGGGCTTCACGCGGAGCAACCAGCCGGTGTTGTAGGGATCGTTGTTGGCCATCTTCGGATCCGCCACCAGGGCATCGTTGACCGCCGCCACCTCGGCGTCGAAGGCGATCTTGGCCGGGCCCACCCATTTGCCGGATTCGATCGTGGCGCAGGACTTGCCCGCCTGGACCTCCTTGCCTGCTTTCTTGGGCGTGACCGCCACCAACTGCCCCGCCATGGCCACGGCCACCTGGGTCATGCCCGTGACAACGGTCCCATCGGCATCCTCGCGATACCACATGTTGTTGGGCACGTCGTAGTAAAGCTCGTCGGGAAAGCTACAACCGCGTACGGTCGCCATGATCGATCTCCTGGTGCGGATACGGAATTGGGGACTGACGGATGTCAAACCGAGGTCAGGGCCGGGCTGCCGAGCACCCCGCAGCCACCATTGTTGCCCTATCAGTAGTTGCTAAACAAGTCGTCGGCCTCGTCACCACGTCAGGAGGCGACCGGCGGCGGCCAGCGAAGGCAGCGCCGCGCTTGGTGTCATCAATGGCACCGAGTAGCCGAGGTCTGCTTCGGTCATGCCGTTGAGTTCCAGCGACTGCCGGCAGCCGATGATTTGCACCCCGTTGTCGGTGGCCAGCTTCATGAAGTCGGCGATGCTCTTGCCGCCGGCCATCGGGATGACGCTTGCGGCCTTGCCCTTGGCCAGCAGTTCCGTGGCCGGCCCGGTGAAATAAATCACCACTTCCTGCTCTGCGGCCGCTGCGGTCGCGGCAAGGAAAAAGGCCGAGGGCAGGCGCTTCGGATTTTCCGGTCCCGTGATGAGGATGATCACGAGGTCAGCGGGCTTCGGCGTGTTCATGGATTGTTTCTCCTCCCGGCGTGCGTCTGGCATCGGATGCAGTGTGCGGCCGACCTGCGCGTGGAGGCTTGACCAGGGTCAAGTGGACCCCAGCAGGACCGGTTCACCGGGCCCTGGCATCTGCCAGCGGTAGCCGGCCTTGTCGAGCACGCCGCCGAAGGCTTGCATGCCGCGGGCATAGTCCCCGTGAACCAGCAGCACGTGGCGTGGGTTTCCGCAGCGGCGCAGCCAGGCCAACAATTCGCTTTGCCCTGCGTGCGCCGAAAAACCGTTGATCGTGTGCACCTGGGCCCGCACGGCGACGTCCTCCCCGAACAGCCGCACGCTGCGCGCGCCATCGATGATCTGGCGTGCCAGGGTCCCGGAGGCCGCGTAGCCGACGAACACGATGCTGTTGTCCGCATGCGCAAGGTTGTGGAGAAGGTGGTGGCGCACGCGCCCACCGCTGGCCATGCCCGAGCCGGCCATGATGACCGCGCCCCCGCGGATCTGGTTGATCGCCATCGACTCGGCGGTTTCCCGGGTCAGGCGGAGGCCCGGCAGGTCAAGCGGATGGGCGCCCTCGAGCTCCCGCCTGAAGCTCGCGCGGAGCGCCGAGCGATGGTTGAGGAAGATTTCGGTGGCCGAGATGGCCATCGGCGAATCGAGGAACACGGGCATATGGGCCGGCAGTGCACCGGAGCGGATGCCGCTGGCCAACGCGTAGAGAATCTCCTGCGCACGTTCCAGCGCGAAGCTGGGGATAACGACATTCCCGCCACGCTGCTGCGTTGCCGCCACAACGTGCAGCATCTCGTCAACGGAGGCGGGCCATGGGCGATGGTCTCGGTCGCCATAGGTCGTTTCCATGACGACCACGTCGGGGGGCAAGGGGGGTGGGGCGGGGTCATCAAGGAGCGGTCGTCCGGGATTGCCGATGTCGCCGGAAAACAGGACCCGCAAAGTCCTGGCGTCGTCCTCGATCTCGAGAAGGACCGACGCCGATCCGAGGATGTGCCCCGCGTTGACAAACGTGGCGTGGATCCCGGGTGCGATTCGTCGGCGTTCCCCATAGGTCACTGGCGGTGCGAATGCGTCGATACAGCGCAAGGCATCGGTGACGCCGTACAGAGGCACCTGTGTCGCGCTGCCACCGTAGTCGCCGCCGCCGCGCCGGCGAGCTCTCCGGGCTTCCTCCTCCTGCAGGCTGGCTGCGTCCAGGAGCACCAATCGCGTCAACTCCCGGGTCGCGGCGGTGCCGAAGACATCGCCGCGGAAGCCGCGCATACCCAGCAGGGGCAGGCGCCCGCAGTGGTCGAGATGGGCGTGCGTCAGAACGACGGCGTCCACGCGCGCGGCGTCGAACGCGAATGCCTCGCCGTTGTCTTCGGCCAGCTCGCGACTTCCCTGGAAAAGGCCGCAGTCCACCAGCACCCGCGCTCGGCTCGTTTCGATCAGGTGGCACGACCCGGTCACCTGCTTGGCAGCGCCATGCGCGGAAAAGCGGATCATGTGCGGGCCAGCATGGACTGCACGCCGTCGGCCATCAGGCTGGTCAGGTCGATGGGGGTCCCGCCATGGGCGATGCTGTTCGTACAGACCACCCGGGTGGCTCCTGCGGCCAACAGGGACGGCAGCGCATTGCCGGCGCACAGTCCATGGACTGCGACGCACACGGGCGCTGGCGTGCCGGCGCGACGCAACTGCTCGACGGCGGAGAGCAGCGTGCGACCGGTGCTGATGATGTCATCCACCAGTACGGGGGTATGGTTGGGCCACGCGGCGAGGTCGGGGAGGTGCACGCGTACGGCCTGGTCGCCCAGGCGCGTCTTCCGGAGGACCAGGACCGGTGCGTTGGCCCGTTGGGCCACGGCCTCCGCCCATTGGGCGCTTTCTTCGTCGGGCCCGATGATCAGCGGCGCATCGACATTGCGGCCAATCCATTCGGCGAGGAGTGGCGCCGCGGAGAGAGCCTGCGCGGGAATGGCGTAAACCTCCCCAAGGTTGCGGATCCGGTGCAAATGCGGGTCCACGGTCAGCAGCCAGTCGAAGTGATCCGACAGGAGTCGGGCGTAGACACGCGCGGAAATCGCCTGCCCGGGCGCGAATCGCGCGTCCTGGCGCATGTAGGGGAGGTAGGGTGCCAGCAGTCCGACGCGACGAGCCCCCAGCTCACGCAGCGTCGCGGACGCCTGCAGCAATGGCACGGTCTTGGCATCCGGCTTGTCCAGCGTGCAGACCACGACTGCTTCCGTTTCGGCATTGGCCTGCCCCGCGTCGACGGTCACGAGCGACTCGCCGTCGGGGAATCGATGGATCCCGCAGGTGCAGCTGTGCGCTGCGTGGCCGGCCGCAGCCAATGCCTGGGCCAATCGGTCGGCCGTGGCTTCGTTGCCGGGCATGGCGTGCAGCGCGATACGCATGATCAGTCCTCCAGCGTGATGATCCCGGGGTGGTGCCGAACGAAGTCCAGTGCGTAAGCCAACTCGCCTGGCGACTCCGCGTGCAATTCGAAAAGCGTCTGGCCGCGCGCAACTCGCGTGCCCACGTGGACGTCCAGATAAAGGCCGGCCGAAGGGGCTTGGGGTGCGCCGGCCAACCGTGCGGCGCGGGACAGCAGGCGGTTGTCGATCGCGTGGACGCTGCCCTCGCGTGCCGCCGGCACAGGCTGGCGGTAGGTGGCCACGCCGGGATCGCGCAGGCCGCCCTGCGCCTGGCAAATGGCTTCGAACTTGCGCCAGGCGCGACCGTCGTCCAGTGCCGCCTGGGCCAGCAACAGGGCCGCCTCGCCCTTGGCCAATCCGCCCAATTCGATCACGCCACTGGCCACCTGGAGCGCGCGCTGCCTGAGATCGGCAGGAGCGGCGGGATCATTGCGGAGAACCGCAAGGACGTCATGCGCTTCCAGGGCAGGGCCGACGCCGCGCCCCACGGGCTGGCTCCCGTCGCTGATCATCCCCTTCAATTCGATGCCGGTTGCCTGCGCCGTGTGCGAGAGCAGATCCAGAAGTGCCTGTGCATCGGCCCGGCTGCGCACTTTGGCAGTATGCCCCAGCGGGATATCGATCAGGACGTGCGTGGAGCCCGCGGCGAGCTTTTTGGACAGGACTGAGGCCACCAACTGACCGCTGCTGTCGATGTCGAGCATCCGCTCGACCCGGATCAGGACATCATCGGCGGGGCTGAGGTTCATCGCGCCGCCCCAGACCATGCACCCACCCTCCCGGTCCACCACGCGGCGCATGGCATCCAGATCAAGGTCGACGCGGGTGAACGTGGCAACGGTATCGGCGGTACCGGCCGGCGAGGTGATGGCGCGCGAACTTGTCTTGGGCATGGTCAGGCCCAGGCTCGCGGCAATCGCCACGACGATGGGCGTGGTCCGGTTGCCCGGCAAGCCACCGATGCAATGTTTGTCCACCACCTTGGGCTGCGGCCACTGGAGCCGGGTACCGGCGGCGGTCATGGCCTTGGTCAGGCGGACGGTTTCATCCCGGTCGATGCGGCCATTGGCGCAGGACACCAGGAAGGCGGCGATCTCGACGTTGGAGAGCCTGCCTTCGATGGCTTCCCCCAGAATGCCCGCGAAGTCGTCCTGGCCCAGCCGGGATCCAAAAATCTTGGCGCGGACCCGACTCATGCCTTCGCTGGGTGGCGCATAGCGAACCTCCAGCGGCATGCCAGGTTCAGCGTTCAGCCGGTGCCAGGCCGACTCGGAGAGCCCGGCCTCGTCGGCCTCGAGCAACGTTCCCGACGACAGCACGTTGAGCGTGGCGATGATGCTTCCGTGCGCACCCCGGACTTCGACCCTGGTATGCGCCTCGAATCCCTCGGCGCGGCAGGTCGGCGAGTCCGCGCGCAGCACCACGACCGGCTCGTGATGGGTATCGATGCCCAGCCGGCGCGCACGGACAGGCGCCAAGGCAATCGGGTCTGGGGGGACAAGGCGCTCAGGCACGCGCGGTCTCGGCTAGCGGCTGGCGCTCGATTGTGCGCGCCGCGATTACCGCTGTCTTGACCGTAGTCAAAAGTGCCTGCGCGCGGCCGTTACTGGAAAAGCAGCCGGTCCACCGTCTCCTTGTCCACCGGTTCATCGAACAATCGACGGACGAGGAGGTCACTGCCGAGGACCTGCGGGGCGAAGAGAACGTCCGGCTGGACGCGACGGATCTTGTTGAGGTGCTGCGCATCGTTGACTGCCGCGACGGTGCGTACACTTGGCGCGAGTTCCTTGACGGCCAGCACGACAAAGGCATTCTCGGCGTCATCCTCCCTCAGCATGAAGACGGCCTTCGCCTCCGGGACGCCGGCTTCGGTGAGCACGCTGTCACTGGTGGCATCGCCGACGACGGCATCCGCCTCCGGCGGATAGGGCGTTGTCCGGCCGGGGGCCAGCACCACCGTCACGGGTGCGCTGCGCTCCCGCAATTGCCGCCAAAGCATCAGGGCGAGACTGGACGCCCCGATGATCACGTAGTGGTTCTTGCGTTGGCTCTTTTGCATGCGACCCTCCAGCGCGCGCCTGATGCTGCCGCCGACCAGCGGTCCGATGACCACGGAGAGCGTCGTGGCGAAGACCGTGATCCCCAGCACGATCATCGAGACCGTGAACAGGCGGGCCTCGGTGCTCTTTGGCACGATGTCGCCATAGCCCACCGTGGACATGGTGACGATGGCGTAATAGAAGGCGGTGGACAGCTTGCGGATGGGGGGATCGTAGCCCGCGCCAAACCAAAGGCTGCCCAGCACGCCGTAGCTCAGGAGTGTGCCGACACCCAGCACGGCAAACAGCGAACTGGCAGCGAGGCTGCTTCGACTGAAGTGACGCGCATAGAAAATCAGCACGAATACCAGGGCGGCGCCCCCCACGAGCACCGGGCTGGGTCCATGCACGCGTGCCAGCGCCAGCCCTGCCGAAAACAGCGCAAGCAACAGGCTGATCAGCCAGGCCACGCGCGCACGGGTCAACAGTGCGAAGGCCATCAGCACCAGTCCGAGGCCAAGCAGCACGCGCGGCAACGACAACAGGGGGAAGACTTTCAGCAAAACGTCGACACCGGGCTGCCCGATTGCATTGCGCAGCGCTACGAGCGGAGCGACCTGTTCACGCAGCTGCAGGGCGCCAATGGTCGCGGCGAGGATCGCCGCAACCGCCTGCGGCCCATGCGCATGCCAGGCTTCGCGCAGGAGTGCCCATCTCCAGCGCTCCAGGGTGAATCGACGCATCGGGCCAGAAGGCTGGGCCGGCGCGGGGTCCTCGCGATTGGGCCGATCCTGCGTCATGCCGGATGGCCAGGGGGCAGCACTTTGCCCGGATTAAGAATGTTTTCGGGATCGAATGCGCGTTTGGTCGCGCGCATGAGCGCGAGCGCCACCGGATCCTTGAAGCGGGCCAGTTCGGCGGTCTTCAGCATGCCAATGCCGTGTTCGGCGGAGAAGCTGCCCCCATGGGCAGCCGCTGCGCTGTGCAAAAGGTCGTTGCATGCCTTCTCATGGCGAGTTCGGAACGCTTCTGGATCGCCATGGGCGGGTGCCTGGACGTTGTAGTGCAGGTTCCCGTCGCCCAAGTGGCCGAACACGATCAATCGTGCGTCGGGGAGCAGATGCCGAAGGCGCTGCGCGGTGTCATCGACGAAAGCAGCCATGCGCGACACCGGTACGGATAGATCATGTTTGATGTTCAGGCCTTCGGCAGCTTGCGCGAGCGGAATGTGCTCGCGGACGGACCACATCGCGTCGGCTTGCTGCAGCGACCCCGCAAGGGCCGCGTCCATGACTTCGTCTGCGCCGAGTGCCGCCCCAGCACCGCTTCCAGACGCTCCTGGGCGTGGGCCTCGCTCTCGCTGTCCGACAGTTCCATCAGGACGAACCAGGGCGATGAATCGACCGGCAGCGGGGCTCTCAGGGCTGAAAAGTGCCGCGCCACTAGCGCAATGCATTCTCGTCCCATTAGCTCGAATCCCGTGAGGCCGGCATCCAGTGCGTCGCGGGCACGGTTGAGCAGCGCCACCGCCGCGGCGATGTCCTGGACCGCGACCCATGCGGTGCGTCTTGCCGCCGGTTGCGGGTAGAGCGCCAGGCTGGCCGCCGTGATGATGGCGAGCGTTCCCTCGCTTCCGACGACGAGATCCCGCAGGTCGTAGCCGGTGTTGTCCTTGCGCAGCGTGGACAATCCGTGCCAGACATCGCCGGATGCAGTGACGGCCTCGAGGCCGAGGCAAAGTGAACGCGCGTTGCCGTACCGGAGCACGGCCGTGCCTCCGGCATTGGTGGCCAGCACGCCGCCGATCGTGGCACTGCCTTCGGCAGCGAGGCTCAAGGGCAAAAGCAGGCCGGCGTCGCGGGCCGCCCGTTGTGCCTCGGCCAGGACGACGCCGGCCTCGGCCACGAGGACCCGGTCGGCGATGCCGACATGGCGGATCCGGCGCATGCGCCGGAGCGAGAGGACCAGCTGCGTGCCGGTTCGATCGGGCGTAGCACCGCCGGCAAGCCCGGTATTCCCGCCTTGCGGCACGATGGCGACCCCAGCGGCCCGGCACGCGCGGACCACGGCTGCCACTTCGTCCACCGTGGCCGGCAGCACGACCGCCAGGGGCAAACCCTGGTATCGCTTCCGCCAGTCCAAGGCATAGCCTTCGACGTCCGAGGCCGCGATGAGTACATGGGGCTCGCCCAGCAATGCGCGCAATTGCGGCAGCAATGGATGCAGTTCCATCACCTAATCCTCGCACAGCAGGGCCGCCGCAGTCGGCGTCAACGGGGTGCCGCACGACGCGAGCCTCGGCCATACTTCGCTCATGAACGACTTTGCCAACCTGCTGGGCGCCGATGGGCCACTGGCTCGGGGAATCGATGGCTTTGCGCCTCGTGCCGCGCAGCAGGCCATGGCGGAGGCTGTCGCAGACGCCATGGCCTCGCGCACGCAACTGCTGGTCGAGGCCGGAACAGGTACCGGGAAGACCTTCGCCTACCTGGTTCCGGCACTTCTCGGCGAAGACCGCGTCATCATCTCTACCGGCACCAAGGCACTGCAGGATCAGCTTTTCAAGCGGGATCTGCCGCGTGTGGCCAAGGCGCTGGGGGTGACACCGCACGCGGCCTTGCTGAAGGGCAGGGGAAACTACCTATGCCTGCATCGGCTCCAGCTGGCGCGGAGCGACGGCCGCATTCCGACCGAGGAAGTGAAGCAACTGGAGCAGATCCACGTCTGGAGCGCCCAGACGCGCAGTGGCGATCGCGCGGAGCTGGTCGTCGTTCCCGAGGATGCCGTCGTGTGGCAGCGTGCGACGTCGACCACCGAAAACTGCCTGGGGAGCGAATGTCCGCACTTTGAGGAATGCTGGTTGGTGCGGGCGCGCCGCGCGGCTCAAGAGGCGCGCATCGTGGTCGTCAACCATCACCTGCTCTTGGCTGACCTGGCTCTCAAGCAGGAGGGGTTCGGCGAGATCCTTCCGGGGGCGGCGGCATTCATCATCGACGAGGCACATCAGCTGCCCGATCTCGCAGGCCAGTTCTTCACGGCGACCCTCGGGCATCGGCAGGTTTCCGACTTGGCCGAGGACGCCTTCGCGGAAAGCGCCGCAGTCAGCGGTGCGCTGCCTGCGCTGAGTCCCGCGGTCGACATGCTGAACCATGCCTTGCGCGAGGCCAGGCTGACCTTTTCCCGCATGCCCGAACGGGGTCCACTGGATGCGCATGCCGAGGAGGCCGCGTTGTCCGTGGCGCTGGACGGCCTTGCCGCAGCGCTGAGGGAGTTCACCGCGGCGCTGGAGACCCAGGCTGCTCGGAGCAAAGGCATGGCTGCCGTTTTCGAACGGAGCCGCCGCGCGCAAGCGTTGCTGGCGCGTTTGTGCATGGCAGAAGGCGAAGCGGCGTCCGTCACATGGTACGAGCGCAGCATGCGTGGCTTCGCCCTGCACGAGACCCCTTTGGACGTGTCGCAACCGCTGGCGGCGCAACGAGCGCGAACGTCGGCGGCCTGGATCTACACTTCGGCGACGCTGACCGTGGCCGGTCGATTTGACCACCTGGTTCGGCGGCTCGGCCTTGTGGAACCGCGCACGCTGCTTCTGGAAAGTCCGTTCGAATTTGCGCGGCAGGCGCTTTGCTACTTGCCACCCGGGCTACCGGATCCGGCATCGACCAATTACACCGAGCGAATGCTCGAGGCCGTTCTGCCCGTATTGGATGCGTCACGAGGACGAGCATTCCTCCTGTTCACATCGCACCGTGCGTTGAATCGTGCGGCCGAGTGGTTGCGCAGCCATGCGCCTTGGCCGCTGCTGGTGCAGGGCACGGCCCCGCGGCATGAGCTGCTGGAGCATTTCCGCGCGAGCAAAGGTGCAGTGCTGCTGGGTGCCGCGAGCTTCTGGGAAGGCGTGGATGTGCCCGGTGAGGCACTCAGCGTGGTCGTGATCGACAAGCTTCCTTTCGAGGCCCCGGGTGATCCGGTGCTCGATGCGCGGCTGGCGGCAGTCCGCGCCCGGGGCGGCCAGCCATTCACCGACTGGCAGGTCCCCAATGCGGTCATTGCCTTGAAGCAAGGCGCAGGCCGCCTGATACGCAGCGTGCAGGATCGTGGCGTGCTCGTGCTGTGCGACCCGCGGCTCTCGACGCGCGGCTACGGACGATTGTTCCTCGCGAGCCTGCCAAGAGACCTGCCGCAGACGCGGCGCATCGGCGACGTGGCCTCATTCCTCACTTCGCCCGCGCTGCTTGCCGCCGGCGCCTGACGCCCGGGACTGCCATGACGCGACTTCTCGCCCTCGACACCGCAACCGATCGCTGCTCCGCAGCGTTGTGGTGCGACGGCCGTGTTCTCGCACGGAGCGTGCATGCGCCAAGGCGACAAGCCGAGATTCTGCTTCCCTTGTTCGACGAATTGCTGGCTGAGGCCGGCATTGTCGGGGAACAACTGGATGCCATTGCATGTGGACGTGGCCCGGGCGCTTTCACGGGCGTAAGGCTGGCGGTCTCGGTGGCGCAGGGCGTTGCGCTGGCCCTGGATCGTCCCGTCGTTCCCGTTTCATCGCTGGCCGCGCTGGCGTTGGCAGCACCTCCCGAGGCAACGAATGTCCTGGCGATCATGGATGCACGCATGGGAGAGGTCTATGCCGGCATGTTCCGTCGCACACCAGCCATGGCGGTGGAACCGCTCGGCACAGAAACCGTCGGCGCGGCAGCGAACGTTTCAGTCGATGGGCCTGGGCCTTGGTTTGGTGTCGGCAGCGGATGGAGCGCCTATGCCGAGGCGTTGCGTCAGCGATGCGCTGGCATCGTACTGGCGGGGGTGGACGCGCATGCGCAGCCCGAAGCTGCGGCGGTCGCGACGATCGGTGCGGCATCCTTCGCTCGATTCGGGGGCCAGCCAGCCGCTGAACTATTGCCTGTGTATCTGCGAGACAAGGTGGCGCTGACCAGGGTCGAGCGCGGCCAAAGCTGATCACGAACGCCAAGGAAGCTCCGAACGCTTCGTCCCGACAATGGTCAGGCAAGATGCGGAATCCGATAAACGGTCCAAGGATTCTGGCATTGGACGGCCAAGGCACTGGGGCTGGCGGCAATGGCCGCTCTGAAGAGCCCTGCCGTCATCCACGGACACGGCCCGGGACGGCGCAAACCGGCGCGAAACGTACATTACGGTAGGTTGGTGGCGATTTCTTGCCCTCATGCGGTGCGAAGCACCTGCGCCATCAAGAATCGTGTCGTCGGCACATCGACCCGTCGGCATGGCGTTGCGTCGCGCCGGTCACGCCCGTCGCTTGCGGCAGTTCTGGCCTGAATGCGACGGTGCCTCCGGGCTTCGTCGGGAAGGGTTGCGTCCGTAGAGCGATATATGTAGATTTAATGCATGACGAGAGACAGAACACCTTCCGCGCAGACCATCGAACTGCTGGCAGCGCTGCTTTCACAACGCCCGGAGTGGCGGCACGGTTATGACCTGTCCGAGCAGACGGGCCTTGCCTCGGGGACGCTGTATCCGATGCTCATGCGCCTCAGCGATCGGGGCATGCTCGAGTCCAAGTGGGAGCCGTCGCCGCATCAGGGGCGACCCCCACGCAAGCTGTATCGCCTCAATGCCGCGGGGGCAACTTTCGCGCGCGCGCATGCGAAACCCCGAACCGCGACGTTGCGGGCGCAGCCGGTGCGAAGCTGATGAGCGAAACGGAATTCAGCGTCACGGTCCGACGTGCCGTCATCCGACTGGCTGGAGCGATCTTGCCGCCGAATCGCAGGGACTGGGCCAAGGCCATGTTCAACGAGATGGCCTACATCCCGTCACGTCGCGCCGCGCTCCGATGGGCGCTCGGCAGCACTTGGTGCGCAATCAGACTCAGGGCGGCGCATGAATTCGGGCGGGCGGTGGGATCCCGAGGTACGCGAACACTGCTTGGATTGGTTGCTGCGGCGCTCATCGTCGCCATGGGGGTCTACGGCATTCAGAAGCCCTATCAGCGCGAGCGCATTCGGGCCGTGTTGTTTCATGGTGGTAACACCCGCAATTCCCGCGCGTCAGCCGTCTCCAGCTTGCCGTAGCGCTTGCGCCACACATTCACAAAGCCCAACTGAAATCGGCGGGCATCACGAACTCAGCCGCACTTGCTATAGCCGCAGGCCAAGCATGTCGCGCAGCCATCCATCAGGACCACTGCGTTCGTGTTGCACTTGTGGCACATCGTCGCTCCAGGCGGATAGTTGCTCGCCTCGCTGTCTGACGTGGCAGGCGCTGGCTGCGCCGCAGCGTAAGCACTGCGCTTCTCGGCGATCAGTGCTTGTTGCTCGGGAGAGAGTTCTGTGTCCTTGATTAGCCCGATGCTTTTGAGATGCTGCTCGATGACCAGTCCGAGTTCGGCCACGATCGAGGGCATGTAAATGCCACCAGGCTTGAAATAGCCCCCACGGGGATCGAATACAGCCTTCAACTCCTCGACGAGGAATGTGACATCGCCGCCCTTGCGAAACACCGCGGACATGATTCGCGTGAGGGCCACGATCCACTGGAAGTGGTCCATATTTTTCGAGTTGATGAAGATCTCGAAGGGCCGCCGCGATTCATGTGCGGTACCCGCATTGAGCACGATGTCGTTGATGGTGACGTAGAGCGCGTGTTCGAACAGCGGCGACTTGATCTTGTACGTAACGCCCACGAGCGCGCCGGGCCGTTCCAGCTTCTCATGCATCTGGATCACTTCGGCTTGGGTGTCGGCAGGGGTCGAAGGCGCAGGGGCGGCCTTATCCTGTCCCGGCTGCTTGACGCTGTAACCCTTGATTTTGCGGGTGATCTTGATGGTCATGGTGTGCTGAGTGGCTCGGTGGGCCGGCGAAAATGTCGGCGGGATGGCGCAGGTGGCGCCGCCCGGAAAGCCGCGGGCGCGCAGTGGCGCCCGCGGGACGTTGCAGGCGCTATTACTTCTTCTTGGCAGTGGACTTCTTGCCGGCCGCTTTCTTCGCGGCGGGCTTGGCGGCCTTTTTGACCGACTTCTTGGCAGCTGCTTTCTTCGGAGCAGCTTTCTTCACCGCCTTCTTGGCGGTCTTCTTGGGAGCGGCTTTCTTCGCAACCTTCTTCGATGCGGCTTTCTTGACGGCCTTCTTGGGAGCGGCCTTCTTCACCGCCTTCTTTGCAGCCTTCTTGGGAGCGGCTTTCTTTGCAGCCTTCTTTTTGGCCGCCTTCTTGGGTGCTGCCTTCTTGGCGGCTGGCTTTTTCGGGGCCGCCTTGGTTACCGGTGGCTTGGCGGCAGGTGCCGGCATCGCAGCGGGCGCAGCCGGTGCGGGTGCGGCCAGGCCGCCACTCATGGTCTCTTCGGGATTCATGTGTTCGCTTTGCATGACTTCAGCTCCGACAGTGGTGGAAAAGAGCCCTGCGGGACGCAGATGCATTCCCTCGGTGCTCAAAACTTGCCGTAATACCCTTCCTTCAGCGCATCGAACAGATTGGCGGCTGTGTGCACTTCGCCGTCGTACTCGATTTCCTCGTTGCCCTTGGCCTCGATAACGCTACCGTCTTCAAGCTCAAAGCGGTAGAGGGTGCTCTCCAGGTCGGCATCCTTGACGAGCACGCCCTGGAATGCGGCCGGATTGAAGCGGAACGTGGTGCAGCCCTTTAGGCCCTGCTGGTGGGCGTATCGGTAGATGTCCTTGAAGTCTTCGTAGCGATAGTCGGTGGGGACGTTCGCGGTCTTGGAGATCGACGAATCCACCCATTTCTGCGCAGCGGCTTGGACATCGACGTGTTCCTTGGGCGAGATGTCGTCCGCGGTGACGAAATAATCCGGGAGCCTGGCGCGCGGATCGTCGCCCGATGGCGTGGCATCGGCGTTGATCAAAGCGCGGTACGCCAGTAATTCGAAGCTGTAGACCTCGATCTTTTCCTTGGTCTTGCGGCCCTCGCGGATGACGTTGCGCGAGTAGTGGTGCGCGAAACTGGGTTCGATTCCGTTGCTTGCGTTATTGGCCAGGCTGAGCGAGATGGTGCCCGTTGGCGCGATCGACGTGTGGTGGGTGAAGCGAGCGCCCGCCCTTGCTATCGCCTCGGTCAGATCCGGGCGAACCTCGGCCAGTCGCTGCATGTAGCGGCTGTATTTCGCATGCAGGACGCGGCCGGGCACGGTGTCGCCGACCTTGTAACCATCGCGCACCATTTCAGGCCGCTTGCGCAACATGTCGCCGGTCACCGCGAAGTCCTCGGCAAGGATCGGCGCAGGCCCCTTCTCGGAAGCCAATTCCAGTGCAACCTCCCAACCGGCGATGGCCATCTCACGAGCCACATCCTCGGTGAACCTGCAGGCTTCGCTGCTGCCATAGCGCATCTTCAGCATCGTCAACGTGCTGCCGAGGCCGAGGAAGCCCATGCCATGGCGGCGCTTGCGCAGGATTTCATCCCGCTGCTGCGGCAGCGGCAGGCCGTTGATTTCGACGACGTTGTCCAGCATCCGCGTGAAGATACGCACGACTTCACGGTATTCGTCCCAGTCAAAGCGTGCCTTGGGTCCAAAGGCATCCCGCACGAACAGGGTCAGATTGACGGAGCCCAGGAGACACGAGCCGTAGGGCGGTAGCGGCTGTTCGCCGCAGGGATTGGTCGCGCGGATATTCTCGCACCACCAGTTGTTGTTCATTTCGTTGACGCGGTCGATCAGGATGAAACCGGGCTCGGCGTAGTCGTACGTCGAGACCATGATCATGTCCCACAGGTGCCTGGCCTTGACGTGCCCGTAGATCTGGCAGGCCACCAAGCCATCTTCGCGGACGATGTAGTTCTCGTGGGTCGGCCATTCCCGCCAGAGGACCTGGGTCGCATCGCCCAGATCGACCTCGTCGCGCTCCTTGACGTGGACGGGGAAGACCAAGGGCCAGTCCGCGTCCTGGTCGACGGCATTCATGAAATCGTCGGTGACCAGTAGCGAAAGGTTGAACTGCCGCAGGCGGCCATTTTCCCGCTTGGCGCGGATGAATTCGCGTACGTCCGGGTGCTCGACGTCGAATGTGCCCATCTGCGCGCCGCGACGGCCACCTGCACTGGATACGGTGAAGCACATCCTGTCGTAGATGTCCATGAACGACAGGGGTCCGGACGTGTGGGCGCCGGCGCCGGATACGTAAGCGCCACGCGGACGCAGCGTGCTGAACTCGTAGCCGATGCCGCATCCCGCCTTGAGCGTCAGTCCCGCCTCGTGCACCTTCTGGAGGATGTCATCCATGGAATCATGGATGGTTCCGGAGACCGTGCAGTTGATCGTGCTCGTGGCGGGCTTGTGCGCCAGCGCACCGGCATTGGACGTGATCCGGCCCGCCGGAATGGCGCCATGCCGCAAGGCCCACAGGAAACGGGATTGCCAGTGGTCACGCTTCTCGGGCGTTGCCTCCACTTCGCTCAGCGCCCGCGCGATGCGCTGGTAGCTGTCGTCGATGTCGGCATCTACCGGTGCCCCCTGCTTCGTCTTCAGTCGGTACTTCTTGTCCCATATGTCGTAGGACGCCGGTTGCAGCGGAATCGCCGCGATTCCGGGAAGTGGGGTATTGGCGCGTGCCGTGCTCATCGGGGGTCGGACTCCTTGGCTCTATGTTGGGTTGGGGGCGTGCTGATCAACCGGCACGCACCGCCCGCCTGCGATCATCCGCGCTGTACGGGAGGGGGCAGTGCCCGGGTGCCAGGCGCTGAAAGCCTGCTCGCGCTGTCGCTGTGCATCTTCCGCGTCCCCTCCCGTCGGTTCCTGCAGGCCCCATCGGTTGTGCTTTCCCGCCTGTACAGCCACAACATCTTGTGGCGGAGTGTCGGCAACGCTAACGCCGCCGGTTCGAGGTGTCAATGCGAAATCTTGCGGGCACCGCCCCTGCTTGCGTCCGCAGGGCAGGCGCGGCACCGTAGGTGGTTCCTGTCCCCCCGGATCTTCCACATGCGCACTGCCGCCTTCGCGCTGTTTCTGGCCTGGCTGACCCTGATGTCCATGTCCGCGACCAGGGCCGGAACATTGCCGGAGGCCGTGGGTGGCAAGGCGCTGCCATCACTGGCGCCGATGCTGCGGAACGTGACTCCCGCGGTGGTCAACATTGCCTCGAAGACGCGCGTGCGCGAGCGCAACCCGTTCTTCGACGATCCGGTATTCCAGCAGTTCTTCGGGCTGCCGCCCGAGCAGGAGCGCACCGAGCAGTCACTCGGTTCAGGGGTCGTCATCGATGCGCGGAAAGGGTACGTGCTGACGAACAACCACGTCATCGCCGGGGCTGACCAGATCCGTGTGACGCTACAGGACGGACGCAGCTTCGATGCGCGGGTGCTGGGCGCCGACCCGGGCAGCGACCTCGCCGTCTTGCAGATCCCCGCGCAATCACTGCGCGCGCTGCCGGTCGCGAACTCTTCGGCGCTGCAAGTGGGCGATTTCGTCGTGGCGGTCGGCGACCCGTTCGGATTGGGGCAAACCGTCACGTCGGGCATCGTCTCGGCGCTGGGTCGCAACGGGGTGGGTGATGGCTATCAGGAATTCATCCAGACCGACGCTTCGATCAATCCGGGTAATTCCGGTGGCGCACTGGTCAACCTGGCAGGCCAATTGGTCGGCATCAACACCATGATTCTCAGCCCCAGCGGGGGCAATGTGGGCATCGGTTTCGCGATTCCCTCGGATCTTGCGCTGGACGTCATGCATCAGCTCCTGACCTTCGGCAGTGTCCGCCGCGGATCGCTGGGCATCCAGGTGCAGTCGCTTGATGCGCCGCTGCGGCAAGCGTTGCATCTCCCGGCGGATGCGCGAGGCGTGGTGGTTGTGCGCGTGGCGGCGGGTTCGACCGCCGCGCGCGCCGGCGTGCGCGTGGGCGACGTACTGAAGGCGGTCAATGGTCACATGGTGGAGTCAGGTCTCGAACTCGGGAACCTGGAGGGGCTGCTGCCTGTGGGCCGACCCGTTCGGCTGGCCGTGCTTCGCGCAGCGAGCGTGTTGCAATTGGTGGCACCGCTTCAGGGCCCCAGTGTGGCGGATACCGAAGGCGGTCGGTTCGATCCGCGGCTTGCGGGTGCAAGTTTCAGTGACATCCCGCCCAGCCAGCGGGACCAGGGACGTTACGGCGTGGCGGTGACGCGGGTCCTGTCCGGCAGTCCGGCAGCGCGCGCGGGACTGCGCGTCGGTGACGTGGTGGTTGGCGTCGACCGAACGGGGGTCGAGGGCTTGCATGGGCTGGACCAACTACTGGCCCGCCAGCCGCGACCGCGCCTACTCACCTTGTTGCGTAACGGACGAGGCTATTACCTCCGGCTGCCCTGAACGCGCGGTTGCCGCCGAAGCCCCGAAACTGAACGCGCAAAGCGTGACGCAGCGCGTGCATGGCCTATCCCGCGCGCTGATAATCAGCGCGTTCCTCCCCCTGAGAACCTACACCTATGTTGCTTCGTCATCGACTGATCGTCATTGGGCTGGCCACGCTCTGTAGTGCCCTGGTCTTCCGTGCGGCAGATGCGCGCGCGGCGATGCTGCGCTGGCGCGGCGATTACACGACGGCGCATAGCCTCGCCGATGCGCTCGCCGTCGCCTGGGCGCGCCATGGTGGTGGGCGGCTCGATGTCGATTCATTCAACACGATTTCCGGCATCGACGAAACCCTTTCGGGCAAGGTCAATATTGCGGGTAGCGCGAGGCCGCCGGCCCCCAGCGAACCGGGTGAGTCGGGACTCGTGTTCACGCCATTGGCCTGGGACAGCCTTGTGCTGATCACGCGCCGGGGGAATCCGGTTCACAACATCTCGCTCGAACAGCTCTATCAGGTCTACATGGGTTACATCACCAACTGGAGCCAGCTGGGAGGACCGGATCGGCCGATCAACCTCTATTCGATCGCCAGTCCGCTGGACGGACTGGAATTCGACCTGCGCAAATTCCTCTACGGTCGTGGCGACCAGGAGATCGCGGCGCCACGTCTGTACCTGAACACGCAGCAATTGCAGGCGGCGGTCAGGCTCGATCCCGATGCGCTGGGCCTTAGTGCGTATTCGGATGTCGACCAGATCCGCGGACTCCAGATGCTGTCCGTCGAAGGCGTGCGTCCCGACCGCGCCACACTGGCCGATGGTTCCTACCCGTTCATCGTTCCACTGTACTTCGCGACCAACCCGAGCGATCCGGATGGCGTGGAGGTCAGGAAGTTCATGCGCTTCGCCGAAGGCCCGGCGGGCCAGGCGGTCATCCGCGCACGTGGCATGGTTCCGTATGGAGAGGGTGGCGCCCTGGCTGCAGGCGCCAGATCACGCGCGCAGTGGATCGAAGCCCGGCTGACGTCCGAGCAAAGGGCGACCCCATCGCGATGAAGGGACCGCTCGTCGGCGCGGCCGGCAAGGGATATCAGGGGCGCCATCCCGTGCGCGGCGATCGCCGCGCTTCGGGACATCGCGGTGAACAGGTTGGTGGCGGTTTGTGAACATGCCGCGCGTGCTGAGCCTCGACCTTGACGACACGCTTTGGCCAATCGCGCCCGTGATCGAGGCTGCGGAAGCAGAACTGCACGCCTGGTTCGAGGCCCGGCTGCCGGTCGTTGCAGCAACCTGGCCACCTCTGGCGATGCGTGAACTGCGTGCAAGGATCGCGCAACATTGTCCCGAGATTGCCCACGACTTCAGTGCCCAGCGGCGGTTGTCCCTGTCGCATGCCTTGCGGTCGTGCGAAGAGGACGAGGGGCATGTCGACGAGGCATTTGACGTTTTTTTCAGGGCTCGCAACCGCGTCCGCTGCTATGAGGACGTGCCTGAGGCACTGGTTCGACTGTCGGCGATGTTTCCGCTGGCGAGTCTCAGCAATGGCAACGCCGATCTGGAGCGGACCGGACTTGGTCCGCACTTCAGCATCCGGGTCGCGGCACGCGAGGCCGGCGCGTTGAAGCCCGATCCACGCATCTTCGCGCTCCTTTGCGAGCGCGCCGGCTGCCCGCCCGAGCGGATCCTGCACGCGGGCGATGACCCCCTGCTGGACGTCGGTGGGGCCCGGGATGCCGGGCTGCGCGCCGCGTGGATCAATCGCGAGCGCCGCCCTTGGCCCGGTCCGGGGCCGGAGCCTGATCTGGTCTTCGAGGACCTTGCCGCGCTTGCCGATTGGTGCGAGCAGGTACGGGTGCGCTCCAGCAAGCAATGGGAATGACGGTCGTGCCACGGTCGCGGCGCGGAGCGATTGCGTTGGCGTCGCAAGGGCTAAAATGGCGCGTCGCCTGATGCCACTTCGGCGCCGGGCAGGATCCGGAGCAAGAGCATGTCAGTCCTCACCGTCGCCCGCCGCGGGACACGCGCGGTGCCCCTGGAGACCGTCGATGCAGTGGCCATGCCGGGTTGCCGAAGACGCCTGACTGCGGTTCAGAAGCGCTGGCTTGCCACCTGCGGTTTCTCGGGTCAGGCGGGTCAGATTGCGATGGTGCCCGATGAACGGGGCGCGCTGGCTCGGGTGCTGGTCGGTGTGGATCGCGAGGATCCATTGTGGGCACTGGGTGGGCTCGCGCACGGCTTGCCCGAGGGCGACTACGCGCTTGCGCCCGAGGGCGTCCTTGCCGACAAGCGCCTGGCTGTGCTCGGCTTTGCGCTCGGCGCCTACCGCTGCACGCACTACCGCAAGGGACGAGAGGCTACAGCGCGCCTCGTGCTAAACCGCGCGCTGCTGGATGAGCTGGATCCGATTGTGCAGGCGACGACGCACGTGCGGGATTTGGTGAACAGGCCGAGCGAAGACCTTGGGCCTGCAGAGTTGGCGGCGCAGGTCAAATCGGTGGGCAAGGCGCACGGTGCGCGGTTGCGCGAGTGGGTTGGCGAGGAGCTGC
>JAJYPJ010000085.1 GCA_021795435.1 Pseudomonadota bacterium
GCTGTCGGGACGCACAACCGTGCTTCCCGTCTTGGCGTAGACGGTCAATGATTGCGGTAGCCCGGTCCCCGTGCCTGCGAGACCGTTGCCCACCGACGTGGAGGTCGCGGTATTGCCCCAGGGCGTGCTCATCGCCGGATCGGAATAGAGCTGATACGGCACGACCCCGGTATTGCCCGGCGTCGCGGCGGTCATTGTCCCAGCCCCGGTACTGTTGCCATTGGACGGACGCAGGCCCACGTAGTAGGGCGTGTTGCGGGAGCAATTGACACTGATCGTGCTGCTGCCGGAGACGCCGGTGGTGCCCGCGGCGACGGAGCCGAAATTGAGATTGTTCGCGCTGACCGTGCAATTGCTGCCCACGAAGGCGGTGGTCGGAAACGGAAAATACACGCCTTCCGCATTGCCGCTGCAGCTTCCGGGAGGAACCCCGCCCCTGGCGCTGTTGACGGTGATGGCCGTATCGCCATTCTGGAAGTTCTCGGAGTACGACCCAGGGACCGGGTTCTGCCCCGGGAGGACCATCGCGTAGAGCGTTGCGGTGGAGGTCACGGTCGCGCCCTTGCCGAGCGTCAAATTGACGACCAGCGGGGTCAGGAAGGTGCCGAAAAACTGGCTGCCCCAGACGGTGCTGTACGTCGGATCCTGATACAGCTGGAATTGCAGCGTATTGGTGCCACTGGCCATCAATCGGGGATTGGTCGGGCCGCCCGCGGGCTCGCCAATGCTGAAACAGACGGTCGCGGCATAGTCCTGGTGGCGATCCGTGTTGGTGCACGAGTACGTCAGGGTCGCCGTCGTCGTGGTCTGCGTGGACAGCGGATTGACACTGCCAAAGCTCACCGGCGTCATCGATGCGGACGTGCAAGCAACCCCCCCGCCTCCCCCGGGCTTGGCGTGGACAGCCGGTGCGAGAGGCAACAGGGCGGCCAGCAGCACGAGGAGGGTGATGCGACTCGATGGTCTCGTCATGGCGATGCCTTTTTGCAGGTGAGCGGCCCGATTTGCGGGATGCTGTTGCCGGCGTGGGGGAAATCGAACTGGACGCGGCAGGTGCCTTCGGGCGTGCGGACCTCCAGGACATTGTGCGCCTGCAGGCTGTCCAGGTAGGTTTCGCCGCCGTAGCCGACGTAGGCCGGCGGTCCCTTGGCGCCGCGGATGTGCACGGTACTGCCAAGGGGGAGGGGTTTGCCCTGTCCATCCACCAGAAGGATGGTAGCCGCGCGGATCCGCGTGATCGGGAACGTGACCAGGGTCCCGGAACGGTCCGCCGGCGTCGCGTTTGCCCGGACGCGCGCGATCTGGAGATCGGCGGGCAGGTCGAGCGTGTTGATGCTGATGCTGTTTCGCTGGTAGGCGTTCACGGGCGTCACGAGCAGCAGGCCGTCGTTGCCGGTGTGGCCGATGGGATTGTTTTCCAGGCTGACCGGGACGTCCGGGATGCCGTCGGTTGAAACGACGGCGAAGCCGTTGTTGATCTGGCGGGCCGCGAAGACATGCCCGTCCATGAGCACCAGCGAGCCGATCGCGCTGCCGTAGCCGTAACGCGCGCCGGCCAGATCGTAGACGCCGGCACTGGCCTGGCCGTAGGTCCCCAGGTAGTCGAGCTCGCCCTGGCCGCCGTTCTGGCCCCCACCCTGGCTGAGGGCCGCGCGCCATCCGAGCCCGCCCTCGCTGGGCACAGCCTGGGTGGCCGATAGCTGCAAGCCCGTCTGGCTGCCGTTGCGGAACAGGTTGGCCGATGCGGTGACCTGGTGCCCCAGGGCGAGCGTCGCCAGCAGGAACACGCTGCGATTGGCGCTGTTCTGGAGATCCTGGCTGACGCTCAGGTTCAATGACAGCGAGCGGCCGACGTTCCGGTACCAGTAGGCGCTCGCGTAGCGCGATGCCGGCTGCCCGCTGTAGGCGAGCTGCACGTAGCTCAAGCCCAGGCTGCCGATCCCCTTGAAGTTGTAGCTGGCGGAAGCCTGGTCGCTCAGGCGCGGCACCGGCGCGCCGTAAAGCGAGGGCACATCGTGGTACTGGCCCTGCGTGCCCAGGGCGTTCATCGACAGCGCAAGGCGCTCGCTGCTCCAGCTGTAGCCCAGGCTGTACTGGCTGCCCTGCGCGCCGTCGTAGGTGCTCCCGGCAATGGCCGCGGACAACACGCCCCCGTCCTTGCCGAGCAGCCAGACGCCGCCGATGCCGCCGTCGGCCAACCCGTTGGTGCCTTCCGCGTGCGATTCCACCGTCAAATGGTCGCTCAGTCCGTAGCGCCAGGTGGCGCTTGCGACGGGTCGATCGCCGTAGTCAAACGAACTCAGTCCGTAATTCAGTCGGACCGCGCCCAGTTCCGCCGACCATTGCGTGAGCCCGTGCCGCAGCAGCTGGTTCTCGCCGTAGAGGGGAAAATTCATCGTGGTGGTCTGGCCCAGCGCGTCCGTCAGCACGATCTGGGCGTTGCCGGCGCCGCTGATGCCGGGCAGCGTATTCAACTGGAACGGGCCCGCGGGAATCTCCCCGCTGTAGCGTCGCATGCCGTTGACGTACAGCTGGATTTGCGACGGCAGGGTGGTCGAGCCGAAGAAGGCCGGGATGGGCGTGGTCACGAAGTACGGCTGCAACGCGAAATCCGTGCCGATCTGGACGCCGGCGATGCGGCTCGAGCGCGACCACGACAGGGCATCCGTCAGCGTATCGCCCACGCGGATCGAAAGCAGCCGGTCCGGCAGCGAAGTGGTCCAGCTGGTGTCGAGTCGAACCATGTGGTCTTGCCAGCCACCATTCGTGTTCTGGGACATCTGCGCCAGTTGCGTCGAACTGAAGACCCCCCAGCGATTGAATGCGCGAAGCTCGGTGAAGGCGTTGAGCGCGCGGTTCCCTCGCGTGCCGTAGATGCCGTACAGGCTGTAGTTCACCAGCGCGCCTGGTGAGGTGGTGGCCGGCGGGCTGGATTGCCTTGCGGTATCGAGGATCGTCGTGTGCAGCCGCAACAGGGCAAGTGGCGCCGTCAGCGTCAACGTCTGACGGCTGGCGTTGTAATCCACTTTCAGTCCCGAGAGCCGGTCCAGCCGGACGGGATCGGGCGCGCCCGCGGGGAGCACGAACCCCAGCGTGCGCAAGTTGGCGGCGCTGGCCCAGAGGTGGTCGTCGCGGTAGACGAACTGCATCAGCCCCCGGGCGGTGCCGTTCAGCGTGACCTCGAGGTAGAGGTCGTAGCCGCCCAGGCGCACCAGATCGCCCGATGCGTCCACGATGGGGGCGGCGTTGTCGGGGCTGGCCACGTTCGCAAGCGTTGCGGCGCTGGCGGCGGCGTGCGCTGCACAGGGCAGGGCACCGCCCAGCAGCAGCGCGCTAGCGAGTGGGGCTGGCCAGCGCCACGCTCGTCTTGTGGCCATTGACCATGGCCTCCAGAGTGCCGCCACGGGCGAACAGCGCGGCAGGGGGGGCCAATGTCCACTCCATTCGGGCGCCGGGGAGTACGTAACCAAGGAGTCCAGGGACCAGCGTGGTCTTCCGGCCATTCGATGCGATGAACGTCAGGCCGGACAGTTGTGCATGGCCGTTGCCCGAATTGCTTGCGGCGAGCGCGACCTTGCCGCCGGAATCGAGCAACTGCCAATGCAGATCCGGCTTGGTCGCGATTGCACCGACGGGCTCGATGAACACGGGGAGCGAATAGTGCACGACGAATCGCAGACCGGCCTGGCCGGGCTCCGCGATCGGCAACTCATCGACGCTGAGCCGGTAGGCTGCCTCCACCGCCCCGGCGCCGCTGGGCGGCGCCCCCACGCGGATGACGCGAATCATCTGCTGGCTGCCGGGTTCGATCTGCAACATGGGCGGACTGATGACCAATCCCCGGGACGGCTCCAGATGGTCCTGACCGGCCACCTCCGTCCATTGGTAGACGCGCACTTGCGCGCGGACGAGGGCATCACTGCTATTGCTCAGCCACAAGGCCGCCGCGACCTGCCGGGCCTGCAGGGTCAGCCCGGTGGGCGTGACCTGCAGGCCGGTGGCACTGGCCGCCCCACTGCCCAGCGCAAGGCTGAGCAGCAGCGCCGCATGCAAGATCCGGGATCGAGCGGCGCGCATGGCCTGGATCAGTAGTTGACGTTGATCGTGACGGTATCGCCATATGTGCCGGGCGCGACGTCGATGCTGCCCGTCACCTGGGCGTACACGGTCTCAGTGAGTGCGTTGGCCATCCCTGAACCGGTACCGCCGAGGGTGTTGGTGCCCGGTTTATTGCCCCAGACAGTGCTGTAGGCGCTATTGGAGAAGAGCTGATAAGCGATCGCCGTCGTGCCACCGGCCCCCGGTCCCGTCATGTTGCCGACACCGGTGCCCGCGTTGGCAGTTGTGGACGTCGA
Source organism: Pseudomonadota bacterium (assembly GCA_021795435.1). Taxonomy (GTDB): domain Bacteria; phylum Pseudomonadota; class Gammaproteobacteria; order Xanthomonadales; family Rhodanobacteraceae; genus Metallibacterium. The sequence goes on from JAJYPJ010000085.1 coordinate 4,356, forward strand.
ATTGGGCTGCAGGCCGACGGTGAACGGGGTCGTGTTCGAGCAAGCGACCGTGAAGCTGGCTGTTGCCTGCAGGGTAGGGGTCGTCGTGGCGGCGTTGGTGGAACCGAAATTCACGTTGTTCGGACTGCTGACCGAGCACGTGGGGTTAATGGTCAGGTTGACGGTGAACGTGCTGGAAGTGGTCGTGGCGTTGGCGCCGAAGGTCGCAGCCAAAGTCAGTGCGGCGGCGAGGAGGCTCTTCTTGAACATCGCGGTGTCTCCAGATGAACGAATGAGGTTGGGATCTGCGACCAAGGACGTAGCAACGGCTATGCCAAAGAGCTTGGCTTCGCCCAAGATATTGATTGGACACCATATAAAGAGCACGACGGCTTCGGGATGCCTGGGTGTCGGGCACGTCTCCGAAGCGACGCCGGCGACCCGCAGACCGCCGACTGCGTCACAAACGGACGCGAACGTAGCATAGGCCGTCACACTTTCACACGCGGACACGCGGGGCGAGCCCGCGAAGGCGGATGGATGGCGGCCGGGCGCCGCGCGCCGGGCGGGTGGCTTGCCGGCGGCCGGCCGAAGCATCACAATGAAGGGCTCACCCGATGCCGGGTCGGCCGTTCCGGCAGTGTCCGCTCCGGTCCTGCCGCGGCCCGTCGCGACGGCATCGGGCTACTGCCGACGGTGGCGCGCGCCCTATCGCGCCAGCGTCCGGAGCCACTCCTCTTCCATCAGGTTGCCGCCATGTCCAAGGAAAAATTCGAGCGTAAGAAGCCGCACGTGAA
>JAJYPJ010000086.1 GCA_021795435.1 Pseudomonadota bacterium
AACCAGCACAACCGCGCGTCGTTCGCACATGGTTCACGTCCTTCCGCCAATGGTGGCCTATTCTGCCGGTACGTGCCGTCATCCAACCATGTAGCAATCGTGCCCACGATCCAAGCCGATCCTTCCCGCGTCCGCGTCTGGCAGCTCTCGACTGCCGTGGCAGCAGCCGCCGGCCTGCTGCTTCAGTTTGTGTGGATGCAGGGGCAGGCGCAGCACGTCGGTGCCGTATGGATGACGCTGCGCTTCTTCAGCTACTTCACCATCCTCAGCAACGCCCTGGTGCTCTTGGTCAGCGCCGCGTCGGCGTTTCGGCCTTTCGGCCGCTGGGCCATGAGGCCTGGTGTCCGGGGTGCGGTCCTCCTGTATATCCTGATCACCGCGCTGGTTTATCACCTCGTGCTCGCAGGACGCTGGCATCCGCACGGGCTGGCGCTCCTGGCTGATACATTGCTGCATACCGTGGTGCCGACGATGTACGCGCTGGGCTGGCTGTGGATTGCACCCTGCCGCGGCTTGCGATGGCATCATCTCCCCGTCTGGCAACTGGTGCCCGCTCTCTACTTCCTCTGGGCCATGATGCTTGGGCGCGTCCTGCACGCGTACCCCTACCCGTTCCTCAATCTGGCAAGACTGGGTCCGGAACCCCTGTTACGCAATGCGCTCCTTCTTCTCGGCGTGTTCGTCGTCATGGGCGCCACGCTGGTCGTCGTCGACCGGGGGCTTTCCCGGTTGCAGCCCGAACGAGCCTAGTCCATCAGTCGGCGAGGCCTTTGGCCTCGGCCGTGGCAAGCAGTTCGGGTTGTGCTTCCGCGGGATGGCGTCGCGTGAGCAGAGGGTGCGCGAACACGGCTACCAGGATGATGGCTACGCCCATGTAGAAACGCCAGGCAAGCACGCGCTGTTCGTGCAGCAGGACGATGGCAAGCACCACGGCATAGACGGGTTCGAGATTCGTGATCAATTGCATTCCGAAGGCGCTGATGTTCCTCAGCGCGTGGAGCGACAGCGCGAAGGGCAGGAGAGTACAGGCATAGGCCAGGACCATCAGCAGGATGGTGTCATGGGCATCGGGCAGTGGATAGGCCGGCCCCGCGTGAGGCAGCAGCGGCGCAAGCAGCGTCAGGAATGCCGCGCCAGCGCCCAGTTCAAGAGCCGTCACGCCCAAGGGATCGGCGTGTTCCACCAGCCGTTTGTTGAGCGCGCTGAACGCCGCCACGAGGAACGCCGACAATATCCCTACGGCGACGCCAAGGCGCATGCCGGCCGGCACGCCATCAACGACCAGCGCGACGCCCGGGACGACGGCCAGTGCCAGGAGGAGTTCGCGGGCATCGAAGCGGCGTCGTGCAAGCAGGGGCTCGAGAATCGAGAGGAAGAGTGGCGCGATGGCGATGCAGGTGGCGGCCACCGACGCATCGGCCAACTTGATGGCTCCATAGAAGGTCAGCCAGTGCAGCGAGACCAGGACGCCAATGCCCGCGTATGCGGCGCGAAGGCGCGGCGTCAGTGCGTGCAGCGCCCGCCAGACGCGTGGCAGCAGCAGGAGCGTTCCGCTGACCAGCAGCATCCGCCACCATACAAGCGGAAGCGCGGCAAGGGTAATGAGCTTGCCGAGAATTGCAGTGAAGCCCCACAGGAAGACGCAGAAGTGGACCTGTGCTCGCGCCTTGGCAGCTGCGCTCATCGGGAAGGCTTCCGCAAGACCTTGTCCAGAGGCTGCATCAGTGGGTCTCGAGGCTTGGCCGCAGCGCCGCGAACTCGGCAAGCGACTGTGGATTGGCCAGTGCTTCCGTATTCTTCGCGGCTCGGCCATGGATCGTATCCCTGACCGCAACTTCGGTGACCTTGCCGGAGCGGGTGCGTGGTATGTCGGTCACCTGTTCGATGCGTGCGGGAACGTGCCGGGGCGTTGCATTGGCGCGAATCACTTCGCGGATGCGGGCTCGCAGTGCCTCGTCCAGCACGATTCCATCGCGAAGGCGCACGAACAGCACGACGCGTTCGTCCCCGTGCCATCGCTGGCCGATCGCAACCGACTCCAGAACCTCCGGCACCTGCTCAACTTGGCGGTAAATCTCCGAGGTGCCGATGCGGACTCCCCCCGGATTGAGCGTGGCATCGGACCGTCCGTGGATCACTAGGCCACCGTGCGCGGTGATTTCGACGAAATCACCGTGCGCCCAAACGCCCGGGAAGCGTTCGAAATAGGCGGCGTGATACTTGCGGCCATCGGGATCGTTCCAGAACGCCACTGGCATCGACGGGAAGGGCGCGAGGCACACGAGTTCACCCGGCTGTCCCCGCACGGACTGTCCGTCGTCATCGAATGCGTCGACTTGCATGCCCAGACCGCGGCATTGCAGTTCACCGCGGTAAACGGGAAGGAGCGGATTGCCGAGCGCAAAGCAGGAAACGATGTCCGTACCTCCGGATATCGACGCCAGCATCACGCGTTCCTTCACGTCCCGATAGACATAATCGAAGCTTTCCGGCGCCAGCGGCGAACCGGTGGAGAGGATGCTGCGCAGTGCGGCGAGCTTGTGCGTGCGCCGAGGTTTGATACCCGCCTTGTCGCAAGCCGCGATCCATCGGGCGCTGGTACCGAAGACGCTGATGCCCACCTCGTCAGCCAGGTCCCAGAGGACATGGCCATCGGGATGGAAGGGCGAGCCGTCATACAGCACCAGCGTTGCCCCCACCGCGAGGCTCGAGACCAGCCAGTTCCACATCATCCAGCCGCAGGTGGTGAAATAGAAAATCCGGTCCTCGCGTTTGAGGTCCGTGTGCAGCACCAGTTCCTTGAGGTGCTGCAGGAGGGTGCCCCCGGCACCATGCACGATGCACTTGGGTACCCCGGTGGTTCCCGAGGAATACATGATGTACTGGGGGTGGTTGAACGGCATCAGCGTGCAGTCGAGCGTATCGCCGTGGCCATCCAGCAAGGCATTCCAGTCGACCGCCCCGCGCAATCCGTCGAGGCTCGACGCCCGTCCGCTGTAGTCGAGCACGATCGTGTGCTCGATGCCAGGTATTTCGGCCAGAACGCCGCGGACCTTGTCCAGCACGCCATGGGATTTGCCCCCGTAGGGGTAGGCGTCGACCGTGAACAAGACTTTGGGTGCGATTTGACCAAAGCGGTCGACGATGCCGGCCACACCGAAATCAGGCGACGTCGAAGACCAGGTTGCACCCAATGCCGAAGCCGCCAGCATCGCGATGATCGTTTCGGGCATGTTGGGCATCAACCCGGCGACCCGGTCGCCCGGTCTGACGCCGAGGGTGCGGAGTGCCTGGGCAAGGCGCCCCACCTGCGACGCAAGCTCCGCGTAGCTCAGCTCGCGAGCGTGCCCCCATTCATTGCGAAAGACGAGCGCCGGATGCCCGTCGCGATAGCGCAGCAGGTTTTCGGCAAAATTCAGGCGAGCGTTGGGAAAGAAGCGCGCCCCCGGCATGGCACCGGGGTTCTCCATCGTTGGCTCGAGATCCCCGCTCGCGCGAATGCCGCAGAATTCCCAGACGAAGGGCCAGAAGCGCTGCGGCTCACGCACCGAAAACTCCCACAACGGCGCATAGCGGACCAGGTCGGGATTTCCGGTCCGCTCGCGCACAAAGCGCAGAAAGCGCGCCATGTTGGATGCTTCGGCGCGCTCGCGGCTGGGTTCCCAGATGGGGCGGTCGTTGGCGCCGGGTCTATCCATGCGCGACTCCTGTGGCGGTGCCCATGCTAAGCGCAAGATCGTTCCATTCCAAACGCCGCGCTGGCGTGCGGCGCCGGTCGCCGGCGTGGATCAGTTCAGGGCCTGGACCAACTCGGGCACCAGTTTGAACAGGTCGCCCACCAAGCCATAGTCAGCCACGTCGAAAATGGGCGCCTCGGCGTCCTTGTTGATCGCGACGATGGTGCCCGCGTCCTTGATGCCCGTCAGGTGCTGGATGGCACCCGATATGCCCACGGCGATGTACAGTTGGGGCGCGATGATTTTCCCCGTCTGGCCGACCTGCATGTCACTCGGCACATAGCCTGCGTCCACCGCCGCGCGAGAGGCGCCGACTGCTGCACCCAATCGGTCGGCGAGCTCGTAGATGAGCTTGAAGTTCTCGCCGGATCCCAGCGCGCGCCCGCCGGAAACCACTCGCTGTGCACTCTGCAGGTCGGGGCGTTCGCTGCTGGCGCCTTCCAGTGCAACGAAGCGCGTGTGCGTCGGCAAGGCGACATGGGTCTCAACGGCCTCGATCGGAGCCAAGGCCGAGGAGACTGCTGCCTCCGGCCACGAAGCAGGCCGCACCGTGGCGGCTACGACATGGCCCTCGGGCACCTCGACGGTGACCAAAACGTTGCCGGCATAGATCGGGCGCACGAAGGTTCGCGGGCCTTCCACCTGCATCAGGTCACTCACCTGCGCCACGCCGAGCAGGGCGGCCACCCTGGGCATCAAGTCCTTGCCGAACGTGGTCGATGGCGCCAGCAGATGCGTGTAACCAGGCGCGAGAGCCGCGATTTGGGGCGCGTAGGTGGCGGCGAGCGCATGCAGGTTGGCCTCGTGGGCTGCGCTGAGTACCCGGCTCACGCCCTGCAGGCCGGCCGCGGCACGCACGATCGGTTCTGGCGTGGCTGCCAGCACCAGCACATCGACGCTTCCCCCGATCGTCTGCGCACAGGTGACGCACCGGGCCGTTGCGGAATTGAGCTGGCCGGCGTGGTGTTCGGCGATGATCAAAATCTTGTTCATGCGTTTCTCCGGGTCACGGGTCGGTCAGACCAGGCCTTTGGTCTTGAGTGCCTCTACCAGCTCGGCAACGTCCTTCACCATGACGCCCTTGCTGCGCTTGGCTGGGGGGGCGAACCGGCTGGACTTGAGGTGATCACCCGATTCCACGCCCAGGGATGCCAGCTCGATGGTCTCGATGGGCTTGCTCTTGGCCTTCATGATGTCCGGCAGCTTGATGAAACGCGGCTCATTCAAGCGCAAGTCGACCGTGACCACCGCGGGAAGATCGATCTCCAGCGTTTCCAGTCCAGCGTCCACCTCCCGCACGACCCGTGCGGTATTGCCGTTGACATCGAGCTTGCTCGCGAAGGTTGCTTGCGGGCGATTCCAAAGCGCCGCCAGCATCTGGCCAGTCTGG
>JAJYPJ010000087.1 GCA_021795435.1 Pseudomonadota bacterium
AACGGCGTGGCGGTACTGATGCTCAATCTGCTGGTGGGCAATATGAACTGGACCGGAGGTTTGACCGCGGGCGGCGGCGGCTATCCCGTCAACAAAGGCCGCTACGACATCGTCGGCGTGCCGGAGGCCGAGGGCCTGGCCAAGGGCGTGATCATCAACCGCGAGAAGTTCCACTATGAGGACACCAGCGAGTACAAGGCCAAGGTTGCCGCGGGCAAGAACCCCTATCCGCCCAAGCGCCCGTGGTTCCCGCTCAGTTTCGCGATGTACACCGAGACCCTGCCCTCGGCCATCCAGCGCTATCCCTATGGCGTGGACATCCTCATGTGGCACAAAGCCACCCCGCTGTACAGCGTGCCGGGCCAGGGCAACCCGGCCTTCATCGAGGCGATCAAGAATCCAAAGAACATCCCTCTGATCATCGCCTCGGATATTGTCGTCGGCGACTCCAGCATGTATGCGGATTACATCGTGCCCGACGTGTCGCACCTGGAGAGTTATGACCTGGTCGACACCTTCCCCACCACCCTGACCAAGGGCACAGGCGTGCGCTGGCCGGCGATCAGCCTGACGTCGAAGACGCCCGACGGTCGGCATGTGTGCATGGAGGAATTTCTGATCGACGTGGCCAAGCGCATCGGCATGCCCGGTTACGGCACCAAGGGCATCCCTGACGCGGACGGCAACTACTGGCCTCTCAACCGCCGCGAAGAGTTTTACCTCAAGAACGTGGCGAATCTGGTCGCCGCCAAGGGCGTGGGGGGTGACGAGGTGCCGGCAGCCACGGCGCAGGAAATCACGATCACGGCTCTGGGCGACTACCACCAGAAATTCGCCGACGCGCTCAAGCCCGAGGAGTGGCCCGTGGTGATGGGTTGCTTGGTGCGCGGCGGCCGCTTCCAGCCCCATACCGGCGCGCGCAAGGGCGATCAACTGGCTTACCAGTACACCAAGCGTCTGCATTTCTACGCCGAAACAACCGGCACCACGCGCAACAGCATGAACGGCCAGTTCTTCCACGGCACCACGCGCTGGGTGGAACCCACCACGGCGCTGGGCAGGCCCCTGGATCAGCTCGACGATCCGAAGGACTGGCCGATGACCATCATCACCATGAAAGGCGCGCTGCAATCGCATTCACGCTTGGTGTCGAACTACACACTGCGTGAAATCAATCCCGGCAATGGCGTGAACATGGCGGCCGGTGACGCCAAACGGCTAGGCATCGAGAATGGCGACTGGATCTGGGTGGTAACCCCCGAAGGCAAGCGTCGGGGCCGTGCAGTCGTGCTCGAGGGCATTCGCCCGGGCGTCATCCTGTTCGAGGTCGGCTATGGACACTGGGGGTATGGGGCGAGCAATTACCAGGTCGACGGCAAACGCGTGATGGGCGATGCGGTGCGCCGCGCCGGCATCCACCTCAACCCCATCATGCGGCGCGACCCCGACGTGTGGCAGATGTCGCTGATGGACCTGACCGGCGGCAGCGTGGTGTTCTACAACACCAAGGCCCGCCTGGAGAAGGAGGCTGCGCGTGTCTGATCCCGCCATCCCGTACGGCGAACTAGCACAGCTGGCCGCAGCAGCGTCGCGTTTGCTGCTCAACCCGCCCGACGCGGTCATCCTCGACGCTTTGCAGCCCGCGGCGGGCGTGGCGCTGGATCTGGCGCAGTCGCAGCAGGACTTTTACGACCACCTTTGCATCGCCCAATCCGGTTGCTTTCTGCCGCCGGTGGGCCATGTGCTCAGGCAAGCCCGCCAGACCGACGCGTACTGGCACTTCGGCACCCCGCGTTACGACGGCGGCGATGCGCTGCTGCCCTGGTATGACGCCGCCAGCTTCGACCCTGCAGCCTTGCCCGCCGATCCGTTTCTCGCCGGGGCCAATCGCCCGCTCGACCACGTTGGCGTGCTGCTAGCCTTTCTCGCCGTGCTGCTCGACGCGGCACACGACGACGAGGCCGACCGCACCCTGGTCGGCGAATTCATTGGCGAGCACATTGAGCCCTGGGCCGACACCTTCGCACATCTTTTGACGTGCTCGGCAAGTCCCTACATCGCATTGCTCGGGTCGATGCTGAGCGATTTTTTCGCCGCTTTGCGCGAAGCCATCCCGCCGATCACACCTGCTGCGATCGGCATGAAACCTAGGGTGATCGCGATCCAGCCAGCAGTGTGAACGCCGGCGCGTTCGAGGAAGTCAGGTGGGCTCGGCCACCGCGTCATCCGGCACGGCGGCGAAAGCCTCGAGCGTATCGCTGTTGACGCTGGTTGAAAACTGACACCGTGCACATTGCGCAGGTGGACTCGCTCAGCGACATCTTCACCCAGAGCCACGTCGACGGTGAGCTGCGCACGCATTACTTCAGCCGCCTGTTCGGCGCTCCCAACACCACCGACGCCAACGCCCTCGCGGTCGGTGCACTAATCAACTTCCGCAGCGGCAGCTTCGCCAGCGGCTTCAGTCTCGGCGGCAGCTTCCTCACCGCCAACTCGCCTGGGCACGCAGTCGGGCAATCCGGCCGCGATCGACACCACTCTGATGGGTCCGACCAATTAGATCAGCTCGCTGGGCCAGGTCTACCTGCAGTACCAGAACGACTGGATGCAGGTGCGCGCCGGCTACCAGTACCTCAACACGCCGTGGATGGGCAGTAAGCGTGCGCCAACGCCACCTTGCGCGGTGGCGTGGTGCGCGTGGTGCGATCAGGCGGCAGGCTGCCAGGAGATCGGCAGCAGGGTGCCGAGGTCGCGATCGAGCGTGGTCGGCAGGCGCGTCAGCACCTCGGTCAGCCACGCATGCGGGTCGTGGCCGTTGGCCTTGGCGGTGGCCAGCAGACTCATGATTGCAGCAGCGCGCTGGCCGGCCCGCTCGGACCCGGCGAACAGCCAATTCTTGCGTCCGAGGGCGATAGGCCGGATCGCGTTTTCGATGCGGTTGTTGTGTGTGCCTTGTCAAGGTGTCATGGATTCGTCGGTGGGAAACCGATCCGGCAAACTCTCGCTCCAGCCGGAAGCACAAGGGGCGGTCCACGAGGTAACGAATGGGCTGAAGCACTTCTTGAAACGGCCTCGAAGGAGGTCAGCGCGCTACGCGGGCTGCAACGTGAGTGAACACTGAGCAGGCCTCGAAATGTCGTTGTGGAAGCCGACTCGCCATAATAACGAGGAAGGCCGATGTCCTTGGGGAAGCGAGCGAGAAACGCACCCGAGGATTCCACCGGGGTAGTGGTGGCAGCACGTGTAGCAACGATCGATGACGCAACAAGGGAAGTCCGCGCCAGTGCTTGGAAGGCAACCCAGCAACGGCGGCCTCGCGAGAGGTGGAACCGGCCGGTGCGGATGGCGGATGGGGGCGTAGTAGCGTGGAAGCCGGGTAATGCCGGTGGAGCCAAGGCCCCCTGTTTCAGAGCGAATGCCGGAAAGCGACAAGAACCCGAGGATTGACGATGAGTCTAGGAACCTCGCCTGAAAAGGTCCGGACGTTGCAGACCGCATTGCAAACGAAAGCCAAGACTGAACCGGCCACGCGTTTTTACAGTCTGTGGGACAAGGTGTGCCGTGCCGACGTAGTGCTTGAAGCCTATCGACGTTGCCGTGCGAACCACGGTGCGCCGGGAGCTGACGGCGAACGGTTCGAGCACATCGAGGACCACGGACGCGACGTCTGGCTGGGACGATTGCGACAGGAGCTTTGCGCCAAGACGTATCGGCCACAGCCCCTGTTGCGCGTGTGGATTCCCAAGGCCCAAGGTGGTGAACGTCCACTCGGCATCCCGACCATTCGGGATCGCGTGGTGCAGGCGGCTGTGCTGTTGGTGATCGGACCGATCTTCGAGACCGATCTTTCACCCCAGCAGTACGGCTTTCGCACGGGATTGGACGCGAAGATGGCGCTGCGCCGCATCCACTTTGGCATTGTCCAAAGGGGTGCGCGCGAGGTAGTCGACGCGGATTTGTCCGACTACTTCCAGACCATACCGCACGGCGACCTGATGCGCTGTGTCGCTCGGCGCATTGCCGACGGCACGCTGCTGGCGGTGATTCGGCAATGGCTCGACGCACCGGTACTGGAACGCACGCCCGAAGGCGTGCGGCGCAGCACCGAGGCGAAGAACCGCAGCCGGGGCACGCCACAAGGCGGCATCATCTCGCCGCTACTGGCCAACCTGTACTTCCGGCGTTTCATGCTGGCATGGTCCCGTCATGGTTATGCAGCACAGCTGCGTGCCGAGGTGGTCAACTATGCTGACGATCTTGTGATCCTGTGCCCACCGGGCAACGGAGAGCGAGCGCTGGAAGCGATGCGGCACTTGATGGACAGGCTCGGCCTGACGGTGAACGAGAAGAAGACCCGGCTGGCGCGACTGCCAGCCGACCGGTTCGACTTCCTCGGATACACCGTGGGTCGTTTCTTCGGAAAGGACGGCTGCCCGTATTGGGGCACGCGCCCGTCGAAGAAGTCGATCAAGCGGCTGCTGGGGAGAATCCATGACGCCACGACGTCGCGCTGGAATGCCAAGGATGTGCAGAGTCGGATCGAGGAGTTGAACCCGCTGCTCCGGGGCTGGGCTGGTTACTTCAGCCAAGGACCGGTGTCGCGATCCTATCGACTCATCAACGACTACACAGCGCGACGGTTGCGGATCTGGTTGATGCGCAAACGCGGCAAGAGGGGAACGGGCTATCGCCAGTACTCCGACCAGTTCCTGTACGACACTTGGGGACTGATACGCCTCGTGCCGCCGCGCGCCAACCTGTCGAATGCGAAGGTTTGATGCGCTGAAAGAGAGCCGGATGCGGGAAAGCTGCACGTCCGGTTCGATGAGCGGGATGTGGAAACGGAGTCAGGGTTCGGACAGTAAGGCACCGTCGATCGAAAGAGGCGGCAACCGATATGCCGAACCTAACGCCACCGCGCCACATCTCGACTCTACCGATCGGGCAGGCACCGTCCTCGAGGTAGCGCGTCAGCGCACTCCAGCGGCGTAACGTGTAGTCGATGGCCTTGGCCGTGCCGCTGGCACCGGGGACCGTGGGACGCAGCGCATCCAGCCAGACCTTCATCGCGTGCAGCAGCG